>VXWH01000173.1 GCA_009836025.1 Synechococcus sp. SB0668_bin_13 | reverse complement strand
GGCCCAAAGCACATCACCCCCAACGGTTAAGCGGGCCCCGTCGTTGTGCCGTCAACCCCCTCATTCCCATTTTGCCCCCCCCCCCCGAAGCAACCCTCTCCTCTCTGCTCCATCGTCATTCTCTGCTTCACGAGCAAGCTGTTATCGGTAAGACCCGTGAGCTGCTGCTAAACATCTGGATATTCAGTAGGGAACATTCCACACAAGCCGAGAAGACGCGGCGTACTTCCAGATAAAGTCCACCACGATTCCGGCAAACACTGCCACAGTTCCCAGGCTGTCTTCCCTCATGTTGTCATAGACGACTGTGGAGACGCTGATATTGGCAACCAGGCCCAGAGAGCAAACCAGCAGAAACTTGATCAGGCCAATGAGTAGCGCTGTCCCTCGTAAACGTGAAGCGCGGAAGGTGAGGATATTATTGACCAGATAGTTGAAACTGGCCGCTACAACAACGGCTACAATCTGACTGGACAGAAAGCTCTGGCCCGCGATCCTGAGGACGAAGAAAATCCCGGCATGAATTGCCATTCCCGTCACGCCCACCAGTCCGAAGCTGATGGCGCGCCTGGGCATGATGCGACCTGTAAACGTATGCAGGAGCGACACCAGCCAATCCCAGACGATGGCCTGATCCAGTTTGGAGTTGCCCGTCTGGCGGGAACGAAAGTTCAAGGGAACCTCTCCCACCTTGAATTTGCCCTCGCTCACCGACAACAGCTCATAGAGAAACTTGAAGCCTGCCAGGTTCACCCGCCGAATTGCTGCACGGGTGCTGGCCAGGCGCAACACCATAAAGCCACTCATCAGGTCGTTCAGATGCCCATAAACTGGCGGCAGACTTCGCCGCGCCAACCAGTTGGCACGCTCTGAACCGGATTGGCGTTTTGCCGAAAGCCCTGCAACCCTCTGCGACCGCCTCCCCCCCCGAATCTGCAGGAAAGCGGCTGGCAACAACCAGGTCCAATCCCTGCTGTTCCAGCAACGTCACCGCAGTGTGGATGACTGCCGGGTCGTGCTGGCCATCGGCATCCATCACCGCCGCCAACTCGCCACTGGCCGAGAGCAACCCGTCGCGGATAGCGCTGGCCAGGCCGGAGCGATCACAGCGCAGCAACAAATGGATCCTGGGATCCTGACGGCCGAGTTGTCGCACCACGTCAGCCGTGCCGTCCGGTGAATCGTCATCCACCACGATCACCTCCCGCAACAGGCCACCTTCTCCATCCAGTTGGCTGAGCAACTGCCGGACCATGGGGCCAACGGCCTCCACCTCGTTGTAGGTGGCCAGCACCACGCTGAGATCCCATTGTCCCATGGCAGAATTTCAGAAACGGCGCTGGCCATGGTGAGTCGCACCGCCAGACCGGGCCATGTTAGGTTCTGACCATCTCCTGTGCTTGCCGATTCCGTGGGGGAATGGGGCCTGGAGTCCAGGCCGGTCCACCCTTCCGGCAACAGCATGGCGCCCTCGCGGCCAAAGCCAAGAATTACAGGACTGAGCGGCATCGTTCCTTCTGGACTCACCCCCCAGTCGGCCGAGAGGATCGAGTTGCGCAGCTACGTGTTCCTGGATTCCCTGCAGCCGCAGTTGGCAGCTTATGCAGGCACGGTGTCCGGGGGATTTTTGCCCATTCCCGGGGATGCCTGTCTCTGGTTGGAGGTGGCGCCGGGGCTGGCGGTGCATCGCATGACGGATATTGCCCTGAAGGCCAGCACCGTGCGATTGGGGCAGATGGTGGTGGAGCGGGCCTTTGGTTCCCTGGCTCTCTACCACCTGGACCAGAGCAACGTGCTCCACTCCGGTGACGCTGTGCTGTCGGCCATCGGCAGCCGGGTGGAGGACCGCACCCACTGTGACGTCACCTGGTACGAGGTGATCCGCGCCATCACCGCGGACCATGCGGTGTTGATCAACCGCCAGAACCGCCGCGGGTCCATGATCGAGGCGGGCATGAGCATGTTCATCCTGGAGACCGAGCCGGCGGGGTATGTGCTGTACGCCGCCAACGAGGCCGAAAAAGCCTCCAACATCACCCTGGTGGACGTAAAAGCCGTGGGCGCCTTTGGCCGGCTCACCATGGCGGGGCGGGAGGGGGACGTGGAAGAGGCGGCAGCCGCGGCCATGGAGGCCATTGCCGCCATCAATGCCCGCAGCCGCAGCCACTAATCAGGGTCTCGTCACACGGAGATCCGCGTTGTGCGTTGACCATGGATTTTGGTGGCGGTTGCCACGGAAATTTGTGTGGATTTTCCCATCTCACTAAGTACAACTTCTCAGTCATGGAGGGACTCATAAGTAATGCTAATCACTCTAGCAAGAACTCCTGATGCCAAAACAGCCTCAAGTCCCTTGACGGATGGAGACTTCAGCAGAGAAAGTCAGCCATGAACATTCCCCCCACGGAATTCGGCAATGGCCAATGAAACCATGGGCATCGCCCTAGGCATGATTGAAACCCGCGGCCTCGTCCCTGCCATTGAGGCAGCCGATGCCATGACCAAGGCCGCAGAGGTGCGCCTCATCGGCCGCGAATTTGTCGGCGGTGGCTACGTGACCGTGCTGGTCCGCGGTGAGACCGGCGCCGTCAACGCCGCTGTGCGGGCCGGTGCGGATGCCTGTGAGCGGGTCGGTGATGGCCTGGTTGCGGCCCACATCATCGCCCGTCCTCATCGTGAAGTTGAACCCGTTCTCGGCAATGGACCGACGCCCTCCGGTTCCGGCATGAAGGACTGAGCTAACTCCCACCTCACGTCCCCTTTCATCACAAGCCCATGAGCAAAAAGTATGACGCTGGTGTGAAGGAGTACCGGGATACCTACTGGACTCCCGACTACGTCCCTCTCGACACCGATATTCTGGCCTGCTTCAAATGCACGGGTCAGGAAGGCGTTCCCCGGGAAGAAGTGGCCGCCGCGGTGGCCGCCGAATCCTCCACCGGCACCTGGTCCACCGTCTGGTCCGAGCTTCTCACGGATCTGGAGTTCTACAAGGGTCGCGCTTACCGCATCGAAGACGTGCCCACGGACCCCGAGTCCTTCTACGCCTTCGTTGCCTATCCCCTCGACCTGTTCGAGGAGGGCTCCGTCACCAACGTGCTCACCTCGCTGGTGGGCAACGTGTTCGGCTTCAAGGCCCTCCGCCACCTGCGCCTGGAGGATATCCGTTTCCCCCTGGCGTTCATCAAGACCTGCATGGGCCCCCCGAACGGCATTGCCGTGGAACGGGACCGCATGAACAAGTACGGCCGGCCGCTGCTGGGCTGCACCATCAAGCCCAAGCTGGGTCTGTCCGGCAAGAATTATGGCCGGGTGGTCTACGAGTGCCTGCGCGGTGGCCTGGACTTCACCAAAGACGACGAGAACATCAACTCCCAGCCGTTCCAGCGGTGGCAGGATCGCTTTGATTTTGTTGCCGAAGCGGTGAGAACAGCGGAGCAGGAGACTGGCGAACGCAAGGGCCACTACCTCAACTGCACCGCGGCCACACCGGAAGACATGTATGCCCGGGCCGAGCACGCCAAAGCGCTGGGCATGCCCATCGTCATGCACGACTACCTCACCGGCGGCTTTACGGCCAACACCGGTCTGGCCAAGTGGTGCCGCCGCAACGGCATGTTGCTGCACATCCACCGGGCCATGCACGCGGTGATCGACCGTCATCCCAAGCACGGGATCCACTTCCGTGTGCTGGCCAAGTGCCTGCGCCTCTCTGGTGGCGATCACCTGCACACGGGCACCGTGGTGGGCAAGCTGGAAGGGGACCGTCAAACCACCCTGGGCTTCATTGATCAGTTGCGGGAGTCCTACGTGCCGGAGGACCGCACCCGGGGCAACTTCTTTGATCAGGACTGGGCCTCAATGCCCGGTGTGTTCGCTGTGGCCTCCGGCGGCATCCATGTCTGGCACATGCCCGCCCTTGTCACCATCTTCGGGGACGACTCGGTGCTGCAATTCGGTGGCGGCACCCACGGTCATCCCTGGGGATCCGCCGCTGGCGCCGCCGCCAACCGCGTAGCCCTGGAAGCTTGCGTCAAGGCGCGCAACGCTGGTCGCGAGCTCGAGAAGGAAAGCCGGGATATCCTTACCGAGGCGGCCAAGAGCAGTCCTGAACTGGCCATCGCCCTGGACACCTGGAAGGAGATCAAGTTCGAGTTTGACACCGTCGACAAGCTTGACCTCTGATTCCAGGTTCTGAAGGGCGCTTTGCCCATTGCGGCGGCTGACCGCAAGCGGTTCACACCACGGCCGCCGCACCATCACCCCAACCACTCGCTCAAACGGATCCATGCCTTTCAGCTCGGTGGTCGACTATCAAACCGTCGCCACACTGGAAACCTTTGGTTTCCTGCCAGCGATGACCCAGGAGGAGATCTACGAACAGATCGCCTATGTCATCGCCCAGGGTTGGACACCCTGCATTGAGCATGTCCACCCCAGCGCTTCCATGCGCAACTACTGGTCTCTCTGGAAGCTGCCCTTCTTCGGTGAAGCTGAATTGGGTGCGATTGTTGCAGAGCTTGAGGCCTGCCATCGCGCCTATCCCGATCACCACGTTCGGCTGACGGGGTACGACGCCTACACCCAGACCCAGGGCACAGCCTTCGTGGTCTTTGAAGGCCGCTCCTGAATCCTGTCCAGCATGGCGCTGGCGACCCGGCGCCTGCTGGACCTTTTACTGCCTGATCTCCCCTAATTAACACCGAGCACACCGAGGCGGACATGGTTACTACGGCAAGCCGTCAATCAGCACTTGAGCGCCGCAAAGCCCTCTCCACAGCCGGGAAGGCCGCCGCCTCGCGCTATGCAAAAACACGCCAGCGGAATATTTCCGATGACCGGAGCCCCAAGCGCGGCCGCGCCAGGACTGTTGTTGCAGCAACGACCCGCCCTCGGCCCACGGTCATCTCCCAGCCTGCTGCTGTTGCCCCGTCAGTCCCCCCCAGGGCACAGAACCTGAATACCCGCAAAATCTCCAACCCCATCCGTGACCTGGCGCTGGCCCGGCGCCGGTCCCTCTCCAGACAGGGCAAACGCAACGACCCCAGCCAGGACCGGATTCGCACAGCGGTGCGCCGTCCTTCCCGGACCACGCCGCAGCCGGCCGCCACTGACCGTCAGGATGCAAGCCACACCTGTGACTGCCAAAAACGCCGTAAGAGGGAGGCAGGACCACTGGGGCGACCCTTGAATCTGACGTCTCCGCCAACGGGTCGGCGCAGCGCTGCTGAAGCCCGCCTCAAGACGCCCAAGGCAAAGAAGACCGCCACAAGCCCCAGCCGCGCCTTGGTGCTGGCCCGCCGGCTGGCCATGTCCAAGCATGGCAAATCCGCCAATGCCCCCACCAGTGCCTCCAGTGCTGCGGTGGCGCGCCAGGGCAACCCGGAGTTGTCTGGCCGGGAGTTGGCGCAACGGGTTCGTGAACTGAAGGCCCGCTCCGGATCCGCTGGCCAGTGCGTGAAAGGCAACAACAAGCGCCCCTGTGGTCCCCGCCGTGGCATGAATCGGCCCAAAGACAACGACCAGCCAGGCCAGGCGGCCGATGCCCATTGGAAGGTGGGCGCCAGCACCACCCCATTGGGGCAAACCGTGACCGGCACCCGCACGGACCGCTCCGTCAAGACCACCGGCAACGAAGCCAGCACCTGCCGCACCATCACTGGGACGGAATACATGGGGGCTGACGTGTTCCAGGCCTATTGCCAAAGCCAGGTCCCATCCCGCCCCCGCAAAGTAGCGGTCACTCCTACCGGCTACGGCAACACGGTCACCGGGACGGAGGTGGGCCGCTCGGCGAAAGTCACGGGTGACGAGCCGGGCACCTGCAAATCCATCACCGGCACCCAGTACCTCTCAGGCAGCCATGGGGAAACCTGGTGCGGCAGCCCCACCCAGCCCCAACCCGCCAAGGTGGGTCAGGCCCGGACCCAGGCGGAGCAGCGGGTGTCCGGCGTCATGGTGGGGCGTTCGGCCAAGGTTACCGGCGATGAACCGGGCAGTGGCCATCAGCTTACCGGCTCCCAATACATGAACCCCACCCCGGATATTGGCCGTGGACCGGCTCCCGCGAAAGTGCGCACCTTCTCCACACTGCGGGGTTCCGCCGTCACCGGCAACGAGGTGGGCCGTTCGGCCAAGGTCACCGGCGATGAACCAGGCGCCTGCAAAGCCGTCACCGGTGACGACTACGTGGGTCGCCAGCAATATGACGCATTCTGCAGGAGCCGGCCCGTCCCGGAGGCGGCCAAGGTGGGGCTGAGCACCACCAACCGCAACCAGACCGTGTCCGGCACCCACACGGGCCGTTCTCCCCTGGTCACGGGTGATGAGCCCGGCACCTGCAAGGCCGTCACCGGCACCCCCTATGCGGGCCTGGAGCAGTCCGACAACTTCTGCAGCGAGCCTGAGCAGACCGCCATTGTGGCCCGCACCCCCGTAGGCCCTGGCACCCCTGGTCAGCCAATGACAGGTCTGCAACCGGGAATCGGCGGTGTCATGACGGGCGCGGAACGGGGCGCCTGCGAGCCCATCAGCGGCACCCCCTATGTGGGGGCCGATCAGTTCCAGAGTGCTTGTGGCCAGGGAGACGGGGTTCCGTCAGATTTGCCCCAGCCCCTGGAAGGCGCTCCCTGGACCCGCTTTACCATCACGTCCCCCTTTCGGGCGGCCCACACGGAGCAGAAACGGCGCCAGGTCACAGGGGTGACGGGCACCCTCTATGAGCGGGGGGGGACCCGCATCACCGGTCCCTTTGGCATGGCGGGGGGCCGGGTGACGGGGACAGAAGAGTTTCGTTTTGACCAGCGCAGCGCAAACGCGGTCCTGCCGTCACGGAACCCGCTCCCGCCGCTGGCGGCCAGGGCCGGCGCCGCTGGCGACGCCAGACCGGCCCCGGTCACGCCACCGGCCCCGTCCCGCGTCACGGGTGAAGGCATGGCGCAGGGGGTGCGGATTTCCGGAGACGACTGGTCCCGCAATGACCGGGTCACGGGCACGGAAGGTCCCTCGTCCCGCCGCCGCAACCCCTCCAGGCCAGGACCCATGTCCGCCATGCCCCCCTTCCAACCCAAGCGCAATGCGGAGACGGAGGTTCCCCTCAGTCCCATTACCGGCTCCAGCGGCAACACCGACAAGGGGGCTGTGGTGACCTTCTCCGGCGGAGCCCGCGGCTGATTCATGTTTGCTCGTCGCGATCCCTATCCGTCCCTGGGGCCGACAGCGCCACGGCGTCGGCCACCACGGCGGGATGGCCGCCCACCAGTGGGCGCACTGCCATCGCCTGGCCTCAGCACTCCTCAGCCCGAAGACCCGGTTGCCGCAACGGGGCCACTCCATCCCCTCACCAACCGGGAGCGCAATCAACAACTGCGAACCTACGACAGCCACGTCAAGGGCAGCTTTGACAACATTGTGGAGGTGCTCAAGCGGATCTCCGCACTCCAGCATGAGCCGGACTTCGAGCAGAAGGCCCAAGCCCTGGCCCTGGATGAACTGGGTTTTCCTCTGCCGGAGCACATCCTGGCCCAGGCCTGGGTGACCCAGTTGGACATGCGCAGCCTGTTTGCCTGGTGTGTGTTCGAGACCTACAAGCGCACCAGTGAGGCCTTTTTCGCCAACAATCCCCTTGGCGGCCCGGAAGACAGTGCCTTTGACGCCTTTGTCCAGGACTGTGGCTTTCACCTGCTGGACGTGAGCCCCTGTGCGGACGGCCGCTTGGCCCACGCCATCAGCTATGCACTGCGGCTGCCCTTCAGTTCCGTGCGCCGCCGCCCCTACGCCGGCGCCATGTTTGACGTGGAGCGCACCGTCACCCGCTGGATCAAAACCGAACACCGTCGCCACCGGGAAGGGGTGCCCAACCAGGCCCACGAGGACACCCGCTACCTGAAAGTGGTGGTCTACCACTTCAGTTCCCTGGATCCACGCCGTCAGGGCTGTGCAGCCCACGGCTCCGACGATGCCCTGGCGGCCAGCTCCGGCCTGAACCGGCTCCAGGACTTTCGCCAGGCGGTGGAAAACAGCTTCTGCTGTGGCGCCTCCGTCACCCTGCTGCTGCTGGGTCTGGATACGGACACGGACGCCATCCGCATCCACGTGCCCACAGCGGACGGCGCCACGAACCTGAACCGCTGGCTGGATGCCCGTGAGGTGTACAGCCAGACCGTGGCCATGGCGCCCGAGGAAGCCCGGACGGCCATTGGCGAGCGGGTGCGGCAGGATGCAGGGGGGGCCATTGAAGAGGGCATGGTGCGCTTCATCTCCCGCTTGCTGGAGAACAACATCTCCCAGATTGACTTCGTGCGTCAGTTCCATCACGGGGCCTATGGGGATGCCGGCCATGCGGAGCGCTTCATTGGCGTGGGCATCGGCTTCAAGGAAATCCATCTGCGCAACCTCACCTACTTCGCCCACATGGAAACCGTGGAGGAGGGTGCCGCCGACCTGGACGTGGGCATCAAGATCTTCAAGGGTCTGAACATCAGCCGCGGCCTGCCTGTGCCCGTGGTGATCCGTTACGACTTCCACTCCAGTGTGCCGGGCTCCCGTGAGCGGGCCGTGCGCTCCTGTGAGCGCATTGCCGCCGCCGTCCATGGGCGCTATCAGGATTTGTCCCGGCAGGGCTTGCTGCACACCCTGCTGACGGTGCGGGATGGGGACCACCACAAGCCGCCTGAGGTTCTGGGCTCTTCTCTACAAGCTCCAGTGGGGGAGGCGCACTGAATGAGAATCTGCAAGGTGATCAAGCCGCTCGTGTCCACCAACCGCATCCCCGGCTTTGAGCATAAGCATTTGAAGGTGGTGCAAGACGGTAGTTCCCACCTGGTTGCCGTGGATGCCGTGGGGTGCAGGGATGGGGACTGGGTGATCTGCGTGGGCAGTTCCGCCGCCCGTGAAGCGGCTGGCAGCAAGTCCTACCCCAGTGACCTGACCATCGTGGGCATCATTGACCACTGGGAACCCCCACCGAAACCCCCGGTCTCAGCGTCCTCCTCAGCCCAGGCTTCAGCAACGTCGTCAGCAACGTCCCAGGCGGCCGGCGCCCCGGCCCCGAGCCCGGTTCAGACACCGGGCAACCAGACCAGCGGGTCCGGCGGAGGTGCCGGTTGATGGAAATCATGCAGGTAATCGGGTCCCTGGTGTGTACCCAGCGGGTGGCCGGTCTGGATCACTGCTATTTGCGGGTGCTGCGCACCAGCAAAGGGAAAATCAATGTGGCCGTGGATCCCGTCGGCGTCTCTGTGGGCAACTGGGTGTTTACAGCCAGCGGCTCGGCTGCCCGCTTTGCCTGCCCCAACCCCGAGGTGCTCACCGATCTCACCATCGGCGGGA
>VXWH01000025.1 GCA_009836025.1 Synechococcus sp. SB0668_bin_13 | reverse complement strand
CGCTGGGGTACGCGCCGCCACCCACGTTGGTGCCCAGACCGGCGCGGGCGAAGCCGTTGGCGCCTGAATCGTCGGGACCCAGCGCAATCCTGCATCGCGTCGCCGTGCTGCCGGCACCAGGAACCAGCTCCAGCGTCGCCCTTTGTGCGCCAGCGCCCGAGAAGCGCAAGACGGGCGTCAGGGTGCCGCTCCCGGAGAGCGCCGCGCCCGTGCCGCTCTTCACCGACAGCGTGTACCCGGCGGCGCACACTCCCGTGCCGGATATCGCCAGCGGCACGTCGATGATCTCGCCCTTCACCAGCGCCCGGCCCAGACTCACCCTGAACGTCAACGCTTCGCCCGCTCCCAACATGCCCGCGCCCACCCGCGCCAGATTCACCACCGTCGGGTCGTTGTCGCGGATATCGAGAGTCATGGTGCTAGGCGCAACGGGTGTAGCGTTGCTGTTCACCTTCACCGTCAGCGTCAGCGTGCCGTCCGGTCCGTCAATGTCGTCGTCCACCGCGAGGAAGAGCGACCCGCCGAGGCCGCTCGGCGGAATCCTCTGCTCTTTCTCCCACTTGTCCGGCTTCGCGATATACCCACCCTGCTGGCTCAGCGTTACCGTTGCCGTGGGATAGGGGTCGTAGGGGTCGAAGTTGGGGTACGACCTCGGTGACGGGTCCGCCCTGAGCATGAACCCAACATACTCTCCTTCCGTCCCCCCGTAGCTCTTCAGGATGGACACCTCCAAGGGCCCGCTCCATGGTTCGTCATTGTCTTTGACCTTCACGGTCGCTGTTGTTGGGTTGCCGTGCATATAGCCGGAGCCCGAGCCGATGCGCACCCCTATTCTGTTGTCCTCCGGATAGGGATGGTTATCGTCGTCCTCGTTGTCGTCTTCCGTCTTGATCGTGTAGGTCGCCGAGTTCTGACCCGCGGGGATGACGACGTGTTCGAGTGGGCCGAAATTGTAATTCCTGCTACCAAATCCCGGCGTCCCCGGGGCCAGATAATGCACGGGGTCCGAGATTCCCAGATAGACTGTCACGTCCGTCTTCGGCGTGAGATCGAGCGTGATCGTGAACACCACCGAATCCCCCTCGGTCACTGTCTGGACGTCCGTGCCGATGCTTGCAAGGGGCAGCATGTCCGGTTGGTCGTTGTCCACCACAAAAATACCTGCGCAGCGGGCCGGTATGTACCCGTCGCAGTCACGACGCGGAAGCCAGCTCGGAAGGACGTAGCTGCCCAACCTATAGCCGTTGCCGGCCTTGACGTATACGTAGATGTAGCCGGACGGCTCGTCAACTCTGTCGTTCACCGTGGTCACCGTGAAGCTGGCCGTGCCGTCCGTGCCGATGGTCACCGTGCGCGAACCGGTCTGGCCTTCGGCTGCGAAGTCGCCGCTATCGGTCACATCCACGTTCACCGTGATGGGGGCCGTTGGCGCCGGGCTCGCAGTCAGCGTCAAGGTCGCCGTGCCGCCCTCAGGAATGGGCGTCCACTCCTTGATGGACACAAGCGGCTCGGTCAATGGAGACTGCGCGGCCGCTGGCACCGCGAATCCCGCCAGCAGGGCCGTTACCATTAGCAGCAGCGCGCCGGGAGGATGCACCACTCGGTCTGGGGGGCATGACCCCTACTTGTTATCCAGAATTGGGATCTTAATAATGGGGTCTTAATAAAATTATACCTTGGGAAACGTTGGAAACCCTCTCTGCCTCCGCCGCAGTCCCGGTCTTCTGAAGAAAGACGCAAACGCAAGATCCCCGTGACCGTCTGAATTGGAGCAGAAATCCAGCCAGCCGGAGATGGACCAGCCTCCCACTCCGCCGGTAGAATCTGCTCATTAACCACAATCATTAACCACAAGGGTAAGATCGTGGCGTTCAAGATTACGGATGGCAGCAGAGATGACCGCCAACCGCTTGCGGCCTTGACCGCTGCTCTGCAGGGGAAGATTTTGCCGATACAGGCTATCTGTCCAAGTTGCTGCTGGAGCGCCTCTGGCAACGGGGCCTTCACCTGGTCACCTGGTCACCTGGTCACCGGCAGCGCCGCAAAAGGAAGAACTCTCTGCTGCCCCTGCTGGACAAGGTGCTGTCCCGCAAACGATTCAGCATCGAGACCCTCTTTGAGGTGCTCAAGTCCAGCAGGGGCCTGGAAAACCCGCCACCGCTGGCCCATCAATGCCCTGGTCCATCGTCTCTCTTGCCTGGCGGCAACCACCTTGGCACAACCCAGGATCAATATCGGCAATATCGCTATCCCCAACACCATGCACACCATCCCAACCTCCTACTCACCTTATCCACAACTGGGGTTAGATCTATAACCGGCAGAGGGGCAATCCCATAAGGGAAGCTGGGGAAAGGAGGGGGAGGTGGCCATCCCGCCCCTCAGAGGGCCAGGGACTCGGGACTCGTCTCCAGCAGCTTGGCAAGGTCCTTGAGGAAGGCGCGGCATGGGTGCCGTAGATCACCCGATGGTCGGCGGTGAGATTCACCTGCATTTGCCGCGCCGTCGTTCACCGTGGCCACCGTGAAGCTGCCCGTGCCGATGGTCACCGTGCGCAGTCCGAGCTGGCCGTCCGGCGTACGTGAAAAGTAGCCTTTGGTCACGTTCACCTTCACCGTGATGTCCGCCGCAGGCGCCGGGTTTGCGGTCAGGGTGAAGGTCACGTCCGCGCCCTCGGTCACGGTCGGGCCGCCCATGATGCTCACCACCGGCTCGGTCAACGGAGACTGCGCGGCCGCCGGCATGATATCGATATGAAGAATGGACCCGCCTCTGCCACGGCCTCTGTCCATCTGACCACCATCAAGCAATGCTGCTCTCGTTGCCTGATAAGCCTTGTCAGAGCACCTCAACAGCTTCTGAGCCGTTTGGTTCCCCATACGGCCCCCATGCTCACGGAGAAGTCTCAGCAGAGCATCCTTTGGATCTTCATCAGGCAGTGAATGAATCATTTTTTGATCGCATAGGGGGGAAAACGGGGAAAAGGGGCAGGGTCCAACTCTCTGCCGGTAGGAGTGTGAGACAGGCAGAAAGAAGCACCCAACCCCCAGGATGTCCGTGGGCTTTGCCGAGGTACCCCTACACCTTGCGGGAGTAGTACTCCACCACCAGCAGTTCGTTGATCTCCAGGGCCACCCACTCCCGTTCACAGCCACCCACCACCTTGGCGGTGAGCTTGTTCTTGTCCAGTTCCAGGTGGGGGGGCACGTTGGCCAGGCCGGGGAACTCCAGATTGTCCGTGGCCAGCCGCTTGCTGCCCTTGCGCTCGCGAACGGCCAGGGCGTCTCCGGCCTTGCACTGGTAGCTGGCGATGTTCACCAGGCGGCCGTTGACGGTGACGTGGCCGTGGTTCACCATCTGGCGGGCGCCGGGAATGGTGGGGGCAAATCCCAGGCGGAAACAAACGTTGTCCAGGCGATTCTCCAGCAGCTTGAGCAGGTTGGTGCCGGTGGAGCCCTCCTGGGCGCGGGCTTTCTTGATGTAGCGCACCAACTGGCGCTCGGAAATCCCGTAATTGAAACGGAGTTTCTGCTTTTCTTCCAGACGAATGGCGTACTCGGAGCGCTTGCGACGGGCTTGGCCGTGCTGACCGGGGGGATAAGACCGCTTGGCGGACTTACGGGTGAGACCGGGAAGGTCTCCCAAGCGCCGCGTAATCCTCAGGCGAGGGCCGCGGTATCGAGACATGGGTGGTTCCTGATGCAGGGGTGACGGGGAAATCTGGCACCATGGGTTCAGCAGCAGCCAGCCCATGTCCGAGCCGTCGCCGGGGGACAAGCCCATGCCGCACCCATGGCGCCAAACCGTCAGTGTACCCCCCCGGACGGATGATGCCGGCGCCCGGAGTCTGGTGACGCCGCTCATTGGTTTGATCAGGCTCTATCAACGGCTCATCTCCCCCCTGTTGGGACCCCGCTGCCGCTTCAGCCCCAGTTGCAGCGCCTATGCCGTGGAGGCTCTGGATCGCCATGGCCTGTGGCGGGGCGGGTGGTTGAGTGTCTGGCGGCTGCTGCGTTGCCACCCCTGCACGGCCGGGGGGTACGACCCCGTGCCCGACCGATGAATTACTCCACTTGGCCACCCCTTATCCTGCTCACCCGGCCCGGGTGCTGCCTCTGCAGCGGCTTGGCGGAGCGCCTGGGCTCTCTGCTACCCCAGGAGAGCCTGCGGCTGGTGGACGTGGATGGCGATCCGGCATTGCAGCAGCGTTTCGGGCTGCTGGTGCCCCTGCTGGTGGTGGGGGCAGACCCGCTGCATGATCCCGTCCTGCCCCGGGTGCCGCCACGGCTCAAGGGGTTGGGGCTACAGCGGTGGCTGGAGAAACATCTCGGCCCATTCACCAGTTCAGCCCCTGGCTGACTGGGTCCACAGCCCGCAAGCTTGGAGGCCGAGTCCATCGTTGGAGTTGCACCCATGCGCCTTCACCACCTGCTGGAGACCGCGGCGATTCCCGTCCCCGCCTTGGTGGCGGATCGGGAGATTCGGGCAGTCTCGGGGGATTCCAGGCGGCTGCCGCCTGCTGCCTTGTTTGTGGGGGTGCCCGGCGCCCACGTGGATGGCGGCGACTACTGGGCAGCCAGCCTGGCGGGTGGCGCTGCGGTTGCCGTGATCGGCCCCCGGGCGGCTCGGAAACATCCACCGGGGCCGGCAGATCCCGTGGTGGTTGTGGAGGATCCGGCAGCCTGTCTGGGACGGCTGGCCTCAGCCTTCTGGGGACACCCCAGCCGGCACTTGCAACTCATTGGCGTGACCGGCACCAACGGCAAAACCACCACCACCCACTGGATTGAGCATCTGAGCACCGCCCTGGGGACGCCCACGGCCCTGTTGGGCACCCTGGAAAATCGCTGGCCGGGGACGGTGATGACGGCCAGCCACACCACGGCGCCGGCGGACATGGTGCATGGACACCTGGCACAGGCGGTGGCGGATGGCGTGCAGCGGGCCGCCATGGAGGTGAGTTCCCATGCGTTGGCGCAGCAGCGTGCGGCGGGGCTGGCGTTTGCCGGGGCAGTGTTCACCAATCTGAGCCAGGACCACCTGGACTTCCACGGGGATATGGAGTCCTACTTCCAGGCCAAGGCCAGGCTGTTTGCGGCGGACATGCTCCATGGGCAGGCGGTGATCAACTGCGAAGATCACCATGGACGGCGACTGCACCGGGAGTTGGGCAGCAAAGCCTGGGGTTGCCGCCTGCTGGATCCCCGGCAGCGGGACCAGGGACCACCGTTGGACAGGAATGGGGAACTGGTGATGTGCGACCTGGCCATGGGGGCCAAGGGGGTGGAGGGACGGCTCATCAGCCCCATGGGGGAAGGCCGTTTTCGCTCTCCCATGCTGGGGCGCTTCAACCTGATGAACCTGCTCCAGGCGGTGGGGGCGCTGCTGAGTTGCGGGGCGCCCCTGGGGCCTCTCCTGGAGCATGTGCCCCGCTTTGGTGGGGTGCCTGGCCGGATGGAGTCCATTGGGGCGCCGGATCTCACGGTGGTGGTGGACTATGCCCACACTCCTGACGGCCTGACCAGCGCGTTGCAGGCCCTGCGCCCCTTTGTGGCGGGGCGGCTGATCTGTGTGTTCGGCTGTGGCGGGGAGCGGGACCGGGGCAAGCGTCCCCTCATGGGGGCAGCAGCAGCAGAGTTGGCGGACGAACTGGTGATCACCTCCGATAATCCCCGCACGGAAGATCCCGAGGGCATCCTGGAGGAGATTTGCGCAGGACTGCCCACAGGAATCCCCCATCATCGGGAGTTGGACCGCCGCCTGGCCATTCACAGGGCAGTGGTTCAGGCGGTGGCGGGGGATACGGTGCTCATTGCAGGCAAGGGCCACGAAAGAGTCCAGATCATTGGCCATGAACAACGGCCCTTTGATGATCGCCGTGTCGCGGCAGCAGCCATTGCCGAGCGCTGAAGCCCTGGTGCGCCCGGTAGCATCTCAAACGGCCCTGGGCACTCAGGTGGGGGCCATGGAGATCTGATCATCGGCGTCATCTTCAAGGGCACCGGCCTCCAGGCCCTCCTCCTCCACGAGGGCATCCGCTGTGAACTCGATCATCCGCAGTCGGGCGTGATGGTTGCCTTGGCGAGCATCATCGAACATGGACTGGATATGGAGTCGGGCAAAGCCGGTTTGCCGCAGGATTTTCACCACGTTCAGGGCGGGAAGCAGGGCGCCGGTCAAGGCCAGGTTCACCCGGTGTTCCGCCACGGCAAACGCATTGGCAAAGCATTGACCGTCACTGCGGGTTTCCACAGCGGCCAGCGGATGGAAGAAGCGGGGACAGCTTCTAGAAGACATGAAGAACACGCTGCAAAAGTAATTAAAACCTTAAGCCTTAAGCAGATCTGAAATTTGTGACAAAGGAAGCAATTTCAAAGATCAGGCGCCCCAGTTCCGTGGGTAATGTGGTCACGTGGCAGCAGGCCCGGACGCAGTCAGGTTTCTCAAAGCTTCGTAACACCAGGCCCTGCTCCGCCAAGGCATGGACCACCTGTCGAGGCCTGTGGCCCTGAACACGAAAGCTCACCAAGCCGGCGGGTGGCGGCTCCGGCAACAGGGTCTCCACCCCTTCCAGTTGCCGTAGGCCACGCCAGAGGTGGCCACTGTGGGCCTGAATGAGGGCAAGCCGCTGCCGGGAATCTCCCACCGCCGCCAGGCTACGGAGAGACTGGAGCAGACCCGCCATCAAGGGGTAGCAACTGGTGGCAATTTCATAACGGCGGGCATCCCCGTACAAGCAAAGGGGATGTTCCGGGTTCCCGGCCAGCCCGCGCCAGCCAATCATGGTGGGTGCGCCCCCATCAAGCAGCCGCTGGGACAACGCCATGGCCCCCAGGCCCTCCGGCCCACAGAACCATTTGTGGCCCGTGAACGCATACAGGTCCGCTGCCGCCACTGCGTCTGCCAATGGCGCGACCCCAGCGGATTGGGCCCCATCCACCAGCAGCCACGGCTGGTTGGCGTGCTCCCTGAGCCGTTGACCCACGGCAGGGATGGGCATGGCGGCACCCGTGTTCCATAGCAGATGGCTCAGCACCACCAGTCGTGTGCGGGGTTGCAGGACCTTGTCCAAGCGCTCCAGCACCTGATCTTCTCTGACGCAGTCCTGTACAGGGAGAGTCCCCACGTCAAGTTCTTCCCTGCGGGCGATCTCATGGCAGGTGGCAACAACACCGGGGTGTTCCCCATCGCTGATGAGCAACTGATCACCGGAATGCCAAGGCAACCCCCACAGGGGAAGCACACAGCCAGAGGTGACGTTTTCCGTGAATGCCAAGCGCTGGGGCGGAACACCACAGAGGGCAGCCAATGTCTGGCGAAGGGACGTGATCAACTCCTCCACATAGCCAGAAGCTGGCTCCGCGAAAGGCCCTAACTCCTGGATGCGGCGCCAACTTGCCGCCATGGCCTGCAGAGACGCGGTGGGCAACGGTCCCTGGCCGCCGTAGTTGAAGTAGGTCTTGTTGGCCAAGGCAGGCATGTCCTGCCGCAATGCGGCGATGGCCGCCTCCTGCGGGAGAGCGGCATCAGATGCACTGGCCAAGGGCGACGGCGGTGACAGCAGAGAAAATTGTAATCCCCAACGCGATCAGAGGATTTTGTCCCTGGGAGACTGCATAGGAGGTGACCACGCCGGCGGCCAGAGCAGCAATGGCCAATTGAGACGTGATGTTCTGTCCATCGAACCCTGGTTTCACGGCGAGGGAAGCGAAAGCAGCGAGAGGCTACATAGGCCCACAATCCTGTGGACTTGAACGACCCGCTGTTGATCACGTAACTTCAGATCTCTTGATATTTCTTAAGGCCTGAGGCTGGAGACCCCAGTGTATCGTCCTGGAAGCTGGAAGGAGGTAGGCTAAGAAAGGAGTAGGCCCATCCATGGAAGAAGTTGTCCCACACGCTCCCCCATGGGGGTCTGGCCTGTGGTGAGGGAGAGGCCCACTTGGTGCCCCCCAGGGGTGGGGGTGAGCCAGACGGTGGACACCTGTCAAGGTGATGCGCCAGGAGCCGCCATCCACGGACTGGACCTGACTACGCACCTGGGGACCGACCCCCTTGAGCAGAAGGGCAGCAGCATCCGGGCCCGCCCCGCACCTGGAGAGACAGCCCACCACCAGCGCCTGCCTCCTCAGCAGCAGCGGCAACAGTACACGCCAAGGCCACAGTGCAGAAGGACCGGATGCTTGCCAGAGCGTTTGCCGGAATGTTCAAGGGGCAGCGTCATCTGAACCCAGGCTATGGCCGGCGATCAATGACGCCGGAATTGTGGTCAACCTCCTGTTCTGACCGTGAACCCTGCTCCAAACGCCATAACCTGGGAAGACTGCCCCCGACCCAAGCGCTCCGCAACAGAAGCAACCGAACGGCGGTGAGCGTGAACGGCTGCCTGAGGTTACGGTACCCCAGGAGGCGGGGCATCAGGCTCACAGATCGGCTGGTGTTGGGGAGATTGCCAAAGCAGTGCCGCAACTCGTGTGTGAGGCCATAGAGCCAGAAATGCTTGAAATCCCTGAGTGAAGTATAGTGACGCTGCCAGTTCTCCTCTCTTTTCTGTAATAAAGACAACAACATCATTGCTCAGATTTCTCAGCGTCGCTAGAGAATTATGAGAGTTGACAATTCGCAAGCAATGGTTTTGAACTGTGGCATTCAGTCTCCTAAACACGACCTTACCCCTCCCCCCGGAGAGTAGTAGGGAGATTCGATGAGAGCCGCTGCACGCAGCGGGGCGTTCTGGTGGCCCTTTTCTGCCTGCTGCTGCACGCTGGCCTCACGGCCGACGCGGCTGCACAGTCTTCGGATTCGGACATTGTCGCTCCCTACAACTGATCGTTGATCCCAAGTGGCTTGCAAGGGGGCGACCAGTTCCGGCTGCTGTTTGTCAGTTCTACCTCAGGGGAAGCCACATCGGCCGACATCAACCTCTATAACAACCTAATCCAACTTTCGTCGGGCGCGGGTCATCAAGACCTCCGTCCATATTACAACCAGTTCCGCGCCCTCATTTCGACTGCCCGGAATGGAGACACGGCTCCAGTGAATGCCCGCGACAACACTTCGACCACTGGTACGGGCGTGCCGATCTACTGGGTGAACGCCGCCAAAGTTGCTGACGACTACACGGACTTCTACGACGGCACCTGGGATAGCAACGCGGCCACACTGGCATCAGGTTCGCGGACCACCACCGTCACACGGGTCTGGACAGGCAGCGCCTCCAACGGCACTTCAACAGCACCTACGGCACCTTTGAAGAAGGCATAGGAGTGTTAGGGTGTAGGGAGCTAGGGCATCTGGAGGCCCCTGTGATGAGGAGGATTGAGAGGAGCTGCGGCCCTTGCGT
>VXWH01000097.1 GCA_009836025.1 Synechococcus sp. SB0668_bin_13 | reverse complement strand
CCCCCCCCCCCCCCCCCCCCCCTCATTTATCCACCCGACGCCGCCAACCCCCCCCACGCCTACTCTCCTCGGCTCGGAGATGCGTAAACCACACAGGGGGGGGTAGAGCCAAATTCAGTGCCATGTAAAATACCCATGAATTGTATCATGTCCTAGCCAGCAAACACAGCCCGGGCCCCTTCAGCAATCGCCGTAGTGGTGGGCTCATACAGCCCAATGGCCAACTGGGGCCAGAAGCCGATGGCCAACGTGGGCACCAGCAGACTGAGGGCAATGACCAATTCCCGGGGGTTGGCGTCCCCCACCTGGGCCAGGGCGGGAATCCTGGGGCCGAAAAAGACCCTGCGGCACATGGAGAGGAGGTAGACAGGGGTCAGCACCAGGCCCACAGCCGCCAGCAGCACCGCCACCACCCGGAATGCCGTGGTGAACTGATCCGCAGAGGTCACCCCGAAAAACACCGTGATCTCACTGACAAAGCCGCTCATGCCCGGCAGGGCCAGGGAGGCCAGGGAACTGGTGAGAAACAGGGCGAAGGTGACCGGGATCGCCTTGGCCAACCCCCCCATGTTGGGAATGGACAGGGTGCGGGTGCGGGTATAGAACACACCGGTGACAAAAAACATGGCCGCTGCAATCAGGCCATGGCTGATCATCTGCAACATCACGCCACTGAAGCCCAGGCTGTTGATGGTGGCCAGACCCAGCAGCACAAAGCCCATGTGGCTGATGGAGCTACAGGCAATCCGCCGTTTCACGTTATCCTGGGCCAGGGCATTGAGGGCGCCGTAGATGATGTTGACGATGCCCAGAATCATCAGCGCTGGCGCCAACTGGGCGTGGGCATCCGGCAGCATCTGCACGTTGAAGCGCAGCAGGGCATAGCCTCCCATTTTCAGCAACACACCCGCCAACAGCATGGAAATGGGTGCGCTGGCCTCGCCGTGGGCGTCGGGGAGCCATGTGTGCAGCGGAAAGATGGGTAGCTTGACGCCAAATCCCACCAGGAAGCCCAGGTAACACAGCAGGGCCACGCTGCCCTGGGGCCCATGGCTGGCCATGGTGGTCAGGTCGAGGCTGAAGCTCTCTCCCATGAATGCCAGCACCAACCCGCTGAGCAGGATCAGCAGGGAGGCCAGGGCGGTGTAGAGGATGAACTTGGTGGCGGCATATTGCCGACGGGGGCCGCCCCAGATGGAGATGAGCAGGTAGACGGGCACCAGCTCCAGCTCCCAGGCCAGGAAGAACAGCAGGAAGTCCTGCGCCAGAAAGACCATGGCCTGGGCAGAGGCCTGCACCAGCAGCAAGCCGTAGTAGAGCCTGGGCTTCCGGACCAGCGGCCAACTGGCCACCGCCGCCAGCAGGGTTACCAGCCCGCTGAGCACCACCAGGGGGGCCGCCACCCCGTCTGCTGCCAGGGACCACTCCAATTCAACGGCCGGAATCCAACTGATGCGCTCCACCAGTTGCAAGCCGCTGTTCCCGCTGACGAAGTGACGGCTGAACGCCAGCACCATCAACACCAGATCCGCCGTCAAGGCGCTGACGGCAATGGCTCTGGGTCCTGCCACCCGGTCCCCCGGCAGCAACGGCAGGATCAGCGCCGCCACCAGAGGCAGGAGCACAATGGCGCTCAGCCAGGGGAAGGCTGAACTGGACTGGCTAAGCAGGGGATCAACAAGAGCAGCGCCCATGGGCCAAACCGCAAGACAACACAACAGAACAGCCCTACCAAAGCACAGGGGCCGCAGGCCACCTTATCAGCTTCCTCCGGGTTTCTGAGTAGAAATACCCAACTCACTCCACCGCTTGGCAGACTGCCGGGAAATTCTGGAGGCTGACGGCATGGTACTGGGCTTCCACCTCCTGCTCCTGCCAGGCCTGCACCATGGCCTTGCCCACTTTTGCCTCCACCTCCCGGCTGCTCAGCGCCAGGATGGTGGGTCCGGAGCCACTGATCACGGCTCCCCAGGCGCCTGCCGCCAGGGCCGCCTGCCGCACGCGAAGGCCGTGGGGAATGAGGGGCCAGCGGTAAGGCTCATGGAGGCTGTCGCGGAGACCATCGGCGATCAAGGCGCCGTCACCGCTGCGCAAACCCGAGAGCAGCACCGTGAGGGCCGAGAGATTGCTCACCGCATCCTGCAGGGAAACATTTCGTGGCAGAGACCGCCGGGCCTCACTGGTGGAGAGACGCAGGTTGGGAACGGCCACCACAGCCCGCACCCGCTCATGCCAGGGACAGGACACCACCCGCCAGCGTTGACCTGCGATGCGGGAGGTGAGGCACAGTCCACCCAGCAGAGAGGGCACCACGTTGTCCGGGTGACCTTCCACCGCAATGGCCAGTTCAAGCAGCTTTTCCCGACCCAGGGGCTCCCCTATCATCATATTGGCGCCACAGAGGCCGGCCACAATGGCGCTGGCGCTGCTGCCCAGGCCGCGGGCAGGTGGCGCAGACAGGGAGATTCTGGCCTCCAGAGGGATGGGAGGATGGTCGGCTGCTTCCCAGGCGCAGCGGGCAGCCCGATAAAAGAGGTTATCCCTGCCACCCCGCAGGTGGGCCCCCTCTGGGCCGTCCACAACCAGGTCAAAGGTCTCCTCCTGGCTTGTCAACCGCCGCAGACTGAAGCGGTTGTTGAGTTGCAGGGCGGCGCCCAGGCAGTCGAAGCCGGGACCGATGTTGGCAGTGGTGGCTGGCACGGTGATCACGCACCGCTCGCAGGTGTTGTCTGGCACAACAGGCGTGGTCTTGTTAAGAATCAATGTCCATGTTGCCCCACGGCCTGCCCCCCTGCCTGGCGGATCTTGATGGCCCACGGGCCAACTGATGGGCGCGCTGAGCCGCTGCGAACAGGCCGGCCTCCGGCGCAATCAGCGCGTGAACGGGCACTTGGGCGGCAAGGGGCTGGAACCGCCCCACCCGTTGGAGACGTTGCAGGAAACGGGGGGAGCGCAACTGTGGCAGTTGCTTGGCTGTCACCCCGCCAGCCAGCCAGAGCCCCCCTGTGGAGAGGCTGGTGAGCAGAAGATTGGCTGCTGCGGTTCCACAGGCCTCTGTCCAGAGGGCCAGAGCGTCTTGACAGAGGGCATCTCCCTGGTCTGCCCCGGCAGCAATACGGGCGGGCAGATCGACTGTTGGGTCGCTGAGTTGGGTTTTCAGGGGATGGGGGGCGGGATGGGTGCTGAGCAGCCAGCGACCAACGTTCCCCAGGCCTGTGCCGCTCGCCACCCGCTCCACCGAGAGACGCTCCAGGCCCAGATCCGCCAGCAGCCACTGCCTCAACTGCCATTCCCGCGTGTTACAGGGGGAAAACTCCTGGTGCCCCCCTTCGCTGGGGCAACTGCACAACCCGGTGGGCGTGGTGATGCCCAGGGCCATGCCCAGCCCGGTCCCCAGGCTCAAAATGGCCACCGTTCCCCCGGGTTGTGGTTCGCCGGCTTGCAGCTCCACCGCCATGGCGGGCTGAAGCCGGGGCAGCCCGTAGACCAGCACAGCAACGTCGTTCACCACCTCCACGGCGGACAGTCCCAGGGACTGGGCCAACTGCTGCTGATCCACCACCCAATCCAGGTTGGTGAGATGGGCCAGGCCCTGCTGCACGGGTCCTGCCACGGCAAAACAGGCACCGGCAAGCTGGGCCGGGATCCCGTCACGACCCTCCCGCTGGAGAAAGTCCGTCAGCATCTGGTCAAAGCAGGGCCAGGCCCGGGAGGCGTAGCGGTGCTGCCGTTGCCGGCGCAAGCCCTCCGCCGTGAGGTCATAGAGGGCCAGGATGGTCTTGGTGCCCCCCACGTCAGCCGCCAGTACCGTGGTGGTCATGGAACCAGGGTGGCGCGGCGACCGGCAACCGCCTCACGGGCCAGCTTCACCAGTCTGGCTTGCGCCATGGCGCCCAGATCCCCCTGCCGTCGAGTGCGCAGACTGACGGAATTCGCCTCCATCTCCTGCTGCCCAAGGATGCCCAGCACGGGAATTTTCTGGGTCTCGCCATTGCGAATCAACTTACCCAGCCGCTCCCCGCTGCTGGCCACGGCAGCACGCACACCATGGCTGCACAACCGGGTGGCCAACCGCTGGGCCGCTGTCAAGGCTGCGGCTGTCACCGGCAGGATGCGAATCTGCTCAGGCGCCAACCAGAAGGGCAGATCCCCCCCGTATTCCTCGATGAGGATGCCAATGAGCCGCTCCAGGGAGCCGAAGGGGGCCCGGTGCAGCATCACGGGCCGTTGGCGGGAGCCGTCCGGCGCCACGTACTCCAGGTCAAAACGCTCCGGCAGGTTGTAGTCCACCTGCACCGTCCCCAACTGCCACTCCCGCTCCAGGGCATCACAGAAGAGGAAGTCCAGCTTGGGGCCATAGAAGGCGGCCTCTCCAGGCCCCTCCACACTCTCCATCCCCAGGTGGTCCACGGCCCGGCGAATGGCGGCTTCCGCCTGATCCCACGCCTCGGGGCGGCCAATCATTTTGGTGTTCTGGGGACCACGGAAGCTGAGCCGCGCCTTGAATTGCCTCAACTCCAGATCCCGGAACACCGTGAGGATCAAATCCACCACCTGCAGGAACTCCTCATCCAACTGCTCGGGGGTGACAAAGATATGGCTGTCGTCCACGGTGAAGCCCCGCACCCGCGTCAGCCCGCCCAACTCCCCACTCTGCTCATAGCGGTAGACGGTGCCGAATTCCGCCAGCCGGTAGGGCAGGTCCCGGTAGCTGCGCAATTCTGCTTTGTAAATCTGAATATGAAAGGGGCAGTTCATGGGCTTCATCACGAAGCCCTCCTCGGCGGCCCGCTGGGAATCGTTCTCCGCCATCAGCGGGAACATGTCCTCCTTGTAGTTTTGCCAATGGCCCGATGTGCGAAACAAATCCACCCGGGCGATGTGGGGGGTGACCACGGGCTGATAGCCCCGCTGCTGCTGCTGCTGGCGGAGATAGTCCTCCAGTAGACTGCGCAACTGGGTGCCCCGGGGTGTCCAGAGGGGCAGACCGGGACCCACACTGTCGCTGAAGACAAACAGGCCCAACTCCCGGCCCAGGCGACGATGATCCCGCCGCTGCGCTTCCTCCCGGCGGCGCTTATGCTCCGCCAGGTGTTCCGGGGTTTCAAAGGCGGTGCCGTAGATGCGCTGCAACTGGGCCTTGGTCTCGTCCCCCCGCCAGTAGGCGCCAGCCACGGTCTCCAGATCCACGGCGTCGGGATTGATCTCGGCAGTCGTGGCCACATGGGGACCTGCGCACAGATCCCACCACTGATCCCCCAGGTGGTAGAGGGTAATGGGCTCCTGCAGGTCGGCCAGAATCTCCAGCTTGTAGGGCTCGCCGATGGCCTCGATCCGCCGCCGCGCCTCCTGGCGGCTCACCTCTTCACGGCGGAAGGGGAGATTCTGCCGCAGAATCTTCTGCATCCCCTTGCGGATTTTCTTGAGATCCTGGGGGGTGAAGGGTTCCGGGGCGTCAAAGTCGTAATAAAAGCCCGTCTCTGTCCATGGGCCGATGGTGACCTGAACGTTCCTGAACAGGCGCTGCACCGCCATGGCCATGACGTGGCTACAACTGTGGCGGATGCGCAGCAGTTGATCGCTCTCGCTGGTGCGGGGCAGGTGAAGGGGGGCAGAGGAGGTTGACACAGGGGCGGACTGTGAATGACCTGGGGCAACAGAACAGGCCCGGAAGAAATCTAAACGCCCTCCCCTTCACAGCACGCAGACCGGTTGGGCGTCGGATGGCCCAGTCTTGATTGGGACCTTGAACATTTAGAGTTCACGCCACGCAGATCCTCCGGATTCCCCATGGCCTATGTGCAAGACCATGCTCCGCCCCCCGCCATGCGCAGTGTGGGGATGGCCTACCTGCTTTGGGTGCCGTCCATGTTTGGCGTGGCGGGTCTGCACCGGTTCTACACGGGACGCTGGGGAACCGGACTGCTCTGGTTGTTGACAGTTGGGCTCTGTGGTGTGGGCAGTGTGGTTGACCTGTTTCTAATTCCTGAACAGGTGCAGATGTTTAACCGGTCAGCCGCGGGTCAGGGTAACCAGGCGCCGATGGCCCTGGGGCAAGGCATTCTCGCCCTGGCCAGGCGTCGGGGCGTGCGGGGGTTCACCTTCAACGATGCCGTGCTGGAGTTGGGACATTCCCCTGAGGCGATTCGCCCAGCCCTGGAGAGTTTGATGCAGGAGGACTGCATCCACGTCACCAACGACCTGGAGGGACGAATCATTTACCGGGAGCCTTGATGCTCTCTAGGCTTCCGTCTCCCGGTTCAGCAACGCCAACTGCTTGTCGTAGAAGACCTTCAACCGATCCCAGGACTTCACGCTCTGGCCGTAGCCGTAGTAGCTGGCGCCTGAGTGGGTGGGCAGGGCGGCCCATTCGGGTGCCAGTTGGTGCAGAGCTTCACGGGTGAGGATGCCCTTATCGATGTTGGCTTCTTCCGCATCGCTGAGGCGGTCGCGAATCAGCCGACGGGCCACCTGATCCTGCCGGGTGGGGGAAAAATCCCTAATGTCGTACCAGCCAGCCACGCGGTTCCAGGTTGTCCCCAGGAACTGGTAAGCGCCAGCCGCGCTGCTGTTGAGAGCGTTCTGCTTCACCACAACAAACTGGGGGTGGTCCGAGAAGGGATCGGAACCAGGGAGCACTTCGGAAATGAGGCGCCCTCCGTAGATCACCTGGTAGCCCTCCTCTGTTGTGCCGCCTCTCCAGGTTCCTTCCGCAAAGCGGATGGTGCGCAGCAGGGCCTCCATTCCATTGCTGTGGTCTTGGAGGTAGCGTCGGGGCGTGGCTGCGTCGGCCACGGTGACCGGCTGGGGACGATGACGATGGAATGCTGTTGCTGCTGGAGACGGGGAGAAAGGAGAAGCCTGAGCAAAGACGGGGGTAGATGTTAGGGCAAGAGCAGTCCCAACGGCGGACAGAATGAGGCCTCTGGGAGGCGCGCATAAGGCCATAGGGCGCAAAGATAAGGACACGGCCAAGAAGCTTGGCCGGATCTTTCCTGAGACAAATCGTAAAAATATCCAGTTTAGGAAGTGAACACTCTCCTATTGCGCCGCACACTCAACCAGGACAGATCCCAGCCCAGGCCAGTGTGACACTCTCAGGGCTGCACAGGCCTTCCTTGCGCCTGCCGTCCAGCCCTACCATGCTCCCATGGCGATACGTCCTCAGAATGGCCCAGGAGCGGGTGATTGCCCAGGTTAAACCTCGCCTGCGGCACTGTCTGGAGCAGAGGGATTGTCCAGGCATCCTGAGCCTCACCACATGGCTGGTTCATCGCCATGGCCATGACCTTCTTCAACAACTGCTCAGCCAACCTGAGTGGTCAAGCCATTGCCTGTGGTGGGCAGAGCAGATCCGCCATCTGAACCTTGGCCTTGATCTTCCGCCGCAATCAGATCCCCAGCCCAGCCCCCACCGCAAGACCGGCCCAACGGCCAAGGATCACCAAGACGACCAAACACGAGACAAGGTCCCAATAGCCGCCAAGGGCACATCAAGCCAGCCGGCGCCCAACCCTCAGCAACAACACCCTGAGCCCCAGGAACGGCAACCCCACCTTGATGGGCATCCAGCCAATCAGACGGAGCCCCTGGATCAGGCCCGTAACGAGGTCAAGATTACGCCAGCCCAGGTGACCAAGCAGCGGCTGAAGGCAGGCCAGCCCGCCAGGCCAGCCTTCCACCCTGGTGAGAATGGAGAGATCTCCACCATGACCCCGGCGGCCAGCAAGGAGCGGCCCAGGAGACAATCCCCAGGCCGACAGCACCGTTCCCTCCATCTGCGGGGCTGGCTGCCCCGCAGTCAGCTCCCCCATCAGTTTCCCCGGCAGGATGCGGCATGAGCACCAATCGGATCAGCAAGGATGGCCTGGATGGTGGATTGATTGTTTCCGTTCAGGCACCCCATGGATCCCCATGTCATGCAACTGAAGTGATGACCGCCATGGCCGCAGCCAGCCTGGCCAATGGTGCTGCCGCTGTGCGGCTGGATTCACCGGAGCATGTGGCGGCCGTACGGCGCCGTTGTCCGCAGGCATTGATTATCGGCCTTTGGAAACGCTTCCACGTCGAGAGCCCGGTCGTCATCACGCCCCGGTACGCGGATCTGGCCGCCATCTGGTCGGCGGGGGCTGATGTGGTGGCCCTGGATGCCACGGACCGCCCCCGGCCGGAAGGGGAAAGTCTGGGGGCGATGGTCACCCGCGCCAAAGCAGAACTGGGGGCCACCTTGATGGCCGATATTGACACCATGGCCAATGCCGAGCGGGCCGCGACCCTGGGCTGTGATTGGGTGGGCACCACCCTCTACGGCTACACCCAGTCCACCGCCCATCAGCGCCCCCCGGGGCTGGAGTTGTTGAGGCCCCTGCGTGAGCGACTGAGCATCCCTGTGCTGTGCGAAGGGGGCATTGCCTCGCCCCAACAAGCCCGGCAGGCCCTGGCCCTGGGGGCCACAGCCGTGGTGGTGGGCACCGCCATTACGGGCATTGATCAACAGGTGAGCCGCTACAGCCAGGCCATGGCCGCCTACCGTGGGGCTGCCGCAGGGACAGGCTGAAAGGTCAGTTCACAACACTCGGGGCACAGGGTGGTGCGATTCGAGAGCATGGATACCTCGCTCCCAGCAATGACACCCAACACACCGAAAAGGTAAGAGGGTGGTTGCCGCCAGGCAAGAGAGAATATGGACCAGGGCATTGATGGGGGATCAATGCCGTGTATCCTCCAAGCCCATGCTGGACTTGAGCACCTCGAAGAGGGTCTCGATAATGAACCGTTTGCGTAACAGCACTGTGTCCAGCAGCGTCATCCGGTAGTTCTTCTGTTGCGGCGATGCCAGTAATCAGGTGGAGGCCCCGCTGCCAGAGGCGCAGCAGGAGCGGTTTGGATAGGTAGCCCTTATCAGCAAACACCTTCTGGTGCAGTGCAGCAGTCAAGGCCTCAAGCGGTTGGCGGTCATCAGAATCAGCCCATGGTGGTGCGACCACGCTTGGCCAGCCCTCGGAAGAACCGGTTAAGGCTGAATCTGTGCATTATGGCAGATGGCCAACTTGGTGCTATAGGCAAAATAGATGCCGGTTTCCTCTCCGCGGAAAGAGTGAAGGAGCAGGCGGCGCATCAGGCTCGCAAACCGGCTACATCTGGGGAGATCGTCAAAGCAATCCCGGTCTCGTGCCTGAGGCCGTACAGCCAGAAATGCTTGAAGTGAGCATAGCCAGCGGCGCGGCTTGGGTCCCAAGAATTATAAACTTTGACAGAAGCGGGGTCTTCAGGTTATTGTGAAAAGGTAGCTTTTTATAAAGGAAACGCTGGGGAACGTGTTTTCAGGCCAGGCATGAAGATGGGAAGGACTGA
>VXWH01000167.1 GCA_009836025.1 Synechococcus sp. SB0668_bin_13 | reverse complement strand
GTTACTCGGAGAATCACCCTCTCCTGATTTCTACCACCTTCGAGACACATCCGAAGTCCGTCCCTGCCGTCGCCGTGCCGCCCACCGTGTAAGCCAGCGTGATGGCCGACTGCGGCGCCGGCGAAAGGTTCACCGCCACGTTTTGCGTGCCTGCGCCCTCGCCCGCGCTCGATGCAGCAGAACCGAAAGTAGCCACGGGAGTCGTGGACGAGCCGCTCGTCGTGCCGGACCCGGCATTCGACCAGTCGCCGTCGCCCTCGTCATTGGTCGCACGCACCTGCACCTGATACGTCGTGCCCGAATCGAGTCCGGTGATCTGCGACGAGGTTCCCGGCACGTCCTGCGGGCCGTCCGCCCAAGCGCCGCTCGAACCCGTGCGGTAGCGCAGGTCGTAGCTCGTGATCGCCGGCTTGCCCGTGTTGTCCGGCGCCGTCCAGCTTGCGTCCAGGCTCGTGGTCGAGCCGGGCGTCGGGTTCACCGCGGTCACCGCAGGAGCCGACGGCGGCTCGTCCACGTCAAACACCGCGACCTCAACGTCCTGAGTGTCCGTCCCCCCTCTGCCATCGTCCGCCTTGATCTGAAAATAGTGTATGTGCTTCGCCTCATAGTCGTAGGTGACCCCGGCCCTGGACCTGATCTGCCGGGCCGCGGCGTCGAAGTCGAACGATGCCGCGTCCGTCCCTTCGATCGTGTAGGTCAGGGTGTCGCCGTCCGGGTCCGTGGCCGCCGGGAGTGGAGCTCCCAACTTCGTGACGCCCGTGGTGTTCTCAGAGAAAAAACGAAAGTGAGTTGTGCTCTGGCCGGAAAATTCCGGGGGACGGTTGGGTCTCGGGTCGCCGTCGTCCATCACGCGGACGATGTACGTCGCGGAAGCCCTGGGGATGCTTGCATAGCAGTCGCCCGGAGCCGTATACACCGGCATGTCGTAATAGCCACTCTCCTGCCAGACGCTGTCGTTGTTGTGTACCACGATCACCATCCCCGACTTGTTGCCGCGAGCGATGAAGGCGGTGCTGCCGTAGACCGTGCCGTCGGCGCGGCGGGCCCGCACCTTGACTTGACATCGCGATTTTGGCGCTTCCGACAGGTTGACGCCGACCAGGATCATCCGGCCCTCCTCCATGGTGCCGGGACCGGAGAGCGTGACGGCAGGCAGAGGGGGAGTCACGCTGAAAGCCTGCGTATGGGACTGCGAGGCATCGTCACTGTCCTCGATGCGGATCGTGAATGTCTCGATAGCCGTGTCACTGTCGGAACGTGCCCGCAGCACGAAGGTCAGGGTGCGGGTCGTGCTGTCCCAGGCCTCCGAGTTCAGACAGACATCGATGAAATTATAAACCGTGCAGTCGGATGATGCCGTGGCGCTGCCGCCAACGATCTTCACCTCCGGCGTGCCTGTCCAGCTCGCGGGGACGTCGGTGACCGTGAACGTCCTGGTCTCGCCCTGGGTGATGGTCGTGCCCGAAAATGTCAGCGCCGCGGCCTCGGCGGAAAGCCCGGCCAGCAGCGGCAGGCCGAGCAGCGCCGCGGCAAGACCCCGCCGAAGAAGGCGGACGGCGGAAGAACTGAAACGGTCGGGGGAGGAAGCGAAGGATTCAGCGGGGTGGGGCCACCCGTCGGGATCGTAGTAGATAGATTCAGAGAACGTGGTCAGCTCTGCGAGGTTGTCGTGTTTGTTTGCATCTCTTACCCTCCCCCTCCGCCAGCAGGGACGGATCCGTCCACACCCCTGCGGGGCGTCTTGCTTCTCCGCCACCACCCTGGTGACGGCCCAGGCCCAGTTCTCGGCAAGGGCCATGCTCCCCTTGGCCAGGAGGTAGGGCATCCACCAGGAAACTTTTGCAGTCAAGGCTCTTCACTTCGGGCTTAGGACTTGAGCATTATCTAGCATGCTCCCTGAGACAGGGCCGTCGCCCCCCCCCCCTTCAACTTGGGGCTTATCCCCCGGTGATGGGGGGCAGAAAGGCCAGCTCGTCGCCGGGTTGCAGCGGGTGGTCCGGTGTGGCGAAGTCCTGGTTGACGGCCCAGCGGAGGCCGGGGCAGTGGAGATCCAAGACTTGCTGGAGTTGGGCCACCGTGGTGACGGGCCGGGGCAACTCCACCAACCGCTCGCGCCAGCCCTGGTCCTCCCGCAACCGGCCAGACAACAGGACCCGCACGGTGGCCCCGGTCATGGGTTGATCGGTGCTGGACACAATCCTGGGGCATTCCGGCTTGGGGCATTCTGGACCATCAGTGGCGCCACAGTTGCCCATGGCCTGCCTTCCCGTTGCCTTGCTCACCGTGTCGGATCGCCGCTCCATGGCGGAAGACGCCTCCGGGGCGCTCCTGGCGCAGCGCATTCACCAGGCGGGCCATCAACTGGTGGACCGGCAACTGACGCCTGATGATCGCTACCGGATCCGGGCCGTGGTCAGTGGCTGGATCGCGGATCCGGGGGTTGCGGTGGTCATCAGCACCGGCGGCACCGGGCTGACGGGACGGGACGGCACCCCGGAGGCCATCGCCCCCCTCCTCGACAAGATCATCACCGGTTTTGGCGAGTTGTTCCGGGTGGTGTCCTTTGGGTCCATTGGCACCAGCAGTTTGCAAAGCCGTTGCCTGGCGGGCGTGGCCAACGGCACGGTCCTGTTTGCATTGCCGGGTTCCCTGGATGCGGTGACCACGGCCTGGGACCAACTGATCCGCGCCCAACTGGACGACGCCACCCGCCCCTGCAACCTGGTGCAACTGCTGCCGCGGCTGCAGGAGGCAGCGGATCAGCCGTTGAATCAGCCGCCGATGTAGGCCATTTCCGCAGGGCTTGGCCGTGGCGCAGGGCTGGTCTGTTGAGACCGTCGCTCTTCGCTGTAGCGATCCTGGCGCTGTTGCCAGAGGGAGCGCAGTTGGCGCACCAGGACGGCATCGGGCTGCCGGGGGTCCAGAGCGGGCTTCAGGTCCGTGCCCTGGCCGGCAAAAAGACAGGTATAGGCCATCCCGTCGGCAGTCACCCGTAAGCGGTTGCAATCACCACAGAACGGTTCGCTGATGGAGGCAATGGTGGACACGAATCCTCCCCCATCCCGATAACGCCAACGCCGTGCGGTGGCGCCGTGCCGGCGACCCACAGGTTCCAGGGGCCAGTGGCGGGCAATCCGGGTGGTCATGGCGGCAGCGGTGAGCACCTGTTCAGGTCGCCAGCCGTTGCGGTTGCCCACGTCCATGTACTCAATCAGCCGCAACTCCACCCCCAGCCTCCGGCAGAGGCGCGCCATGGGAATCACCTGGTCCCCGTTGCCATGGGCCATCACCACCGTGTTGATCTTGACGGGAAGACCAACAGCCTGGGCATGGCCGACGGCCGCCAGCACGTGCGCAAAGCTGTGCCCGCCCCCCATGCGAAGCACCGCCCGGGGATCCGCCCCATCCAGGCTGATGGTGACGCGGTCCAGGCCCGCTTGCTGCAAACGCCGGGCCAGGGGGCGATCCAGCAGCACCCCGTTGCTGGTGAGGGCCACGTCCTCCACCAGGTCCAGGGCTTTCACCGCTTGAACCAGGGGCACCAGGCCCGGCGCCAACAGGGGTTCCCCACCGGTGAGCCGCAGGCGGCGGCAACCCAGTCGGGCCGCCGCGCCAACGAGCTTGAGGCGTTGTTGATGGGTGAGCAGGGCGGGGGGGTCCTGGTTTTCGGGGCGGCAGTAGCGGCAGGCCAGGTTGCAGCGGGCCGTGAGGGAGAGTCGCAGAACCCCCAGGGCCCGCCCCCGTTGATCAAGAGTGCCTGTGGTCATGGGTGGCGGCAACAAGGTCCTGGGGACGGTTCAGGTTCACCAGCGTTGGGGAGGGAACCCGTAGCCACTCCACATGCAGACCGGGCAGCCATTGGCGAAAGCTGCGCACGCCGGCGGCCACAGCCTGGTGAAGGGTGGCCGCCAGATCGGCGCCGTAGCTGGCCAGCAGGGGCTGCTGTTGCCTGCCATCGGTCGTGAGGCGCGCCCGCTGGGGCGACAGTGGGGCAGCCAGGGCGTTGAGCAGGGACGGCGTCAGGTTGGGCAGGTCGCAGGCCAGCAGCAGCACGGTCCGGTGGGGGTAGGAGGTCATCAGCTTGGCCAGCGCCAGCAGGGGGCCTTCCCAGGGGGGGTGTTCCTCCAGGACGGTCACCTGCCGCAGCGCCGTGGCCGTGGCCAGGTGCCGGCGGTGACCCTGGTGGGGACGGCTCAGACAGACGGTCTCCAACCCGGTTGCCAAGGTCAGGGCGCAGGTGTGCTGCAACAGACTGCCGCCCTGGGGGTGGGGCAGCAGGGCCTTATCGCGCCCCATGCGCCGGCTCCGCCCGCCGCAGAGAATCGCCGCCAGAGGCCGCTCGGCGCAAGACTCAACGCAAGACAAGAAAGGCATCCGGAACGGGCGCCGTGCATCCATGACCAAGAGGTTCATTCCTATCTCTTCCATCCTGTTCATTTCCTATATCTGCGCAAATGTCTGTATCTGTTGCTACATTGCATGGCAGAAGACAGCGATCATGTCCTGACTGTGTCCAGGGCCATCGTCACGGGAACCGGCGCACCACGTCAGGATCGTGTAACAACAGCCACATTCTTCCATGGCATGGGTTGTTTGTATGATGGCAATCGGTTAGCCCTGTGCACCGATCTAGGCCCCTGGTCGCTTTTTTCCTGAAGCCAGGGTTTGATTAAACGTCCAAACTTCTATGCTTGGTGAACTCTGGTCTTTCCAGGGGAGGTACAGGACACTGCACCTCACCTGGTTTGCATTCTTTCTCACCTTTGTGGTGTGGTTTAACCTGGCCCCGCTGGCCACCACCGTGAGAGAGGATATGGGCTTGGAACTGGGGCAGATTCGCACCATTGCCATCTGCAATGTCGCCCTCACTGTGCCGGCACGGGTCATCATTGGCATGTTGCTGGACAAGTTTGGCCCGCGCATTACCTATTCCGCCATTCTGGTGTTTGCGGCAATTCCCTGCCTGATGTTTGCCACGGCCCAGAGCTTCGGCCAATTGGTGGTGGCCCGGCTGCTGCTCTCCATCGTGGGCGCCGGTTTCGTGATCGGGATTCGCATGGTGGCGGAATGGTTCCCTCCCAAGGAGATCGGCCTGGCTGAAGGCATCTACGGGGGCTGGGGGAACTTTGGTTCCGCCTTCTCCGCCCTCACCCTGGTGATTGTTGCCGGTTGGCTCAGCTTTGCCGGGGGCGCCCAGATCGGTGACGTGGTGCTCAACTGGCGCGGCGCCATTGCCTTGACCGGCATCATCGCCGCGGTCTACGGGGTGTTCTACTTCTTCAGCGTGCGGGACACGCCGCCTGGAAAAGTGTATCAGCGACCCCACAAGACTGCCGGGCTGGAGGTGACCTCCATGCGGGACTTCTGGGGCCTCATGGGCATGAATGTTCCCTTTGCCGGCATCCTGGCGGTACTGGCCTGGCGCCTCAAAACCGTGGGTTTTCTCACCGAGGCCACCTATCCCATGGCCCTGCTGGCCATTCTGATCTGGTATGGAATGCAATCCTTGGGAGTTTTTCGCACCAACTGGCAATTGATCACGGGCGAAAAGGTCTACCCCAAGGAAGACCGCTATGAATTCAAGCAGGTGGCCATCCTGGAGCTCACCTATATCGTCAACTTTGGTTCCGAGTTGGCCGTGGTGTCGATGCTGCCCAGCTTCTTTGAAACCACGTTTGATCTGCCCAAGGCCACGGCTGGCGCCTTGGCCGCCTCCTATGCCTTCATGAATCTGGCTGCACGGCCGGGGGGAGGCCTCCTCTCCGATCGCATGGGATCCAGGAAAAACACCATGGCCTTTCTCACCATCGGCCTGGGGGTGGGCTATCTGCTCATGAGCCTCATTCAACCCGGCACCTTCACCGGCACTGCCGGCATTTTCCTGGCCGTGGTGCTCACCATGTTCTGCTCCTTCTTCGTACAGGCTGGAGAGGGATCCACCTTTGCCCTGGTTCCCCTGGTGAAGCGCCGTGTTACGGGCCAGGTGGCTGGATTGGTGGGAGCCTACGGCAACGTGGGCGCGGTCGCCTATCTCACCACCTTTGCCCTCCTCCCCGGGTGGATGGGGGGTGGAGCCGATCCCTCCCCCGCTGTGGTGGCCGCTTCCAACAGCGCCTTTTTCCAGGTGCTGGGGATTGCCGGGCTCATCGTTGGCTTCTTCTGCATGTTCTTCCTGCGGGAACCCAAGGGCTCCTTCGCGGAACTCCATGAGGGAGAGCTTGCCACCACCTCGTGAGAACCGTGCCACAGGTGGGCGTCATGGAAACCCCGCTGCGCTCCCAATGCCCCTACTGCGGTGTGGGCTGCGGCCTGGAGTTGCTGCCCCCTGCCGCCAAGGGGCGCGCCACCATTCGAGGCCAGGACGGAACTCCGGTCTGGGGAACACGGGGGGATCGCCGCCATCCCTCCAGCCTGGGCCAGGTGTGCATCAAAGGCGCCACGGTGGGGCAAACCCTGAGCAACGGTCGCCTCACCCGCCCCCTTTATCGTCCCCGTCTGGATCTGCCCCTGCAGCCCGTCAGTTGGGATGCGGCCTTCGCCGTCCTCCTGGAGCGCATTCACAGCACCATGGCCGAGAAGGGACCCCAGGCCCTGGCCATGTACGGCTCAGGGCAGTTTCACTGCGAGGATTACTACATGGCCCAGAAGCTCCTGAAAGGGGCCCTGGGCACCAACAACTTTGACGCCAACAGCCGCCTCTGCATGAGTTCGGCTGTGGCCGGCTATACCCGCAGCCTGGGCTCCGACGGTCCCCCCTGCTGCTACGAGGACCTGGATCAATGCGACCTGGCCCTGCTCATCGGCGCCAACATGGCGGACTGCCACCCGGTCCTGTTCCAGCGGTTGGCAAAACGGCGCCGCAAACGGCGCCGCAAGAAGGATCTTCAGATCGTCGTGGTGGATCCCCGTCAAACAGCCACCAGCAGCGCGGCGGATCTGCATCTGGCCATTCGACCGGGCACGGACCTGGTGCTGCTCCACGGCATCGGCCACCTGCTGCTGAGCCAGACCGCCCTGGACTTTGACTTCATTGAAGGGTGTACGGACGGGTTTTTCTCCTATGCCAAGCTGCTGCAGGAGTGGACGCCAACACGGGTTGCCTCCATCTGCGGCATCCGCGTCAGTGATCTGCGACAGGCGGCGCGCCTCTGGGCCCGCAGTCGGGCAGCCCTGAGCCTCTGGTCCATGGGGGTGAACCAATCGGTGGAAGGGACCGCCACCGTGTCCGGGCTCATCAATCTTCACCTGCTGACCGGGCAGATTGGTCGCCCCGGCGCTGGACCCTTCTCCCTGACGGGCCAACCCAACGCCATGGGTGGTCGTGAGGCGGGTGGTCTTGCCCACCTGTTGCCCGGCTATCGCCAGGTGAGCAATCCCGAGCACCGCAGGGAGGTGGAAGCCCACTGGAAACTGGGGCCGATCTCTGCAGAACCCGGCCTCAGCGCCTGGCGGCAGATTGAAGCCATGGAGGCTGGCGCGCTGGACCTCTGGTGGGTGGCGGCCACCAATCCCCTGGTGAGTATGCCGCAGTTGGAGAAGGTGAAGGCGGCCATGGCCCGCTGTCCGCTGGTGGTGGTGAGCGAGGCCTACAGCAACACGGAAACCAGCCGCTGGGCCCATCTGGTGCTGCCCGCGGCCCAGTGGAGCGAGAAAGACGGGGTGATGGTGAACTCCGAGCGGCGGGTCACCCTGTGTCCGGCGTTTCGGGCGGCGCCGGGGGAGGCGCGGGCGGATTGGCAGGTGTTCGCGGAGTTGGGACGACGATTGGGTTTTGTTGAGCAGTTTTCCTACGGGTCCGCAGCGGAAGTGTATGGAGAGTTGGTGGCGCTTTCGGCAGGCCGTGTCTGTGACGCCTCCGGCCTGAGCCATGACCTGCTGCGCCGGGAGGGGCCGCAGCAATGGCCGTTCCCCGTTGGCGCCAGCCCCGGCTGTGGCAGTCGCCGGCTGTACGGGAAAGGGGCCTTCCCCACCCCCACGGGCCGCGCCCGCTTCATGGCGGACCAGCCGCAGGGCCTGGCTGAACCCCCCAATGGGAGCTTCCCCCTGGTGCTCACCACCGGCCGCTATCTGGGACATTGGCACACCATGACCCGCACCGGTCAACTGGAGCGTCTCCGACGCATGCACCCTGAGCCGTTGTTGGAAGTGAACCCCGTTGATGCAGCAGTGGCCGGGCTGGCGGATGGGGCTGTTGCCCGCATCCGCTCCCGCCGTGGCCAAGTCACGGCGCGGGTATCCATTCGCGATCAAGTTCGCCCGGGTACAGTATTTCTGCCCATGCATTGGGGAGCGAGCCAGGACAACGCCTGTGCGGTCAACGACCTGATGCATGCCCTGGGCTGTCCCATCTCCCAACAGCCGGAACTCAAGGCCGCAGCCGTTCACCTGGCTCCCATGGGCTGAGTGTAGTTTGTGCCATGCGATTGGTTCTTGACACAGCCAGCCCTCTCATCCACAATCCCAACAGGCTGATCATGAACTGACACCATGGCTTCTCGGATCATTGAGGCTTTTCAAGACCTGGAAGACCCTCGTAAGAGCAATGCCACCAGGCACGACTTTGCCGAAATGCTCACCTTGGCCGTCATCGCAGTGATCTGCGGACATGAAACATGTGTGGATATGGAAAACTTCAGCAGAACCCATAAAGACTTTCTGCGCACCTTTCTCAAGTTGAAGCATGACATTCCCAGCCATGACGCTTTCTCCAGATTGTTCAGGATTCTAGATCCCGAGGCTTTTGAAGGGGTGCTTCTGAAGCTGGTGGATATGTTGAATCACCGTTCACCTGATTCTGCAGGTAAAATTGATACGAGTTCTCTGGTTCGGAAATTCAATCAACCTCCTCGCAAAAGTTCAATCTACTTGTTAAATGTGTTCGGCTTGTCTGCACGGATAATCTTCAACCGGTACCCTGGTCCCGAGCAACAATCAACCTCTGCGACGGACGACATCATCCCCCCCGGTCTACTGCAATTCTGTACCAAAACCAACCAGTAAGGTATGGCGTTTGGAGCTAAGTTGTGGAGCAGGTCCCCCTGGAGAAGGGGCCAAGGGACCTGCTCCATCGGGAACCTCCGGGAAACTCCCCTCTGGTTCTGTCCTGTCCTTTTTCACGGCGCCTGCAAAGGTCTTCACTGCCAGCCAGAAGGAAGCGGGGGCTTTCTGTGGAGCCGCGCTGGGGTGGTTCCCACCCATGCCCCCTTCCCCCTCAGAACAGGAGGGAGAACCGTAGCTTCAGGGAATGATCCGTTGGGGAAGCGGAGGAGACGTGTTCTCGCCGCTCACCCTCCAGGCAGATCTCCCACGGTTCCCCCTGGGCCTGCTCAGAGTACGGCGCCAGCGACCACAGCAGACCCTGGTGGAAGAAAGGGCCAGTGCCAGCGCTGGGGCGAGGGTGAGGCGGTCGGCGAAGGCGGGGAAACCATAGGGCTTATGAGCATTCGCCACATGGGTGTTGGTCAGGGGGCCGCATAAAGGCTTTGCGCACCTGGTCTAGCGT
>VXWH01000087.1 GCA_009836025.1 Synechococcus sp. SB0668_bin_13 | reverse complement strand
TGGGGTCGGTTGAGGTGGCGCGGTGGCGGATGGTGGCGCTGCGGTTGCCGTTCTGGTCCATGCTGTCGTCCACGCCGGTGACCGTCACCATCTGGGCCGTGTTCCAGGCGGACGGCTTGAAGGTGAGGGTTGACGGGCTGACCGTTGCCGCTGCTGTTTCCTCGGAGGTGACCGTGATGCTCACCTCATGGGTGGGCCGACTGTCCAGCACCACCGTGTAGGTATCGGTGTTGCCGGCGCCAGCCGCCTCGCTCACCGTGGTGGAGTTGTCGGTCTCCCTGATGGTGACACCCGCCGTGTCGTTGTCGTCCTCCACCGTCACCCTCACCGTGCCCGCGTTGGGGATCCGGTAATTGGGATCGTTTGAGTCGGCCGCATGGTTGATCGTCACCGTGCGTTTATCGTTCGGGTTGTCGATGGCATCGTCCACGCCCCTCACCGTGACGGCCTGTGGCACGTTCCAGGTGCTGGTGGTGAAGGTGAGTGTCTGGCTGGAATCCGCTGTCCCTATCGACCGGCTCACCCGCACCCCTGTCCCGGCCGTCACCGTGACGGTGACGGTATCGCTGGGGGGGGTGTCCAGCACCACCGTGTAGGTATCGATGCTGCCGGCGCCAGCCGCCTCGCTCACCGTGGTGGAGTTGTCGGTCTCCCTGATGGTGACACCCGCCGTGTCGTCATCCACCACCGTGGCGCTGACAGGGGAGATGCTGATCCCGTTGTACTTGCTATCCGTCGAGGTGGCGCTGTGGCGGATGGTCACGCTGCGGCTGTCGCCCTGGTCCACGTTGTCATCCCCGCCGGTGACCGTCACCATCTGGGCCGTGTTCCAGGCGGACGGCTTGAAGGTGAGGGTTGACGGGCTGACCGTTGCCGCTGCTGTTTCCTCGGAGGTGACCGTGATGCTCACGCTATGGGTGGGCCGACTGTCCAGCACCACCGTGTAGGTATCGGTGTTGCCGGCGCCCGCCGCCTCGCTCACCGTGGTGGATTTGTCGGTCTCCCTGATGGTGACACCCGGCGTGTCGTTGTCCACCACATCCGCGGTAAGGCTACTCGGCGCACTGAGCGTGTAGCCGCTGCCCGCCTTCAGCGTCACCGTCACCGTCCCGTCCGGCTCCCCCACAATGTCGTCCACCGTTGGGATGCTCACCGTCACGCTGCCACTCGTGGGAACCGTCACCGTGCGCCGGCCGAGCTCCGCAGGCCCGATATAATCGCCGACCTGGGCCACCGACAGCGTCACCGACATCTGCGGAACCGGCGCACGGAGCGCCGCCAGCGTGAACGCCAACGGCGCGCCCTCCGTACTCCCGACAGCAGAGGTAAGGAGCAGCGCCGGCGTGGCGCAGAGGGTCTCCTGGCTCTCTTGTTCCTGTTCTGCTGACAAGTCGTTGTCGCACACCCAGGTCGAGGCCGAGGACGGCGAGCCCACCGTGTAATCGCTGCCGGCTTGGACGGTCGCGGAGATGTAGCCTTCCGGCTCGTCGGTGTTGTCGTTCACCGTGGTCACCGTGAGGCTGCCCGTACCGTCCGTGCCCAGAGTCACAGTGCGCGAACCGGTCTGGCCGTCGGTTGCAAAGTCCCTGCTGTCGGTCACGTCGACCGTCACCGTGATGGGCGACGAAGGTGCCGGGTTCGCGATCAGCGTGAAGATCGTATCCGCGCCCTCGAACATCGGGGGACACCAGCTCACGATCTGGCCTATCAGGCGGTGAGTGCGATGGATGCTCACTTGGGGCAGCTTCCCGGTCGCATGGTCATCGTTTTTGATCGTGTGCGTCGCCGTGGACGTGCCCAAGGTGACGCCGGCGGGCGGGGTGCCGATCAGGGACAGCGTCGCGACGACCGTCTCGTCGGGCTCGATCTCGGTGTCGCCCTTGATCCAGATTTCGACGATCTTGTCCAGCCCCCCGGCCCAGATGACATCGGTGACGCAACTCGAAGTTTGTGGAATCGGCCAGAAATAGCCGGGCTGAGGTGCTTGTAACCTCTTCCTGCCAGTGGCATCGACAAGTTGGTAATCCGCACTTGCGGGAATCGTGGCGGCGGCGGTCGTATCCCTGGTCGCCGTTCCGGAGAAGCAGACCTTGAACTCAATGTTTGACCACCATATCACCTCGCTCACCCTCACCTTGAAGGACGGGTCCCGCGTGGCCCAGTCCCCCTCCTTCGCGTCCGCAGGGGCGCTGATCGACAGGGTTGGCTGTGCCTGCGCCCTGGTCGTATGGCCGACAAGCAAGGGCAGCGAGAGCAGCGCAGCGGCAAGAACGGATTGTCGCAAACTGGCCGCCTGCTTGATCCAGACAAACACCTTCTCCCCTCTGTGGGCATTGCATTTTCCCTATCCTCGAGGTTCCCTTCACTTGATTTTAATCAATCTACATGACCGGCAGGGTGGGAATCCCAACCGATCACCAGGCCCAGGGCTCAATGAGAAAGCCTGCTGTGGAGCGGGCTTACATGGGGCATGGGGGATTATGACCATTGGTCGCAGAGGACAGCCAGCTTGAGGCGGATATGGATGTGACGTTTTCCGTGGTGCGCCAAGCCCGACTGGCGCTCCCCCAGCACCGTTGGGCCGTTCGCCCGTCTGCGGCCGGGGGCGGTGCTGGGGGAGCGCTGCAAGGTGGGCAACTTCGTGGAGGTGAAAACAGCCGCCTGGGTACTGGCGTCAGGCCGGCCGTCCAAGCTACCTGGAGGACACCCGGTTGGGGCGGGATGTCACCGTGGCGGCAGCCCATCACCACCGCCCCCACCCGGTCGGATAAGGGTGTCCTTGCGTTGTTCTTCTCGGAGTTGGCATGATCCGACGGCACAGAGGCAGAGGTGCTGATGCTGGACGCCACCGATGTCAAAGCGCATCCCACGGCGTCCAGCCTCAACAAAGGGATGCTGAACCCGATTGATCGGCGCAGCAGAAGGGAACGACCAGCAAGCGACCTGTGGCCTGTGACCGGCCTGTATCCCGCCCAGCCGGAACCGCAACAAGAGAGTGACTGACAGCAGGAGGCTGTACAACATGGGCCGTAAAGTTGAGAGGCTGTTGGCCAGACGCAAGGACTGGCGCCCCATTGCAACCCGCTACGACCGCTGTGGATCCATCTTCCGCACTGCCATCCTCCTGGCCGACAACGTCGTCGTCCGGCTATGGGTCCTGACCCTGGCGTTGCACACCGTTGCCCGCTGCGCTTGGGGCCGGGCCTCCAGTTGGCGCTTCTGTTGATCCTGGCCCTGCTGGTGCTTCTGCCCCTTCTCTGGCTGGTGAGCACGTCCCTGAAGGGACCCGGTGAGGACATTTTTCGGACGCCACCCCAGTTGTTGCCCCAAACCCCCAGCCTGGCGGCCTACAAGCGGCTGTTCCAGGACACCCTGATTCTGCGCTACCTGATCAACAGTGCGGTGGTGAGCGCCGTTGCCGTCACGGCCAACCTCCTCTTCTGCAGTCTGGCGGCCTTCCCCCTGGCTCGGCTTCACTTCTCCGGCCGTGGCCTGGTGTTGTCCTTGGTGGTGGCCACCATTCTGATCCCGTTTCAGGTGGTGATGATTCCCCTCTACCTGGTGATGGTGCAACTGGGCCTGCGCAACAGCTACATGGCCTTGATCCTTCCCAATGCCGCCACCGCCTTTGGTGTTTTTCTTCTGCGCCAGAGTTTCCTCGGTGTCCCTCGGGAACTGGAAGAGGCCGCCCAGATGGATGGCTGCACCGCCCTGGGGCGCTGGTGGAACGTGCTGATTCCTGCCGCCAGGGCCGACCTGATCACCCTGGCGGTGTTTGTGTTCATTGGCACCTGGAGTGATTTCCTCTGGCCCCTCGTCATTCTGGACGACCCACGGCTTTACACCTTGCCCCTGGGCCTGCAGCAGCTCTCCAGCAGCTTCTCGCTGGACTGGCGCCTGGTGGCTGCCGGCGCTGTGGTCTCGATCCTGCCGGTGCTGGCGCTGTTCACCATGGTACAGCGGTTCATCCTGCCCAGCGGCGCCGCCAGTGGCGTGAAGGGGTGAGTTGCCCCCTAGCGGGTAATGATGTCCTTGGGGGCGATGGGATAGGGGATGCGGTGGTGGCGCATCCGCTTCCACACCTTTACGAAGGCATCCACCACCAACTCCAGTTCCGCATGGCTAAGCCCCGATTGGCGCAGTTGTCCATCCCGGATGCGGGAGTCCACAATGCGCCGCACGGTGACGTGCGCTTCGTCTTCGGAGACCTCCGGCGGCAGGGAGCGAAGCGCCGCTTCACAACCATCGGCCAGCATCTGAATCCCGGCCTCTCTTGAGCGGGGCGTTGGTCCCCGATAGCGGAAGTCCTTCTCCAACACCATGGGGCTGTGCTTCTGGGCAGCGTGCCAGAAGTACTCCATGCGCATGGTGCCCTGGTGCTCCGGGATGAAGTCGCAAACGGACTGGGGCAGACGGGCTCGGCGGGCCATGCGCAGACCCTCGTCCACATGGGCTTGCAGCACCTTGGCGCTGGCCCATGGATCGTTCAGGAGTTCATGGGGATTGAGCCCGTCAGATTGGTTTTCAATGAACCACCGGGGCCGGTGGAGCTTGCCAATGTCGTGATACAGGGAGCCGGTACGCACTAGGTCCACGTCCGCCCCGATGGCCCTGGCCCCCTCTTCCGCCAAACCACAGATCATGAGCGTGTGCTCAAAGGTGCCTGGCGCTTCCTTGGAGAGGCGCCGCAGCAACGGGCGTTGCAAATCAGCCAACTCCAACAGGCGGCTGCGGCTCACCAGGCCACAGGTATTTTCCAATGCCGGCACCAGGTTAAGGCCCAGAAGCAGAACCGCCCCCATGAGCAAGCCTTCCCCCATGAGCTCCCCACTGCTCAGCAATCCCACGGACAACCCCATCTGCTGGGCCACGCGGAATGTGAGCATCTGCAGCAGCAGCGCTCCCCCGGTCAGCAGGGCGGCGGTCTGTAACAGTTGGGCACGGCTCCGCTGACGGCCGGCGATCAGTGCCGCGATGGCCGCGATGATGAAGGCAACCAGCACCCGGAGCAGGCCAATGTTGTCCATGGGGAAGGGCCAGAGGGCTGAAGCCACGGCCAACCAACCCAGGGCGGCGCCCGCACCCATCACCTCCGCCAGCAAAAAGGGGGGTGGAACCAGAACAGCCAGTGGGCTGACCGCTGCCCTAAGCCAGAGCTTCACCCCTTGAACCAGGGCCATGGCGAGCAGAAGCGCCAATCCATGCTGTGGCTGCAGCCGGGGATTCCAGCGGCGCGCCCCCTGCACCACCAGCCATGATCCCAGCACCGCTTCTCCAAAGCGCCAAGCCCAGTCTTCCAACTGAAGCCGACGGGGCACAAAGTTGAAGTGGTCCAGCAGATCAAGCTGCCGTGAGTTGATCTGCTCCCCACGGCTGACAATGAGGTCACCCGCCTTGACCTCGATCACCTCGATGTTCTGATTGAGCAACTTCTCGGCGAGTTGGCGGGTGAGGTCCGGATCCGGCCGCAGGTTGGTTTGTCCCAGGAGGGAGCGAACCAGGAGCTTGGCGCCCACCTGCTGCTGCGGCTCAGGCAGGGTAAACAATTGCTGCTGGGCTGCACTTCTCAAACTCTGCTCGGAGATGGACGCCACCAACCCTTGGGCCAACATGCGCTGTTGGGCCTTGAGAACCTCCTGCTCCCAGGCCCTCCGGGCATCCCCCTGCAATTGTTGCTGGTCCTCCAGTTCTTCCTGGGAGAGATCAATGGGAGGCACTGCCAGGTCGTCTGTGACAATGCTGCGACCCAGTTCCCTGAGGCTTTGCTCCAACGCCTCCACCAGGACCAGGTTTTGATGGCCGTCAATCACGTGGACCACGGTGCGGACACCAAGGTCACTGCGCCTGGCCTTCAGGGCAGCCCGATCAATGACCTGCGCAGATGCCGGCGCCCGATAGTCCTGCTCTGCGATGGCCCCCACAGCCAGCACCGGCTCCCGTAACAATGGCCAACTTGAGAGAATGCCCACCAGCAATGCCGCCAAGACCATGGCCATCCACCCTGACCAGGGCCATGGTCTTGGCCACGGCCGCGGTTGTTGCGTCCGCCAGAAGCGACGCAACAGACGCAACAGAGGGGCGAGGCTCAAAGAGCCCCTGGGTGGGCCAACCTTGCGGAGGCGATCAAGCCAGCGGACTATAGTTCTATAAATTTTGCATCGGGCATCGATGCTCCAATTCTAGCCCCGCGCCAGCAGCTTGCTGCATGCATTTTGGAGCCCATGGCAAAACGTCTTGACGGTCAGATGCTGGCTGCTCTCTATGAGACCAGCCTCAGAGCGTCCGTTGCCCAGCACCTGGCCACCGCCGGTTCTCCTCCTGGGTTAGCGGTGGTGCGGGTTGGGGATGATCCAGCCAGTGGGGTCTACGTACGCAAGAAGGCACAGGCCTGTGGCCGGGTTGGCATCAAGAGCCAGATCATCCACCATCCGGCCACAGCCAGCCAACAGGAGGTGTTGGAGAGCATCCGCCAACTTAATGCCAACCCCTCCTGCGACGGCATCCTGTTGCAACTGCCCATTCCTGCCACACTGGATGCCCGCCAGCTTCTCCTGGCCGTGGATCCGGACAAGGACGTGGATGGGTTGCATCCTCTCAACCTGGGCCGTCTGGTGCGGGGTGAGCCAGGGTTGCGCTCCTGCACCCCGGCAGGGGTCATGGCCTTGCTGGCCCATGGCGGCATTGCCCTGGAGGGGATCCGTGCGCTGGTGATCGGCCGCAGCATCCTGGTGGGTCAACCCATGGGGATCATGCTGCAGCAGGCCAATGCCACCGTGACCATGGCCCATTCCCGCACCCGGAATCTGTCTGACCACTGCCGTCAGGCGGAACTGCTTGTGGCTGCCGCAGGACAGCCGGGCCTGGTGGGGGCCGACTGGGTACGGCCTGGGACTGTGGTGGTGGACGTGGGCATTCACCGTGTACCACCCCAACGGCAGGGTACACGGGGAAGACTGTGCGGAGACGTGCGTTTCGCAGCGGTGGAACCACTTGCCAGCCACATCACCCCTGTTCCGGGAGGGGTGGGACCGATGACCGTCGCCATGCTGCTGTGTAACACCGTGCAGGCCTGGCAGCAGCGCTGCGGCAGCGGCGTCAGGACCGCCCTTGTGCCGCTGCCCCGCTGAGGTGTTCCCGCCGCCACATGTTGCTTCCATGGGGTTGCCTCTGCTAAGGGACAATGGCTCCCCATGCCGTTTCTGTGGGACGGCTCCATCTCCATGCGCCATGGCCCATCAACAGCCCTTTGAATTGGAGACCTATCTTCAGGCCAAAAAGGTGCAGGTGGAAGCCGCCCTTGCAGAAGCCGTGACGCTGGAGCAACCTGCCAGCCTGCGGCAGGCCATGGAGTACTCCCTGTTGGCGGGGGGGAAGCGGTTGCGCCCCATCCTCTGCCTGGCCAGTTGCGAACTGACGGGTGGGGATCCCCAGTTGGCCCTGCCCACAGCCTGCGCCTTGGAGATGGTACATACCATGTCCCTGATCCATGACGACCTGCCGGCCATGGATGATGACGACCTGCGGCGGGGCCGTCCCACCAGTCATAAAGTTTTTGGTGAAGCCATGGCCATCCTGGCCGGTGACGCTCTGCTCTGCCAGGCGTTCGAGATGGTGGCGGGGCGCTCCTCCGATGTGCCAGCCCCGCGGCTGCTGGCGGTCACCACCGCCCTGGCCAGAGCGGCGGGAGCGCCGGGCCTCGTGGGGGGGCAGGTGGTGGATCTGGCCAGCGAAGGGAAGCGGGTTCCCCTGGAAACCCTGGAGTTCATCCATCTCCACAAGACAGCAGCCCTGCTGGAGGTCTCGGTCATCAGCGGTGCCCTCATCGCTGGAGCTGCTGAGGCGCTGGTGGCTGATCTGCGCCGCTACGCCCGCAACATAGGGCTGGCGTTCCAGATCATCGACGACATTCTGGACGTGACGGCAGACAGCGCCACCCTGGGGAAGACCGCGGGCAAGGATCTGCTCACCGAAAAGAGCACCTACCCCGCCCTGCTGGGCCTTGCGGCATCTCACCGGAGCGCGACCGAGCTGATCACGGCCGCCAAGGCGGCTCTGGCCCCCCATGGGGAGCCCGCCCGCCCGCTGTTGGCCCTGGCGGACTTTATCGCCACCCGTAACCACTGACAAACCCTGACAAGCCATGGATGCCCTCACCGCGCTGTCTGACAACGTCGTCCTTGCTTGGGGCCTCCTGGCCTGTGGCGTGGCCCAGCTCAGCAAGCTGGTGTTGGTGTTGGTGACGGAGCGGCAATGGCGCCCGGCGGTACTCCTGGAGACTGGCGGAATGCCCTCCAGCCATGCGGCGCTGGTAAGTGGGGTGGCCGCCGGCGTGGGCTGGCAGGTGGGCTTTGACCAGCCCGTGTTTGCTCTGGCTTGCGCCCTGGCCCTGGTGGTGATGTATGACGCCAGCGGTGTGCGCCGCGCCGCCGGCCTCCAGGCTGAGCGGCTCAATGCCTACATGACGCCGGCTGATCCCGACCGTTGCTCGTCCCTTGAACCCCTGAACACCAACCTGGGACATACCCGACGCCAAGTCTTGGTGGGGAGCCTGCTGGGGATTGTCGTGGTTCTTCTGGGCATCAGCCGGATTGGCGGCGTGCTGGACGTACTCACCAGAGCAGCCCACCTGTCGTTTCAGGCCCCTTGATTCACGGATTCCCTGTCAGGCAGACGGGGTGCTCTGGCGGGATGGCGATACGACTATGGTCATGGGTGACACCTTCCACAGAACCCGGTTCCAAGGCAGCGTGGGCTGGGGTCTCTCCAATGCCTGGCTTTGCCCCTTCCCGTCTACACAGAGCGCGACGGTGTGAGCCGGTGGATCGGTACAGGACCCATAACGTGCTGCACCGTATCCCCCAAGTGAGGATCGTTGGAGGTGTTGCAATGGCGGTGGCGCCGGGGTTGCAGGTTGGACGCCTGCAACCGTCGGTGGGCGGTGGACTTGGAGATGCCGGTGTGCCGGGCCAGGGTGCGGACGCTCCAAGGGGTGGCAATGGGGTGTTGGGCGCCTGGGCCACCCGCTGGCCATGATGGGTGGGGCCAGGGCGTTGTTCGTCCTGCGGTCCTGCCCGGCCCTGGTGGAGGAGGCGACGGCGCCAGTTGCCCACCGTCTGGCTCAGCCCCACCCTTGGCCTCTCCAAGTGGGCCTCCCCCTCACCACAGGCCAGAGCCCTGGGGGAGCGTGAGGGAGCAGGTCATGGACTCCACTTGCTCTCCTTCTCTTCCTCAGGAAGACGCAGAGGGAACGGGGGGCGACCGATGGCCATGGGACAGCTTCTTCCGTGGATGGCCTACTCCTTTCTTAGGGGACTTACATACGTGAGTACCCAAGCGAGAAGGTAGGCCGCACTTGTCTTCTCAACTTGAGTCTTACAGATCTTAGTTTATTCTTCTGTTAAATGGTTAAAATAACCTTTAATTTCCGAAACATCACTAAGGAAACGCTGGAGAACGCCCTAAGTACCAGTGGAGGAAGGGTAAACGGTAGGAGTTGCAGGTTAGGGGATGGTGGGCAAGGAGCGGCAGATGG
>VXWH01000067.1 GCA_009836025.1 Synechococcus sp. SB0668_bin_13 | reverse complement strand
GACTCTGTGGAGACCATCCCATGCTCCTCCTGACCTTATCCAGAACTGGGGTTATATAAGTCCCTAATAATACCTTGCCGCCTTCCCCAGGCCCAGTTTCTCATCATCGTAGGGACCAATCCACTCTGCCGCATCAATCGCGCCCCGCTCCAGGGCCAGGAAAATTCTCCCCCTGGCAACACTTGCACATTGACACCCAAGGCCGCCATCACCTGACCACCAAGTCCTGGAATCCGCATCTTCAAGCCTTGTAGATCGGCAACGGTGTTCACCTGTTGCTTGAACCAGCCTCCCATTTGCGGACCACTGTTGCCCGCAGGGAACCCCAATACGCCAAAATCCTCAAACAGGCGATCCATGGCCTCATTGCCGCCACCTTCGTAGAGCCAGGCGTTTTGTTGTTGGGCATTGAAACCAAAAGGGATGGGGTTCCAAAAGCAAAGGCAGGATCCTTGCCGATGTAGTAATCACTGACAGTATGACCACATTCCACGAAGCCTTGTTGCATGGCATCCAGCACTTGCAAGCCGGGAACGAGTTGTCCAGCGGCATGGGGTGTAATTTCAAATAACCATCGCTCATCTGCCGCACCCGCTCAGCGATGGTGACTGCGCCACCGTAGATGATGTCAAGCAATTCCGGCCAACTGGTGGCCATACGCCAGCGAATCCTGGTTTGTTGGCCACCTGTCACCGTTGATGCCACCGTCTCCCTCCGGCCACCGCAAGCCGCCAGGGCAGCGCTACCAAAGCCGAAAGCGGCTGCCGTGAGGGCCTAGCGGCGTTTCATGGGGAACAGGAACGACTCTGAAACGAGTAATACTCCCTAGCCACCTGGCCTACCGTGCCCTGTGACCTCTCCACAGGGCACGGTAGGCCAGGGTAGGGTAGGTGGCTGAGGCGGATGGATGGCTCAGTTGCCCACCTTGATGCTTACTGCCTTGACGCTGTCCACTTTGGGGGCCGTGATGTGCAAGATGCCATCCTGGAGTGCGGCTTGCAATTGGTTGGGATCAATGCGCTTGCCAAAGTAGAAGCTGCGCCGCCAGTTGCCGTAGCGAAATTCGCTGAGCACGCGATCCTCTCCCACATCAACGTTGGGCCGCTCCGCGCTGATTGTCATGCCATGTTCAGTGGCTTTGACGTCAATGGCATCTTTACTGATGCCGGGCAACTCCACCGCCACTTGATAGCGGTTGTCATTTTCCCGGATTTCAGCAACGGGTGTGCCCTCAGCTTGATGAAACTGCCGATCCAGGTGCTCGAATAGAGAAAAGGGGGATTGTGATAGAGCAAGCATGGATGGTTCCTCCAAAAGATCAAAAGGTTGGATGAGTCATGGAGATGTGATCTCCACGCCACCAGTCTTGGCTGCATCAGCAGATTCCCCTAGAGGTGAAACCGATCCTTCGAGTACGGCAGCCACCACAACGTTCGGTTGGCCTCATCAACGTGGTCGTGAGAACCGACTGAACATTCGCATCAGGAACTGCCCCCCATGGCCTGGGCCATGGCCTGCTGGGCAATCCGCTGGCCCTGCTCATGGAGATGGTGGAGGAAGGTGTGGTTGGCATCGGGTTTGTGGGGATCCGGCGCCACCGGCAAGGGGCCAGCCTCGTCTACGCCCAGCTCCCCTTCCAGAGCAGGGGTAATCACCACCAGTTCCGGATCCATGTCTTCCCCATAGCTCCAGGTGCGTCGCGCCTGGGGAGGGAGCATCCCGGTCTGCACCGTGGCGCCCTGCTCCGTGGCGTTGCTGATTCGTCGCTGGGCCAACTGGTCCAGGAGTTGCTGCCGCGTTCGGCCCCGCAGTTGAAACAGGACAAAGGGATCTTCACTGAAACGGTCCCCCATCAAATAATAGACAGCAATGATGTGTTTGCAGGGATTGGCTTTATCCGGGCAGCTACATTCACTGCGCACTTCCCGGAGTTCCCAGGGAAAAAGACGGCGGCCACTGGCCGCAAAGGCCCGTTCAATATCCTGGGGCATGACCCCGGCCAACAACTGCGCTGTCCAGCGGGCCTTCTGGGACAGGGCATCCAGAACGTAGCCCCAGTCCTCGTTGCTGAGGATGTCCAACCAGAGCTTCACCTTATAGGGATCCTTGCCGGCACCCTGCACCCGAGCATGCACACGGCGGCCCTCGAAGCGAATGGACAGCACATGGCCTTCATGCATGTAGTCCCAGGCCCGCTCCAACCGCTTCTTGTAGCGATAGGAGTGAATCAGATCCATCCACTGGGCCACCCACCAGGGCTGCTCTGCCATGGCGTCTTGACCCGTGTTGTTGCGATTGAGAGTGTTCATGTAAGGCTGACCAGGTCCTTGATGTCGTCGATTGCCAAGCCGGCCAGCCAGTCCTCTCCGCCACCAATGATGTCTTCCGCCAGCCGGGCCTTTTCGCGAATCATGCGGTCCACGTTTTCCTCCAGGCTACCGCTGGTGATGAATTTATGCACCATGACCCGATTGGTCTGGCCAATGCGATAGGCCCGGTCCGTGGCCTGGTTTTCCACGGCAGGGTTCCACCAGCGATCAATATGGACCACATGGCTGGCCCGGGTCAGGTTCAGACCAACTCCGCCGGCTTTGAGAGACAGGAGGAAGAGTTGTGGGCCACGGGGATCCTGCTGGAAGCGGTCCACCATGCCCTGCCGCTCCGCCTTGGAACTTCCCCCATGGAGGAAGGGAACTTCCCCCCGGAAGCGCTGCTCCAGGTATTTCTTGAGGAGATGGCCCCAGCGGGCAAATTGGGTGAACAGTAGCGCTCGATCCCCGACCGCCATCAGCTCGTCAAGGATTTCCTCCAGCCGCTGCAGCTTGGCGGAGCGGCGAGCGAAGTCCCGGCTCACCTCCTGCTCCTGGAGCACCAGGGCGGGGTGGTTACAGATTTGCTTGAGCTTGGTGAGCAGACCCAACACCCGACCATGGCGCTCCCCTCGGGGAGCGCGGGCCACAGCCTCGAAGGTTTCGTCCACGGTCTTGCTGTAGAGCCGTCTCTGCTCATCGGAGAGTCCGCACCATTCATTGATCTCGATTTTCTCGGGCAAGTCGCTGATGATGGATTGATCCGTCTTGAGGCGCCGGAGGATGAAAGGACCAACACGACGGCGTAAATCCCGCAGGGAGGACATATCCCCATAGCGTTCAATGGGCAGGCGGTAGCGTTGGCGGAAGAATCCTTCCTCCCCAAGCACCTGCGGGTTGAGGAAGTTCATCAAGGGCCAGATCTCGCCCACACGATTTTCCACCGGCGTTCCGGTGAGGGCGATGCAGAAGCAGGGTTTCCGGCCCAGGCGCGACAACTCCCGTGCGGCAGCGGACTGCTTGGAGGCGGGGTTCTTGATGGCCTGGGCCTCGTCAATCACCACCCCCTGCCATCCATAGCTGCCGAGAATGGCCAAGTCCCGCTGCAGCAAACCATAGCTGGTGAGCACCAGGTCCACGCCATTGAGGGCGGCAGCCAACGCCGCGGCGGTGTTGGGGCGGCGGCTGCCGTAATGTTCAATCACCCGTAGTTCAGGGGTGAACTGCTGTGCCTCACGGCGCCAGTTGGTCATCACCGAGGTGGGGCAAGCCAGCAGGACCGGCCGCTTGAGTTCCTTTTGCACCTTCAGGTATTGAAGGAAGGCCAGCAGTTGAATGGTTTTGCCCAGGCCCATGTCATCGGCGAGGCAAGCCCCCTGACCAAAACGGTAAAGGAAGGCCAGCCAGCCCAGTCCCCGCTCCTGGTACGGGCGCAATTGGCCGCGGAACCCTTCCGGCGCGGGCAGGGGATCGGGTTGCTTGTGGTGGTGGTACTGCTCCAGCACCTGCTGCAAGCGCGGTCCCGCCTCGAAGCGATGCACCGGCAGCCGTTGCAGGGTTTCCAGGTTGTTCCCGGCCAGTCGCAGGGCATCTTCCAGGCTGAACCGTGGTTCTTCCAGACAGAACTTTTCTGCCGCCTTGACGTCTCCGGGGCGCAGTTCCACCCACTGCCCGCCGTGGTTCACCAGAGGGCTCTTCTGGGCGCTCAGCCGCTCCAGTTGGTTGAGGGTGATGGGCTGGCCACCGATCATGAGGGTCCAGCGCCATTGCAGGGATTCTCCCAGGCTGAAGCCTCGGGACTCCGGTGGCAGGTCCGCCTGGATGGCCAGACCCATGCGTCCTGCAAGACCGCCGCTGAGGGTGGCGGGAAGCTTGACGCCAACCCCCAGATCCCGCAACCGACGGCTGGCGGTGCGCACCAGAACAAATGCTTCCGCAGGCGTCAAGCTCATGCTGGATGGGGTGGCGCCCTCAAGTCCCCGCTCCAGCGGTTCAAAGGCGGACAGGGCCCGACCCAAGCCCTCCAGCAGCAACTGGCTGGGCTTTTCTACGGGGATTTCACCAATATGGACGGCATTGTCGCCAGCGGCCCAGATGGCCTCGGCATCCAGCCAGAGGCCGGGATCAATGGCAGCCTGGAGACCCAGGCGGAGTTGCCAATGGTTGTGATCCTCCTCCCCTTGCTTTGTTGTTGTGGCCTGCTGTGGCGTTGGAGCCTGCAACTCCAGGCACGCCCGTGCTGGCGCCAACTGACCTGTGACCCCCTGGCGCCAGTGGTTGGTGGCCGCCTGCAGGCGCTCCACGCCGTCCCCATCGCTGTTCAGCAGGCCATCCGTGGAAGCCAGTGCCTGCTGCCAACTGTCCAGAAGGTCACCGAGGCCCTCCTCCAGCGGCGTAAAGGCCACCCGCATCTGGGTGTCCAGGAGGGCCCCCACAATGCCAGCCACCTGCAAACGCTGCTGCTCGGGGCGGCGGCAGGCCAATGTGTTCAGCGGATCATGTCCCGAGAGCAACACCTGGGGCATGTGCAACGCCATGGTTTCCAGGCGGTAGCGGTCGTCCTCACGGTTGAGCAAGGGTTGCCAGCGGGCGTGGCAGTGATCGCCTGCAGCCTCCACCACAGGCAGCCAGCGGCCCCGGGCCATCAGGCTGAGACACCAGCGCTGTAGATGGGCCAGCCAGCGCAGTTCATCCCCCAGATCCGGGTGCTCGCCGCTGAGGGGCAGCCCACCGAGCCACCTGGGCAGATCCGCCATGGCCAGCTTCAACCCTTCAATGCGCCAAGGCCACCACTGACACTGCTCGGGGATCGCCTCTCCGGCGAGCAGGGGAAGGCCACTCCACACCTCCCACTCACTGGCGCTGCTGTTTCTGGAGCGGCTCCGGCGGCGCCGGGAGCGACGCAGATCCCGACTGGGCAAACTCAGCAGACGCTCCACAGGCTTCAGGGGAGCCTGTGGCAGGCATTGGCGGTTGCTCAGGCAATGGCGTAATTCCTGGCGCGACAGGGCAAAAGGGTGTACCAGTGGTTCCTCCACGGGAGTCTGTCGATCCGCCAGGCGCCAGCCATCCGCCCACAGCACCAGACCATCGCCGTCCCATAGCGCGTGCAGAAGGCTCATGGACCCTTTTGGCCGAAAAGCATGGGGCGCGGCACATCCTGACCCGGGCTGGGGATGGTCAGCGGTGCTCCTTCTTTAACTTGCCGGATCATGGACTGCCATGACCAATTCCTTGGGACTGCGCGATCATTGCCTTTCATTATGCTTCTCCACCATGAAGGCGTCTGCATCCCCAGCCACCATGATGTCGGCACAACAGCAGCCCCGCAGTGGTGCGGCCATCCGCCTCGCCTTCCTGGACTTCTATACAGCCCGCGGCCACCACCTGCTGCCCAGCGCCTCCCTGGTGCCGGAGGACCCCACCGTCCTGCTCACCATTGCGGGGATGCTCCCCTTCAAGCCGGTGTTTCTTGGGCAGAAACAGCGGCCCGCCCATCGGGCCACCAGTGCCCAGAAGTGCATTCGCACCAACGACATTGAGAATGTGGGGCGCACGGCGCGGCATCACACGTTCTTCGAGATGCTGGGCAATTTCTCCTTTGGGGACTACTTCAAGGAGCAGGCCATTTGCTGGGCCTGGGAACTGAGCACAGAGGTGTTTGGCCTGGACCCTCAGCGCCTGGTGGCGAGTGTGTTCCGTGAGGACGAGGAAGCCACCGCCATCTGGACAGGGACGGTGGGCCTGGACTCCCAGCGAGTTGTGCCCATGGGCGAAGCCGACAACTTTTGGAGTGCCGGCCCGACAGGTCCCTGTGGTCCCTGCTCTGAACTGTACTACGACCTGCAGCCCGAGAAGGGCGATGAGACCATCAACCTGGAAGACGACCAGCGCTTCATAGAGTTTTACAACCTGGTGTTCATGGAGTCCAACCGGGATGCCGACGGCGTTTTGACGCCCCTGGCCAACAAGAACATTGATACTGGCATGGGCCTGGAGCGCATGGCCCGGATCCTGCAAGGCAAGCCCAACAACTATGAAACCGATCTCATCTATCCCCTCATGGCTGCTGTTGCTCAGCGGTCACCCGTAGAGAACTACTTTGCCGCCAGCCCGGCCCAGCAAACCTCCCTCAAAATCATTGCGGACCATAGCCGTGCGGTGACCCACCTGATTGCCGACGGGGTCACCAGTTCCAACCTGGGTCGCGGCTACGTGCTGCGGCGCCTCATCCGCCGCGCCGTCCGCCATGGCCACCTCATCGGCCTCCGGGAACCATTCTTGGAGCCCCTGGTGGACGTGGTCATCCAACTGATGGGATCCGCCTATCCCCGGTTGCGCCAACGGGAGCACGTCATCAAGCGGGAACTGGAACAGGAGGAGTTGCGCTTCCTCGACACCTTGGAGCGGGGTGAAAAGCGCCTCGGTGAAATTTTGATGATGCGGCCAGCGCAGATTAGTGGCAGCCAGGCGTTTGAGCTGTACGACACCCACGGCTTCCCCCTGGAGTTGACCGTGGAAGTGGCCCAGGAGCATGGCCTGGCTGTGGATCAAGAGGGGTTTGGGGCTGCCATGGAGGCCCAACGGCAGCAGGCCAGGGCCGCCGCCGTCAACGTGGATCTCACCCGTGGCGGGGTTGCGGAAAGCCTGGCCGCCAAGCTGGGAGCCACCCCCTTCACCGGCTATCAGCAACTCAATGACGAGAGCCAGGTGGTGGCCATTGTTGTCAACGGTGCGGCAGTGCAGCGGGCGCACACTGGCGATGTGGTGCAAGTGGGCTTGTCGCGCACCTGCTTCTACGGGGAATCCGGCGGCCAGGTGGGAGATCGCGGCCTGTTGCTGAGCGCGGCAACAACAGGTCAGCCCATGAAAATGATCGTTGAGGACGTGCAGAAGGTGGAAGGGTTTGTTCTGCATAAGGGCCGCCTGGAGTCCGGTGTGCTGACCGTGGGAGATCTGGTTGCCGCCCGGGTGGACCGCTCCTGTCGGCGGCGGGCGCAGGCACATCACACGGCCACCCATCTGCTCCACGAGGCGCTCAAGCGGGTTGTGGACCCCAACATCTCCCAAGCCGGTTCCCTGGTGGACTTCCACCGGCTCCGCTTTGATTTCAACTGCTCCCGATCAGTGACTGCCGGTGAGATGGAGCAGATGGAGTCTTTAATCAATGGGTGGATTCTGGACGCCCAGAGCCTGGAGGTGAGCCAGATGCCCATGGCGGCGGCCAAGGCCCGCGGGGCCGTGGCCATGTTCGGGGAGAAGTACGGGGACGTGGTGCGGGTGGTGAACGTGCCCGGTGTGTCCATGGAACTCTGCGGCGGCACCCATGTGAGCAACACCGCCGAAATCGCCCTGGTGCGGCTGGTGGCCGAGAGTGGCGTGGCCTCGGGCATCCGCCGCATTGAGGCCGTAGCCGGCCCGGCGGTGCTGAGTTACATCAAACCCCGGGACCAGGCCTGTCGCCAGTTGGGGGAGCGGTTCAAAGCACAGCCCACGGAGATCGTTGCGCGGGTGGAGACACTGCAAGCGGAACTGAAGCAAACCAGCAAAGCCCTCGCCGCCAGCAGGGAAGCCCTGGCACTGGCCAAGGCCTTGGCCATGGTTCCCCAGGCCCAATCCAACGGTGCGTTCCAGCTTCTGGTGCAACGGCTGGACGGCGTGGAGCCCGCCCCCCTGCAAACGGCGTGTCAAGCGTTGGTGGACCAGTTGGGCGCTGGGGCGGCGGTGGTGCTGGCCGGGGAATCCTCCCCGGGCAAGGTGAGCCTTGTGGCGGGGTTTGGCCCCCAGGTGGTGGCCCGTGGTCTGAAGGCTGGGGCCTTGATTGGCGCCCTGGCCAGGAGATGTGGCGGGGGTGGGGGCGGGCGACCCAATCTGGCCCAGGCGGGTGGCCGTCAGCCGGAAAACATTGATGCTGTGCTGGCGGCTGGCCAGGCTCAGTTGGTGCAGGCCCTGAGCCGGAAACCACCGGCAGAACCCCAACCGCGGCGCCACAGGAGCAGCAAGAAAACGCCGTCTGCCGGATGAGTTACCGGGTGTTGGCGTCTTCTTCTACACTGTGTAGTGTCTAATTGGCGACATTTCAGGTCATGGCTACACGCGCACTCAAGCTTCTGGTGGGCGCCGCTTTGCTCACCACACTGGCGGCCTGCCAAGGGAAAATGTCCAATCATGGGGACAAGATGGTTTCTGGGGAGGAAGCCCATGATCACATGCATGACCCCATGGCCATGGGTGACCCCATCTTCAGCGGCTCTTTCCAAAAGGCGGAACACGAAACGACCGGCACCTTTGCCATCGGCAAGCACGGCGATCAGACCATGCTTCACCTGAGCGAGGACTTCGCCACCAACCCCGAGGCGCCCGATCTTTATGTGGCCATTGGCGCCACCGCCGACCCCATTGCCGACAAAGAGCTTCCCTATCCCCTGGAGGAAGGCGAATACGTGACCCTGGCTGAATTGACGTCCGCCACGGGTGCGCAAGCCTATGACATTCCTGCTGACATCGATCTATCCGAGGACAACTCCGTGATCATCTGGTGCAAGCAGTTCAATGCCACCATGGCCTATGCGCCACTGGAAGCGGCCCAATGAGGGTTAAACGTGCCCTGTCCCCTCTCGGCTGAGACAGCTTGACCTCTGCCTGGCCGTGGGTGGGGCTGGCACTGCTGTGCGCCCCATCCCCCTCGTCACGAGCAGGCCAACTTTGGCGACTGAGCCCGCTGCTCCAGCCAACCAGAGCATCCTGGTGCAAAAACTGCGCTGCCGCCAGGGACAGAGGTTCCCCGGAGGGACGGCACTTCAACAACTCTGCCTGACCGTGTGACCGTTGAAAAAAGCCGGAACCACGCACCAGACGGCTCTGACTACCCTGTCTTCATAAGGCTTTTCAAAAGCCCAGCAAGGGCAAAAGAGACTTGTTCAGAAACTTTCTGCTCCAAATTTCAGTACGGACTGGCCGGGTTACGCTAGGATTGACTGACCCTTGCTGCTCCCGCCTCCGTATGAAGCATCATGCAGGACTTTGCATTGACAACCCCCTGCTTTCCGGGGATTGGCTGGGAGCCCGGCTGGGGAGAAGGGGGGGTCAAGCCATGAATAACGATAAAAACGATAAAAAGGTTACGATTGGGGAGGGGGGATTGACGCCACCCGGTAAGGGTGTGGCTACAATGCGGGACGCCGGGACGCCGGGACGCCGGGACGCCGGGACGCCGGGACGCCGGGACG
>VXWH01000134.1:611-9541 GCA_009836025.1 Synechococcus sp. SB0668_bin_13 | reverse complement strand
TAATTCCCCTCTCTCATCTTCATACCTGGCCTCAACCTCGGTTCCCCAGCGTTTCCTTAATGGGCTGAGCATCCCCTGTTAAGAACTCAATATCAGACAGGCGAGTAGTGAGAGAGGTTCCGGGTTGGGTATGGGTACAGGTTGTGCCCGAACACGAGGACTGGAGGTTTAATGTGGGAATTTGTTGTAATTGTGTTTCTCCGTATACGCTTGAAACTATCAATGAGTCACCACGTGCAACAATGCTATCTTGCCGGGCAACTTGATCTGCGGCTGTTTCTGCCGGAGGCGCGGCGTTGGTAAGATTTTGGATTAAGCCAGTATCTCCTTCCCCAGGAATAGAGGGCGTGGTTGGATTCCCAGAAGTAAGGGATGGATCGCTTGAACCACCGCCTCCTCCGCCTCCGCAAGCAGACAGGGCGAGGGAAAAGGCAATCAGAAGACCTGCTTTGGTTTTCATGGAACCAAAGAAAAAGGTAATCCTAGGTAAGGCAGATTCATTTGTCTATAATGTTACAGGATATTAAGATTCTCGGGCCCCCATCCTCCGCTGCTGACCCTGGGAAAGGCCCGCAATCCCTCAACATCAGTCCGCGGTGGGTTCTCGTCATTCCCGCTTGCTGGGGAATCCATTGCCAGTATCAACACCCACAGCTTCCACAGCCACAACCCCCAAGTCGCCAGCCAGCGCCACACGTCCTCACGCCTCTTGTGGTCCGTGACATTGTGGAGCAGAAACGGTAGAATCCTGCGGCTTCTCAACCTCCCGTTCATGCCCATTGAGCGGCCAGCTACGGAACCCCTTGATCTGCGGGACCCTATGGCGTCTACGGAGATTTCCCAAGAGCCCTCCCCAGACAATGTGATCCGTATTCGTGGCGCTCGGCAGCATAATCTTCGCAACATCAGCCTCACCATCCCTCGCAATCGTCTGGTGGTGTTCACGGGCGTCAGTGGCAGTGGTAAGTCGTCCCTCGCGTTTGACACCATTTTTGCTGAAGGCCAGAGGCGCTATGTGGAGAGCCTGTCCACCTATGCACGCCAGTTTCTGGGCCAACTGGACAAGCCCGATGTGGACGCCATCGAGGGGCTCTCCCCCGCCATTTCCATTGATCAGAAGTCCACCAGTCACAATCCCCGCTCCACGGTGGGCACGGTGACGGAGATTTACGATCACCTGCGCCTCCTCTTTGGTCGAGCCGGACAGCCTCACTGCCCCCACTGCAGTCGCCCCATCAGGCCCCAGACCATTGACGAGATGGTGGGGGCCATTCTGCAGTTGCCGGAAGGAATTCGTTTTCAATTGCTGGCCCCCGTGGTGCGGGGCCAGCAGGGCACCCACGCTCGCCTTCTGGCCAGCCTGGTGGCGGAGGGATTTGCCCGTGTGCGAATCAATGGGAAACTGAGGGAACTGAACGACAACATCGTGCTTGAGAAAAATCACCATCACACCATTGAGGTTGTAGTGGATCGGCTCGTTGCGCGCCCCACGCTTCACGAGCGCCTCAATGACTCTCTGCGCACATGCCTGCAGCGGGGGGATGGTCTGGCAGTGGTGAACGTGGTGTTACGCCAAGGGGAGGAATTGCCTCCCGGCATTGAACAGGAGTGGATGTTCTCCGAACGCTTTGCCTGTCCAGTGCATGGGGCGGTGATGGAAGAGCTGTCCCCACGTTTGTTTTCCTTTAATTCCCCCTATGGCGCCTGTCCTGATTGTCATGGTATTGGCCATCGCCGTTGCTTTACTGTGGAACGGGTGATTCCTGATCCCCACCAGCCTATCTATGCGGCGATTGAACCATGGAGTCACCGTGATGATCATTATTCATATTCCCTCCTTTATAGTCTTGGTAAGGAGCTTGGATTTGACTTGCAGACACCTTGGTGTCAACTTGATTCCACACAACAACAGGCTATCCTCTATGGAGTGAAGGATTTAATTCTTATTCACGGAGATAGTCGATACCGAGCTGGCCAAGGTTACAAGCGGAAATTTCATGGGGTGCTTGTCATGTTGGAGCGCCAGTATCAGGAGACAGGTTCTGAAGCCATACGCCAGAAACTCGAACACTATAGGGAAGCAGTCCCCTGTAAGAGCTGTTCTGGACGACGCCTGCGACCAGAAGCCTTGTCTGTACTGGTTGGTCCATACGGAATTCATGATCTAACCAGCATGACAATTGACCAGTGCCTGGCCAGTCTTGAGCGATTGGGTGGTATAGAGCAAGAACAAGCACCTCCATTGCTGACACCACGCCAGTTGCAGATTGCCCAGCAGGTCTTGGTTGAAATTCAGGCTCGTCTCCGATTTCTTCTGGATGTGGGATTAGACTATTTGAGCCTGGACCGTGCCGCCATCACCCTCTCTGGCGGCGAAGCTCAGCGGATTCGTCTGGCCACCCAGATTGGTTCTGGTTTAACCGGTGTACTCTATGTGTTGGATGAGCCCAGCATTGGATTACATCAGCGAGACAATCATCGTCTTTTGCAAACTCTCTTCCGACTACGGAACCTGGGTAATACCCTCATTGTTGTGGAGCATGACGAAGACACAATCCGAGCCGCAGATCACTTGGTGGATATTGGTCCTGGAGCTGGTGTCCATGGGGGGGAAATTATTGCCTCCGGCTCCCTTGACGATGTGCTGTCCAATCAAGATTCCTTAACCGGAGCTTATCTATCGGGACGTTGTCATCTCCCCACGCCCAAGCAACGCCGCAACCGTAACCGGCGATGCCTCCAAATGATCAACTGTCATCGTAATAACCTGAAAAGCTTAAATGTTGATATCCCCCTGGGACGTCTGGTGTGCATTACTGGAGTGAGTGGTAGTGGTAAAAGCACCTTGGTGAATGAGTTGCTTCAGCCTGCCCTGGAGAGCAAGTTGGGCCGTCGTACACCATTTCCCGATGGTTTGGGAGCGCTCCAGGGCGTTGAATTCCTTGACAAGGTGATTGTCATTGATCAGTCTCCCATTGGCCGCACGCCCCGCTCTAATCCGGCTACGTATGTGGGAGCCTTTGACGCGATTCGTCAGTGTTTTGCGGCAACTGTTGAGGCAAAAGCCAGAGGGTATAGGGCAGGCCAGTTCAGCTTTAATGTCAAAGGAGGACGTTGTGAGGCCTGTGGAGGACAGGGTGTAAATGTGATTTCCATGAATTTTCTACCTGATGTTTATGTGCAATGTGATGTTTGCAAAGGCAAAAGATATGATCGAGAAACGTTACAAGTTCGGTATAAAGATTATTCAATTTCTGATGTGCTGGAAATGACAATTGAAGAGGCCAAGGATGTCTTCTCAGCCATCCCGTCAGCGGTGCAGCGATTGCAGAGCTTGGTAGATGTTGGATTGGGTTATATGCGGCTGGGACAGTCTGCCCCAACACTTTCTGGCGGAGAAGCTCAGCGCATGAAGCTGGCAACGGAACTTTCAAAACGGGCCACAGGTAAAACCTTGTACCTTATTGATGAACCCACAACTGGCCTCAGTTTTTATGATGTTCATACACTGATGAATATCCTGCAACGTTTGGTAAACAAGGGTAACTCAATTGTTGTTATCGAACACAATCTGGATGTGATACGCTGCGCTGACTGGCTGATTGATTTGGGGCCTGAAGGGGGAGGTCGTGGTGGAGAGCAGGTGGTCTGTGGAACGCCTGAGCAGGTGGCTGATCATCCTGACAGCCATACAGGCCGCTACCTGAAGCCCCTTCTGGCCAATCCGTCTCTCAACTGTTCCTTGTCTTGCCCACAACCCCATGGTAAAGACCCATAAAAGCAGGATATGTAATATCATCTGTTTCCGAAAAATAATGAGGTCCAACCTCTTCCGGCTTGAGATGGTTGACTGTTTCATAGCCCAGCTCACCAAGAAATCCGGGCAGTTCATCTGGAACAAAACTGGAAATCCATGGTTCTCCACGCCTGGCAACAAAGTTGGCACTATCCTCTTGCATTCTAATGAATCCGTAAGGAGTCAGATCAGGATCTGCAAGGTAATCAAACATGATGGCTGAACCAGACGCCATATGGGAAGAAATGCTGGTCAGCGTTTCTTTTATTGACTCCATCTCCAGGTAATATGTAACGCCAAACCAGGAAAACAGGGCGGGACGTGTTTTGTCAAAATTGACCCGTGCCAGGGCTTCATGAAGTTTCTCCTGATTCAGATCCGCGGCTACATAATGCACATTCTCATGCTCTTTGATTCCCGCTGCTTTCATGCGCTCCCGCTTTGACTGCTGTGTTGCGGCCTGGTCCAGTTCATAGAGGGTCAGTTTCTCCATCAGATCAGGACGTCTTGCCGAAAATGTGTCATATCCTGCCCCCACGATCACATATTGATCCAGACCATCCTTTATGGATGCCTCCAGAAGATCTTCACCAAAACGGGCGCGGGTATAGACCAATGGCATGATGCCTGAGGCGGTTGCCAACAGTGTGTCCACCACCAGCACGGAGAGGCAGTCGCTGGAGACCACGCGACGCCAGAAATCTCCGCACATGGCCAGGGCATGGGGATCGTCGAACAACGGTTGTTTGGCGCGACGCCGATGAAGCGCCCGTATGCCTGCTGCCATCTCGGCAGTCTTGCTGGGATTTGAAATGGTGATGTTGGTGGTTGAGCCCATGGACGGCAGACTGTGGTCGCACCCCCAAGCTACAGAGTATGACGCTCGTGGGCCGCTGAATCTTCCGGCTTTGCTTGTGTCTTTTCGAGATGCTTGCTCAACTCCAGGGCTTTGCGAAGCTTTTTCTCGCCCCCATGGCTGAGGCTTGTGTGTAGAAGCCTGGTGTGGCTGGCGTGGCTCTGCAGCTTTTCCAAAACACGATCCACGGTGACCGTGCGCACCAAAAGGCAAAGAGCAGCGCTGTCTTCCGGCAGGGTGCGTCCCAATTCCCGCATGAAGTCATCGTTAATGCCCATATCCGTCAAAGCTCCTGAAGCCGCGCCAACTCCTGCCCCCACAGCGGCGCCCAGAAGGGGGTTCAGCACAATCAACCCAAGCAGTGATCCCCAGAACCCACCACTGATGGCGCCGGCGGTTGTGAGGTTCACGGCTTGACGCAGGTGGACATGACCCTGCTTGTCCCTCTCCACCACAACGGCATCCTCCAGGGAGATCAGGTGTTGTTGCTGAAGGCCCGCCAACTCCCTCCGCACGTCTTCGGCTTCATCCACCGTGGGGAAGCCAACCACAACCAGATGACTCATGGCTTGATGCGGCGGCTGGAGCGGGGGCGGGGGCGCAACGCACGATCATCCCTCCTCCGGGAGGGGGGTGATCCCGACTGATGCTGACGGCTGAACAATTGCCGAGGCTCACAGGAGGCCGGGGGTTCCTGCCAGGGCTCTGGGGAAGGCGCTGCTTGCAGCAGGGGTGGAGCAGGGTGGGGAATCACTTGAAGGGAACGCCGCCGTGAGCCATGGCTCCCCGGGTTGGCGTTCCCCTGGTTCAACCAGGGGGGCTCTGTGCCGGATGCGTTACCGACCAGTCTGCCGGATCTGCCGCTGCTCCGCCCATGCATCGGGGATTGCGGCTCTGTCCATGGCGCCTCCTGTGCCCCGCCAGCGGGATCATCCTCCAGGAGCCAGTTGATGCCCTCGCCCACCCAGCGGCTCACCTGGCCGATGCCCCCCAAATTCCGGCGGCGCCGTGACCCCGGTCTGGCGCCGGCGGCGCCATGGACAAGATCACGGCCAGCTTCCACCAGATTCACCAGGACGTGACCAGGAGGGCGACGGTAGGGACCTTGAGTCGTCATGGTTAGCAGCCTAGCCCCAACTGGCTTGATCCTGGGCGCTTGCGGGACGCCGTTCAAACCGCAAAAGGAAGCGTTGGTCCCAGCGTCCTCCGCTGAAGCGCCCGCAACAGGTGCGGCAGGCCAGTCCTGTGACGCGCCGCTTATAGGGGGTGACGGCTCCACAACAGTCACAACGGGCCTGCCAGGACGCTGGGCGGGGAGGGACGGGAAAACGGTGGCGAATGCTGACGGTCAGCCCCGTTTTCCGGCTGTTGATTTCCTCCATCTTGCCGCAGAAACAGGGTCCATGGCCCTCCCGCCGGTGCAGCACCAGATCCACCCATGCGTGGATCATCTCGTGGACCAGTGTGCTGTGGGTGGCTGACGCGGGCAACGGTGACAGCACAGGCAGCGAGAGGGTGATCTGTGCAAGGCCGCCACGGCGACGGTAGGACCCCGCGGCACGGCTCATGCGGCGGCTCCAACTGAGGCGCAGTTGGTCGCAGGGAATGGTCTGGGCGAAGAATGCCTGATTGTAACGGTGGAACAATGGTGGCAAGAAGGCAACGCCCATGTCCCAGGTGCTCCGGGCCGGAATTGTAAGGCTAGCCCCCGGAGAGGCCAGCCATCAGGCACAATCGTCAGAAACAACCTCTTTCGCCATTGCTGCCCAGTCCATGGACATGATTCTGTTGCGGGATTATGGGGTGAAGGTTCTGCTGGCAGCCCTCGCAGCGCTTCTCACCTATTGGTTGATCAGCGCCATCCGCCTCATCATCAGCGCCCGGGGCATCAATCCGCTGATCAAGCAGTTCTTCAACCAGGTGGCCCGGGGGCGTGTTGACGCCGCCTACCTGCTCACCACGAAGAACTATCGGCTCCACGTGAGTCGTCAGAACTTCATTCGCCTGCTCTCCAGCCTTGAGCTCAGGCGCTACCGCAACCTCAAGTCCGGCCGTCCCCGCATCCAGGAGGGGCAGATCACCCTCACCGTGAAGCTCAACTCCGAAGACAAAAAGCAGGTGCTACCCCTGGACTTTACCTTCATCAAGGTGGGCAAGGACTGGCGCATTGAACGCATCCTTAAGGTTTGACGCAGGGAGAGCCCCCACCTTGAGCTTGTCTTCCATGGCCCTTGCCGAGGCTGAGGCCAGGACGGAAGCCCTGCGGCAGCAGCTCAATCAAGCCAGCCACGCCTATTACGTTCTGGCGGAACCGATCCTCCCGGATCAGGAGTATGACCGCCTCTATCGGGAACTGCTGGAACTGGAGGAGCGCCATCCCCAACTGGTGCGGCCCGACAGTCCCACCCAGCGGGTGGGGGAGCCTGTGGAGGCCGGCCTGGCCAGTGTCGTTCACGCCATCCCTCTGCTCAGCCTGGACAACATCTTTAACGTGGAGGAGTTGCCGAAGTGGGAGCAGCGGTTGCGGCGTCAACTGAGTGTTGCCGACCAACCCCTGGCCTATTCCTGTGAACTGAAGGTGGACGGGGTGGCCCTGGCCTTGCGCTACGAGGACGGTCTACTGGTGAAGGGGGCCACACGGGGCGATGGTCACCGGGGCGAGGAGATCACCGCCAGTGTTCGCACCATTCGCTCCATCCCCCTCCGACTGCGTTGTGCGGACCCGCCGGCCTGGGTGGAAGTCCGGGGTGAGGCGTTTCTGGCCGAGGCCACCTTTTCCGCCATCAACCAACAGCGCCGCCAACAGGACGAGGTTCCCTTTGCCAATGCCCGCAATGCCTGCGCGGGCACCTTGCGCCAGTTGGACCCCCAGGTGGTGGCCAGCCGGAAGGTGGACTTTCTGGCCTATGGGCTTCACCTCTCCCCGGAGCAGCCCCAGCCCCGGCAGCAATTGGCGGCCCTGGACTGGCTGAGGGCTGCCGGCTTCAAAATCGACGCCCAGGCCCAACGCTGCGACCACTTGGTGGAAGTCCAGCAATTCTACCAACACTGGAACCTTCAGCGCCACCACCTTCCCTATGGAACGGACGGCGTGGTGGTCAAGCTGAACGACCTGGCCCTTCAGCAGCAGGCGGGACATACCCAAAGGGCGCCCCGCTGGGCCGTGGCCATGAAGTTCAGCCAGACAGAGGCCAGGACAACGCTGCGAAAACTCGTAGCCCAGGTGGGGCGCACGGGGGTCATTACGCCGGTGGCCGAGTTTGACCCGGTGGAACTGGAGGGCAGCACCGTGGCACGGGCCACGCTCAACAATGCCGACCGGATAGCAGTCCTCACAAAAGGAGTTGGTCTGCATGTGGGAGACACCCTCGTGGTGCGCAAAGCGGGTGGGGTGATTCCTGAAGTGGTGCGTGTGGAGCCGTGTTCACATCCAGGTGAACCCCTTGCGTTCCCCCGCCACTGTCCCGAATGCGGTTCTCTCCTGGTACGGGAATCAAAGGAATCTAAAGGACTGGAGGCCGCCACCCGTTGCGTCAATCGTGGTTGTCCAGCAATCCTCCGCTGTGCGCTCCGCCACTGGGCCAGCCGTGACGCCCTGGACATTGACGGCCTTGGACGTGAACGGATTGAGCAGTTGGCAGAGCGGGGCTTGGTTCACACCATTGATGATGTCTATAGACTACAGGAAGCTGATCTGACGGCATTGGAGGGTTGGGCTTTGCCGTCGGCCCGCAGTCTGTTGCAGTCGCTGGAGTCCTCCAGGCAGCAGCCATGGCATCGTGTGCTTTATGGCCTGGGGATCCCCCATGTGGGCACCGCCAATGCCAAGGTACTGGCCCAGGCGTTCCCCTCTGCTGAGCAACTAGCCGAGGCCTTTTCGTCAGACAGGAAGTTCATTGTTGATCATCTGGAAGGCATTGGTCTCAAAACAGCTACTGCCTTACAGAAGTGGCTGGCTGAGCCAGGCAACCGCAGATTGTTGACGGAGCTAGAGGCATCCAAGCAGCCATGGGACCATGCACTCTCTGACCTCCCTGTCTTGCCTTTGGGTTCTGCCAAGGCCAGGAAGCTGGCCAGGGCGTTCCCGTCCGCTCAACAACTGGTAGAAGCCTTTACATCAGACCAGAAATTCCGGATTGATCCTCTGCAAGGTATTAGTCTCAAAACAGCTATTGCCTTGCAGAAGTGGCTGGCTGAGCCAGGCAACCGCAGATTGTTGACGCAGCTAGAGGCATCCAAGCAGCCATGGGACCATGCACTCTCTGACCTCCCTGTCTT
>VXWH01000134.1:0-601 GCA_009836025.1 Synechococcus sp. SB0668_bin_13 | reverse complement strand
AGCTAGAGGCATCCAAGCAGCCATGGGACCATGCACTCTCTGACCTCCCTGTCTTGCCTTTGGGTTCTGCCAAGGCCAGGAAGCTGGCCAGGGCGTTCCCGTCCGCTCAACAACTGGCCAGGAAGTTCCCGTCAGATATGAAATTTATCATTGCTGATCTTGAAGGCATTGATAGCGAAATAGCCAGTTCCCTACAGAAGTGGCTGGCCCATCCAGGCAATCAAAAGCTGCTGGCTGGCCTGAGTCAGGCCGGTCTTCGGCTGCATGGCGAGTCTTCCGGGTCTGGTCCGGGGCCACTCACCGGCCAGGTGCTGGTCCTCTCCGGCACCCTGCCCTCCCTCAGCCGCGCTGCAGCCAGGAAACGGATTGAGGCAGCAGGAGGAACCGTGAGTGGTAGCGTCAGCAAGAAGACCACTCATCTGGTGGTGGGCGCAAATCCGAGCAGCAAGCTGGATAAGGCCCGTGCCCTTGGCATCGAGATTCTCGACGAAGAAGCGCTCTTGCAACGCTTGGACTGCCAGCAAAAAGACCTGACTCCGCTGGGCCGGGGGATGTGTCTCGAAGGTGGTGGAAATTGAAGGGGGCGTAATCTCCGGGTAAG
>VXWH01000189.1 GCA_009836025.1 Synechococcus sp. SB0668_bin_13 | reverse complement strand
AATCAGGCCCTAGGCTCTTCTACGGCCTGGAACAGTTGCTAATTCAGAGGTTCCTCTCGCCATTCCCCAGGCCGATGGAGATGGGTTGCCCAGGGGGAAAGCTGCGGCCATGGAACAGACCGATGTAGTCTGCGACGAGCACTTTGTCCCCATCCTCGTCCAGACTCTCTCTCCATTCGTCCTGCTGTCTCAGCCTTTCCGCCAGGAGAGTAACCAAGGGCCAGGCGGTGTCATACGTGGCCGCGGCATAGATGCGTATGGCATCCAGCACGGTCGTCTTGCCAACCCCGTTGCGCCCCGTCAACAGGGTCACGCGGCCCAGTTGGGGAATCGAGAGGCTCGGAAATCCCCGGAAACCGGAGATGGAGAGACTGGGCAGTGGCAGTTCGCCACCCATGGCGTTGCCTGATCGGATCTAAAGTGTGCCACATTGCTGGAGTCCGTGTCCAGGCATTTCCCCACACGACCCACAGACCCAGGGCGCTGAGAGGCTGTTGCACCGATGAGCACACCCATGGTCCAGACGCCCCAGTCCTTCATTGTCCGCCAGGAGTGTGAGAAGGCCGCATGGCAGCACGGGTTTCGTCGGCCCATGGCGTCAGCCAGCGAGGGTTGGGTCGCTTTTGCCTCCACCACTGTTCCGGGGACCCTGTCTTTGGCCGCCGCTGGAGACCACGGGCCTTGGTTCCTGGCCCTGGATCATGGCGGAGTCGTTGAGGCCGTTGGCCTTGCCCCCACCGCCATGCCCGGCCCCGGTCTGGCCCGCTACAGCTTCCCCGACTTCGGCGCTCTCTATGGAGTGCTGCCACGGGTCTATGCCCTCTCCGCCAGCCTCCCCGATGCGCCGTTGCAGCAATTTGTGGCCCAGGTTCGCAGCCTGCCCCGCACCACCGAGGCGGAGCGGTTGGTGGTTCAGCGCCTCGGCCAGGATATTTTCCGCGCCAGCCTCATGGAGTACTGGCAGGGGCGCTGCCCCCCTCACCGGCATCAGCGATCCAGACCTGCTGCGGGCTTCCCACATTATTCCCTGGAAGCATTGCAGGACGGACGCCGCCAGGCTGGACGTGCATAACGGCCTGCTCCTCTCCGCCCTCTGGGATGCCGCCTTTGATCGCGGCCTGGTCACCTTCGACGAGGCTGGCCAGCCACGGTTTTCCCCCCACCTCAGCCAGGCAGCCCAGGCTGAACTGCGCTGGCAAGAGCCCATCCCCCTCACAGTCAACCACCAGACCCATCTGGCCTGGCACCGCCAACATGTGTTTGGCGAGGTTGGCCCATAGCCTGGCTGGAGCATCCACAGGGTGACAGCAGGGGTCACCCCATGAACCAGGGGGCATGGGGTGGTGAGTTGCTGGCCGGCGGCGATCCCGGACGGGATTGGGACCCCCTGGCCGGTCAAGATGGGCCGAGGGATACCTGAGCCGCCATGACCAAGCCCGTGCTTGTCGTTGCCAGCAGCAACCCCGGCAAGCTGGCGGAGTTTCGTGAGCTTTTGCAAGGGGCTTTGCCCCAGGGGGCCGTTGATGTGCGCCCCCAGCCGGCGGGGGTGACGGTGGAGGAAACCGGCGCCGATTTCCTGGCCAACGCCTGCCTGAAGGCCACAGCCGTGGCCCGCTTCACCGGTGCATGGGCCTTGGCGGATGATTCCGGCCTCTGTGTGGATGCCCTGGACGGCCGTCCCGGCGTCCACTCCGCCCGCTATGCCCCCAGCAATGCCCGGCGGCTGGAGCGCCTGCTGGAGGAATTGGCCGGCCGTCAAGACCGCTCGGCCCGGTTCATCACGGCTTTGGCCCTGGCCCGGCCTGACGGCTCCATTGCCCTCACCTCCCAGGGGATCAGCAATGGGCACATCCTGGAGGCCCCCATTGGGGAGGGGGGCTTCGGCTATGACCCCCTCTTCTGGGTTCCGGCGGTGGGCCTCAGCTTTGCCCAGATGATGCCCCCACAGAAACGCCGCCATGGCCACCGCGGACGCGCCTTTGCCGGCCTGCAGCCCCAACTGGCGGCGTTGCTCCACCCACAGCCGGCCCCCTTCAGGTTGCCGTCTCCGAACTCGCCACCGCCGGGTGGATAAGGGCAATGCTCTGGCGCTGCACCAGCACCGGATCCTGCCCGTCACGCAATTGCAGGGCCAGCGCCGTTGGATCCTGCCAGAGTAGCCGACCTTCCAGGCGGCGACCCTGATGGAGCACCACCACCAGGGGCTGCTGGCGGCGGATCCACCGCTGCACCAGACGGGTGCTGGGCAGGGTCAGGTCAAATGGAGCCATGGCGGGGCCGGGGGTGTTGTCAAGCAATGGAGGAAGCTGGTTGGGGAAGGGGCACGGGATCCATGGTTCCCACACCAGCCGATCCATGGCATGGACTTACCAAGCGCTGGTACGGGGCCACCGGCTAGGGGCCGCCGCCAACACGCTTGGAGTCCCTACCCCATAGGGCTTCCCCTGGGGACCCTTGGGGCCGTCGGTAGGGCCGTGGACGGGGAACCACTGGAGTCTGCTAGGCTGACGGACCGTCTTGGGCAAAATAGCGGCCTTCTTGGGTTTCCTGATCGGCCTGCTCTATTCCCTTTACATTGTCTTTACCTGGATAAGGTTTGCCGTACATTTCCTTCATGCCACCTTTACCCTGAATTGCCAGTACTTTAAAATCATGTTTGCCCTGTTTTTAATCTGTGGAGTCATAGGGGCCATAGCCGTCTTTCTGGGCTGGATCTCAAGGGACTAGCCCATGGCATTCTCCATTGAACCAGAGCAACCCGTAGGGCCAGTCAAGGAAATGGACAATTAACCCAAGGGGCCGCTTGCCTGCTACACTCCTAAACGCACCCCAACTTAGGAGCAAGATTATCGTGGAAATTGGAATTGATCCGCACCGCAGCAGGGACGCTTGCTTTTCCCCGTGCCGTAAATACCGATACGTCTTGTGGCGAAGGTTTCAGGCAGCAGATGGCTTGGATTTGGACCACCTGAACCCTGTTGTCTTCATAATGCTAAATCCCAGCAAAGCTGATAACAAGGAAAACGATACAACTATGGACCGAGTAGAAAGCATCACCGAATCTTGGGGCTACAATTCGGTTCTGGTGTGCAATCTGTTTGCCTACATAGAATCTAAATCTGATAAGCTATTGAAGGTAAATGATCCTTTTGGCCCTAAAAATGAGGAAGCTATTGATTGGAGCATCAATTTTGCGCGTCGCTTTCCCCAAAACACCTCAACAGAGCTTAAAGTTGTGTGTGCATGGGGGACTAAAGGTCATCCTCACTGCCGTAAAATAATAGATAGACTTAAGGAGATGGATGCTGAGCTTTGGTGCCTGGGCCTAAACGGAGATGGTTCGCCTCGGCATCCCAAGCCTCAGGGTCGCAAACTTACAGAAAAGAATTTTAAACCATACTTTGCCTAAATGAGCAACAAGTATGCGAAGCGGAAGCATTACCCCAGGACCACCGGGGCGTATTATCGTCCCTATGGCTTGGGGCCATCCAGGAAAAGCACATGGGATAATCTTGAAGATATAAGGCTTAAAGAATAGAATCCAATTTTCTAACCTGTTCCATATATTTCTGTGTTTTCTCTTATTTTAACGTGGACAATTGTTCTCTAAGTATTTCTATATCTGTTTTTCTAATTTCTGCGAAATCTAACACAAATTCACAGTTTTCAGGAAAGTCTTTAACAATTGACTTACATACACCATACCAGACTTTGTTAGCTGAGGATCTTGAAGTACGAGAGTACACGAGAAAGACCTATTAAAGATTATTTGCTACGGTACAAATCTACATCCGGAACTTGGAGTGACTTTAGGAGGTTTCTTAAATAAACTTCATATTTCAAGATGTTGATGTTACAGCTTGAAGCCCCGCGCCAAGTGTTGTCAGGCAGCTGATACGGTCAGGATTGGGAGCCAGAACATGCACCTGCTGAGCCAACAGCAGCGCTTCCTCCAGGTCATGGGTAATCAGGATGGCAGTGAGACGGGTGCGCTCCCAAAGGCGGTAAAGAAATTCCTGCATTGTGGCGCGGATGTGAAGGTCCAGGGCGCCAAAGGGCTCATCCAGCAACAGCACCTTGGGATCCGCTGCCAGGGCGCGGGCAATGGCCACCCGTTGCTGCATTCCACCGGAGCATTCCCTCGGCAGCAGCTTATGCCGATCCGCCAGGCTCACCACGTCAAGGAAGTAGGCCGTGCGCTCTCGAATGTCCTGCCGTGAGAAGCGGATCAACCCCCGGCTGGGGTGCTCCAGCCCGGCAAGAAAGACTGAACGTTAAAGTCCACGGGAAACCTCGAAGAGGAGGGAGAGGAGGGATCAAGAAGAAAAACTGTCAAAGCACGAAGCGCATGGTGAGGTCCAGCCAGGAGGAGCGGGTTACAGGAGCGCTGGTGGAGATGAGGTCAATGTCACAGGAAGCGTAGGCCCGCAATTGCTCGGGTCGGATGCCGGAAATCTCCAGCACCAGGGCCTTCCCCCGCTGCCGGGCCAGGTGACGCAGCCTGGGGGTTAATTCCTTCACTGCCTCCGGGGTGAACTCGTCCAGCAGAACCCCTTCAGCGCCAGCGTCCACAGCCGCCTGGGCCTCGGCATCCGTTTCCGCTTCCACAATCACCGACACCGGCCACGGCGCTTGCGCCCGCACCCGCTGCAGCGCGGGGACAATGCCACCACACCAGGCCAGATGGTTTTCCTTCAGCATCACCGCATCATCCAGGCCCATCCTGTGATTCAGGCCACCTCCGCAACGGACGGCGTATTTCTCCAGCAGACGAAGGCCGGGCGTGGTTTTGCGCGTGTCCACCAGGCGGATGCCGCTGCCGGTCAGTTGCCCCACCAGGCGGGCCGTGGCTGTGGCCACACCCGAGAGACGCATGGCCAGGTTCAGGGCCACCCGTTCACCCGCCAGAAGGCTTGCGGCGGGACCATGGAGGCACAGGAGTTCTGTGCCTGCAACCACGTCGTTTCCGTCCGCCACCTGCACCTGTACCCGCACCGCCGGGTCCAGCAGTTGGAACAACTGGGCAGCCAGTGGCCCGCCACAGAAGCGGCCAGGCGCTTTGGCAAGCCAGACGGCACAGCCTTGAACATCCGCCACGGCAGGGGCGCTGAGATCACCGCGTCCCAGATCCTCCTGCAGCCAGCGTTCTAGGTTATGGCGGAGTTCCGGGGTCCAAAGCAGGGCAGCCATGGGGGAAAACAGTGGCGCTGGAGCCATGGTGACCCATGCCCATGTCCATGGGTTGACCCACGGCGCCCCTGATGCACCGTGGGTCAAGACGGGCGGAGGGCGTCTATTCGGCCGCAGCTTCCTGGAGGGAGAACTGAAGCACACCCAGCCGTGGCAAGCCCTGGACAATCAGCAACTGGAGTCCATCAGGCTGGAGTTGGCGTCCATTGTCTCCGGCGTCAGCGCCGGCCTCGCATCCAGGGAGGCGGACATCGCCGGACATGCCCTGATCCGGCCCGTGCTCCGCTGTCTGGGATGGCGGGAGGAGCAAGGCCTTGTGGTGCTCAAGACAACGGCATGGCAAGTCAATCTGGGCCAGGGCCAGGGCCGCCAGCCGTCGCCAGCGGCCGCCATGGTTGCTGAACTGCGCCGGGTGGGACGGCCGCGCTGGGGCATTCTCACCAACGGCAATTGCTGGCGGCTGTACGACGGCCAGGCCCGCTCCGTGGCCCAGGGCTTTCTGGAGGTGCAACTGCTCCAGGCGTTCAAACAGCCTGACCTCCTGAAGCGGTTTGTGGTGTTTTTTCGCCCCCAGGCCCTGCGGCGCCTGGGCGGTCAATGCTGGCTGGAGACCGCCTTGGCCACCCAGCGGCGCCAGCAAGAGCGCATTGCCACTGCCTTCAAGCAGCAGGCCTGCCATCAGGTGTTCCCGGCTCTGGCAACGGCCGTGGCCCAGGCTGCGCCCCCAGCGCCGGCGACCGTGGTGCGGGAGGCCAGCCTGGTGCTGCTCTATCGCCTGCTGTTCCTTCTCTATGGGGAAAGCCGCGGTCTTCCGGGCTCCGGTACATGGGGCAATCGCAACAGTCTCCACGGCCTGGTCAACAGGGTGGCGGAGACCTGGCCCGGGGGGCCGGCCCCCCGGGAACAGCACAACAACTGGACGATCATTGCCGCCCTCTTCCGGGACATGGCCCACCGTCAACCCCAACTGGGCCGCCTGGGACAGCACATCTTCTCTGCCGAGCGGATGCCTCTGCTGGACGCCGTAGCGTGCAGTGACGAGACGGTGGCCAACGTGCTGATGGGGCTGTGCTTTACCCGTCAAGGCGAGCCCATTGATTATGCCGACCTGGGGATTGAGCAGCTTGGCGCGTTATATGAGCAACTCATGGCCTACAGGCTGAAGCGTGACGCGGGCCGGATCACCATGGCGTCCAACCGGTTATCCCGCAAAGCAGCAAGCTGCTATTACACGCCAGGGGTCCTGGTGGACCTCATTCTTCAAGAAACCATTGCCCCGTTGATGCAAGGCCGCTCCGCCCGGCAACTGCTCAACTTGAAAATTTGCGATCCCGCCATGGGCACGGGAAACTTTCTCCTTGGTCTTCTGGATTATCTCAGCGACGCCGTGCTTGCCGCCAGTGCATCAAACCGCTCTTCATTCGTTGATACCGATCAAACGGTGCGCAATCTGGTGCTACAGCACTGTATCTACGGCGTGGACAAGGATCCCATGGCTGTGGATCTGGCGCGAATGGCGTTGATGCTCCATGGCAATTCTCCAGACGCAGGACATCTGGATCATCATCTGCACTGCGGCAACAGTCTGTTTGGCTGCTGGATTGGGGATGCAGTGGAGACAATTGGCGACGCAGATGGATTCACAACGCTACAGACATTGCTGCAGAGCCGCCGCAGAGCCGCTGCCGCCATCGCCACAATGGACGCCACAACGCTGCCAGGCCCTGCCGGTACACAGCATTGGCGCGCCCTGGGCAAAGCCAACGGGCCGCTGGAGGCCGTGTTGTCCGCCATCCATGCGGAGCATTGGTTGGGCCCGGCCCCAGCCGGGGACAGGGACATTGTTCATGACTTGTGGCGTGGTCGCTGGGGAAATCCCGTTCATGTGCTGACAGGGGTTGTCCCAGTCACGGAGCAGCGATTGGTCCGGATCCTGAACCGGATGAACGCCGTTATCGCCGAAGAGCGGTTTTTTCACTGGCAATTGGCATGTCCCGGCGTTTGGCTGGAGGGGGACGGCGAGCATCACGGCGGTGGCTTTGATGCCGTGATTGGCAATCCGCCCTGGGACAGGGTGAAACTTCAACAGGTGGAATGGTTTGCACAAAACTGCCCTGATGTGGCGTGGGCACCTCATGGGGCGGCGCGGCGGCGGCGCATCGCACAACTGCAACGTCTCCAGGCTCCCCAGGCTGTGGCCTATGCCCGTGCGGCAGCCCAGGCAACAGCAACAGCCCGGGTGGCCAAATCCTGTGGAGACTATCCCCTGCTGTCCGGGGGTGATCTCAATCTCTACGCGCTCTTTGTGGAGCGAGCCATGGCGTTGGTGAAGCCCCATGGACTGGTGGGCATGCTGACGCCATCCGGCTTGGCGTCCGGGAAGACGGGGGCAAGATTTTTCCGCCGCGTTGCACAGGAAGGGCGCCTGAAGGTCTTGTACGACTTCGAGAACAGAAAGACTTTTTTCCCCGATGTTCATGGATCATTGCGGTTTTGTGTCTTTGTTGCCCGGAAGAGCCCGCAGGAGTCACCGCAGAACGGGGACAGGAGGCGCCTGTGCCGTGACGCCTTGAGCGCCAGTTCCTCCCCCGTGGCTGGCGCGGCCCGCTGTGCCTTCCGCCTCGGCAGCATTGCCGAGTTGAAGGACCCGGAGCGGCGGTTTCTTCTGCATGCGGAAGACTTTGCCCGGGTCAATCCAAACACCGGGACAGCACCCTTGTTCCGGAGCCGGCGGGATGCCTGGATCACCACAGGGATTTATCAGCGCCTCCCTGTGCTGGTCAACCGATCAGGAGGCACGGTCCGTCGCCCATGGCCCGTGACCTACAGGAGAATGTTTGACATGAGTTCCGACTCTCACCTCTTTCGCAGCGCCCCTGAAGGCGATGGATGCCTGCCGCTCTACGAGGGGAAAATGATGCAGGCATTTGACCATCGCGCTGCCGATATCGTGGTCAACAAGAGCAACATGTTTCGTCCTGCCCAGCAACGTCTATTGCAGAGTTCTGAAAAGGCCAGTCCTGAGCGGCGCCCACGATGGCGCCATTACGTCAAGGTGGACGCCAAGCATTGGTCCTGGCCTGATTCGTGGGTCATTGCATTCAAGGACGTCACATCAACAACAAACATGAGAACCATGATTGCAGCGATTCTGCCCCGCGCTGCCGTCAGTCACAAACTTCCTTTGCTGTTATTGAACAGTAACATAAGCAGACGGGCGTCCTGGGCCTGTTTGATTCTCGCCAATCTAAATTCCGTCGTCTTTGATTTCGTCGTCCGCCAAAAGCTTTACGGAACCAGTTTGACGCTCCATGTCCTTGAACAGCTTCCCGTTGTGCCTCCAGGTCGCTTCAACATCCGGATCGGCTCCACCTCAGCCGCGACAATCGTCAGGGCTGCCGTGCTGGAACTCACCTATACGGCATGGGACCTCAGGGCCTTTGCCCGTGACCTGGGCCATCGGGGGCCACCCTTTGTGTGGAATCCTCAGCGCCGTCTCCATCTGCGTGCAAGACTTGACGCCCTGTTTTTCCTCCTCTATGGCATCACAGACGAGGAAGAGATTCATTACATTTACTCAACGTTTCCCATCATGCAGAGACAGGAGTTGGCGCTTTATGGTCACCATCGTTCCGTGAAGGTCTGTCTCAAGGCGCTGGGAACATTGCAGAGGCTGGGCCATGGACCACTGTCGCAAGCGTCTGCCTTAGGCGCCTAAGCGCCTGAACCTGTGTCCAGTGTTGTCCAGCCGAGACGGCGTCCCCATGGCATTATGGCATTCATGGCCTGCGGCATCCATGGGGTCTCATGGTGCTAGGATTCGGGATCAATGCTCCGGCTTGGCCCATCCCAGGATGGAACCCCAAGGCACCGATGCACATCGGGCGATTAGCTCAGCGGTAGAGCGCCTGCCTTACAAGCAGGATGTCCCTGGTTCGAATCCTGGATCGCCCATCTGTTCTGTTCCTGCGATCCTCTCTTGATATGTAGAGGGCGCCCTTGATGGTGGGCCACCGGGGTGGTGATCTGCGCCATCAGGAAAGATGCTTTTCTCGTGTTTTGCACTGGATACCCTCATCATTCAAATTCTCGCAACTGGGACTGGCAAGCATCTTGAAGCAGAGCAGGCTGATCGTGCCACCAAATCAAAGAAACTACTCTTGGACCAAAGAGGAAGTCACCACCTTGCTCCAAGACTTTGCCCGGTCAATCGGGAGCGAGGACACTCCCTACTTCGTCGGAACAATCGTTACGATCCGCAAGGGTAACGACGTACTTGAGGTGGTGGACGGCCAGCAGAGGCTCGCGACAACCGCAATTCGGAGCTTCCATACTTAACTATTGAAAGGGAGGGGTCCGGCAAGGGTCAAATTGG
>VXWH01000113.1 GCA_009836025.1 Synechococcus sp. SB0668_bin_13 | reverse complement strand
GGGTTTGGGGGTCGGTGGGGAGAACGCCAAGCTCCGGCCGGAGTTGGCAACGGGCCCATGGGTCTCGGAGACCGGATCAGGCGCCGCCGGCTGCTGTTCCTGCTGCCGCTCCTGAAACAGAACGGCCCGCGCTCGCTCGGCCCGCTGCTCCGCCTGGCCCATGACGTCCGCTTTGGCCATCAGCATTTCACCGGGAAGGCTTTCCAGAAGGGCGGTGTTGAGGGCGATGCGGCCACGGGCAGCGTCAACGTCCGTCACCAGAGCGGAGATGGTCTCTCCCAGTGTAAACACCTCCCGCAACTCGCCCACATGGCCGGCGCTGATGCAGCGCTGATGCAGCAGGCCGCTGACGGGCCCCAGGTCCACAAAACAGCCGAACCGCCTCAGGCCGCTGATCCGACCCGTCACCAGGTCGCCCACCTTCAGTTCGGCAAAGCGCTGGGTACGGGATGCCTGCTTCTCCGAGAGCACCAGCTTGGAGGTCTTGGGGTTCACCTCCAGAACGGTAACCCCAATGGTTTTGCCCACCAGTGTGCTGTAGTTGTCCCCGTCCACAAGCTGGGAGCGGGGAATAAACCCCCGCAGGCCCTCCACGTGACAGGTGCAGCCGCCACGATTAAACCCGCTGATCAGGGTTTGCACCACGGCAGCCTCCCGGGCAAGGCGCGTCACGGTTGCCCAGCTTTCCCGCACCATGAGGGCCCGACAACTGACGGTGACCATGCCTTCAGCATTCTGCTCACCCGTCACCAGCACCTTCAGTTGTTTCCCTTGGGGGAACTGCTCCACCACGTCAGTGACGACCCCCAGGCCACACTCCTGCCTGGGCAGCCAACCGGGGGCCTTGCCCCCGATGTCCACATAGACGCCATCACTTTCGTGGCCGATCACGGTTCCACGAACCTCCTCCCCTTTGGCGCCCATGCCGGCGCTGCCCTCCAGGGCCGACTGGAAGGCCTCTTCATCAAAGTCAACGTCATCCACGCTGCGGGGTGTGAAGGACGGCAGGGATTCCGGCGCCTGCGCCGGGTCCAGCGCCGCGTCAAGATCGGCAGGCGGTGTCGGCGGGCTTTCTGTTGGGGGTGCGTCGTCCGTGATCCGCTGCCGCGTCCCAGGCTTGTTGACCCTGAGAATGGAGAGACGGACGTTTCTTTGACTTCCTCCCCGTCCTGTGTCAATGGGGCGTTTGACGTCTTTCGCTTTCATCGAAGATGCACGGACTGTGGGCATTATGGACCGATTGTCCCGCACGTTACCCCTCCCATGACGGCTGAGCAGCACCGTGGCCTCCATCACCTCAGTTGGCCGGAGGCGAAGCGCGCCGCTGCCTGTGACAGCAGCACCGTTGTGGTGCCTTGGGGCAGCCTGGAACAGCATGGTCCCCACTTGCCATTGGGGACCGACGGCTTGTTTGCGGAGCAGGTGCTCCGCCAGGTGTTGCAAGCGCTCCCTCCCCAGTTGCCCATCTGGTCTCTGCCGCTGCAAAGCCTGGGCTTTGCGCCGGAGCACAGGGGCTTTGGGGTCAGCTTCACCCAACCGGCGGAGGCCATGCTGGCCCAGGTGGAGGCCATTGCCGAGCCGTTGGCCCAGGCGGGATTCCAGCGGCTGGTGCTCTTCAACGGCCATGGGGGACAGATCAGTCTGCTGGACGTGGCGGCGCGGCAGGTGCATGGACGCCACCCCCACCTGGGGGTTCATGCCTGGTTTCTCTGGGACGTGGAAGGAGTGATGGACCTCATCCCGGACCCTGAGCGCGGTGAAGGTCTCCATGCCGGCCTGGCGGAAACCAGTCTGATGCTCCATATGGCGCCAGAGCTGGTGCAGCTTCAGCACGCCGTTGCCGAGCCACCCCCCACACCGCCAGACGGCCTGTCGTTGGAGGGGCGCTGCCCCAGCGCCTGGACCACAGGGGCATTGAGCCGCTCGGGGACTGTGGGCACCCCCCATGGGGCCACTGCGTCGTTGGGGGCTGCCCTGCAGCAAAAGCTGGTGCAGGGGTGGACGGCCACATTTACCGCCCTGCTGCGCAGTTCATGGCCTCCGCGGGGATCCCCTGGATTTTCGGATAGAGTATAAAGCCATCACGGCTCATCGCAATTTCATGTCAATTCCCGCCACTGCGCCTGGCGCCACCACCCCAGCGGCTGACCTGGTTGCCTCCTTGCCCGACTTCACTTCAGCAGCCTATAAGGACGCCTACAGCCGCATCAACGCCATCGTGATCGAGGGGGAGCACGAGGCCTACGGCAATTACAAGTCCATCACCACACTGCTGCCGGAGCAAGCCGAGGAGTTGAACCGGCTGGCCCGGATGGAGATGAAGCACATGCGCGGCTTCCAGGCCTGTGGCAAGAACTTGAAGGTGACGCCTGATATGGACTTCGCCAAGGCCTTTTTTGCTCCCCTGCGGAACAACTTCCAGGCGGCTCTGGCGGAAGGCAAGGTGGCCACCTGTCTGTTGATCCAGGCCATCCTGATCGAGGCCTTCTCCATTTCCGCCTATCACATCTACATTCCCGTGGCTGACCCTTTTGCCCGTCGGGTGACCGAAGGCGTGGTGAAGGATGAGTACCTCCACCTCAACTACGGCCAGGCGTGGCTCAAGGCCCACTTCCACCAGGTGAAGGAGGAACTCATGGCAGCCAACAAGGCCAACCTTCCCCTCATCAAAACCATGCTTGACGCCGTGGAGACGGATGCCGCCCAACTCCGGATGGCGAAGGAAAACCTGATCGAGGACTTCCTGATTGGCTACCAGGAGGCCCTCAGCGACGTGGGCTTCACCACCCGGGAGATCATCAGGATGAGCGCCCAGGCCCTCGCTTGAGGCTTTAGGTTTCCCATGGATGAAAACCGTACATGTTTGGACTGATCGGTCACTCCACCAGCTTCGCTGTGGCCAGGAAACGGGCAGAAGAGTTGGGCTATATGGAGCACGCCAAGGGGGATCTGGACACCTGGTGCAGCACGCCCCCCCAGTTGCTGGAGACCTTCACCGTGACCAGCCGGACGGGCAAGGAAATCACGGGCGGCTACATCGACTCCTGCTTCCTGCCGGAGATGTTGCCGGCCCGCTTCAAGACAGCGGCCCGCAAGGTGCAGAACGCCATGGCCTATGCCCAGAAAAACGGGTTCAGCGTCACGGCCCTGGGGGGCTTCACCTCCATCATTTTCGAAAACTTCGATCTGGCCCGGTTTCAGAAGGTGCGCTCCATCCTGCTGGAGTGGGAACGCTTTACCACCGGCAACACCCACACCGCCTGGATCATTTGCCGACAGGTGGAAGAAAACGCACCCCACCTGGGCATTGACCTGAAGAAAGCCGTGGTGGCCGTGGTGGGTGCCACCGGGGATATCGGCAGCGCTGTCTGCCGTTGGCTCAAGCAGCGCACCGGTGTGAAGGAACTGTTGCTGGTGGCCCGTCATCAGGGACGGCTGGAGACGCTCCAGAAAGAGTTGGCGGGCGGCGACATCCTGTCATTGGAAGACGCCCTTCCCCAAGCGGACGTGGTGGTATGGGTGGCCAGCTTGCCCAAAAACGTGGAGATCAACACCAGCACCCTGCGGCGTCCCTGCTTGATGGTGGATGGGGGCTATCCCAAAAATCTGGACACCCGGATCCAGTGCCCTGACCTCCATGTGCTGAAAGGAGGCATTGTGGAGTTCTGGCGCGACATTGGCTGGCACATGATGCAGATTGCCGAGATGGAGCGCCCCAGCCGTCAGATGTTTGCCTGCTTTGCGGAGGCCATGCTGCTGGAATTCGAAGGCTGGCACACCAACTTCAGTTGGGGCCGCAACAACATCAGCCTGGCGGCCATGGAGAAAATTGGTCAGGCGTCCGTGCGCCACGGCTTCCGGGCGCTGGGCCTCGGCGATCTGGTGACGGCCCCTGTGCCTTCCACTTCTTGAGTGCTGCCATGGCCCGAGCAAGTCAACACGTTCTGGATTTCGAGCGGCCGCTGGCGGATCTGGAGGCCAAAATCCAGCAGATTCGCCTCGACTCGGAAAACAGTGATCTGGACGTGAGTCAACAGATGGAGGAACTGCAACAACTGGTGGCCAAGCGGCGGCAGGAGATCTACGCCCATCTCACCCCCTCCCAGGTGATCCAGGTGGCCCGGCATCCCCAGCGTCCCAACACCCTCAACTACATCGAAAACCTTTGCGACACCTGGTATGAACTCCATGGGGATCGCTGTGGTAGCGATGATGCCGCCTTGGTGGGCGGTGTGGGAACCATTGAAGGAGTCCCTCTGCTGCTGATGGGCCATCAAAAGGGGCGGGATACCAAGGAAAAAATGGCCCGTAACTTTGGTATGGCGTCCCCGGGGGGATACCGCAAGGCCCTGCGACTCATGCGCCATGGGGACCGTTTTCACCTGCCCCTGCTCATGTTCATTGACACTTCCGGGGCCTATGCGGGCCTCAAGGCGGAAGAACAGGGGCAAGGGGAAGCCATTGCGGCCAATTTGCGGGAAATGTTTGCCTTGCGGGTGCCCATCATCGGTTGCGTCATCGGTGAGGGTGGCTCAGGCGGCGCCTTGGGAATCGGCATTGTGGACCACTTGATGATGTTTGAGCACAGCATTTACACCGTGGCCAGCCCTGAGGCATGCGCCGCCATCCTCTGGAGGGATGCAAAACGGGCTGCCGAAGCTGCCCAGGCGTTGCAGATCACTGCCCAGCAACTGCGGACATTGGGACTGGCCGACGAGGTGATTCCTGAACCTCCAGGGGGCAACCATACATTCCCCAAGCAGGCGGTGGCTGCCCTGAAGCAGGCTGTCCTCGGCCATCTCGAAGCGTTGCAGGCCCTCGGCACGGAAGAGCTTCTGGAACGGCGCTATGAAAAGTTCCGCCGCATGGGCCAAGTGCTGGAAACAAGCAGCCACGTCGACCCTTAAACTCTCTTAAAGATCCTTCGGGATCATCGTTCCCCTTGCATATGCATCTCTGACATCAACCACCCCAACCCCATCCTCTTCTCGCCGGTCCGTGCTGATCACGGGCGCCTCCCGAGGCATTGGCGCTGCCACGGCGCGCTGCTTTGCAGCCCGGGGTTGGGCATTGCAACTCCTGGCCCGTGACGGCTCCGCCCTGGCTGCCATGGCCGGCGATCTGCGCCGCCAGGGCGCCGTGGTTCATTGGGCAGCGGTGGACCTGAGCGAAGCCGATGACGTTCCCGCCGGCGTTGAGATGCTCCTGGCTTCGGGAGGGGCTCCCGGGGTGCTGATCAACAATGCCGGAGTTGGTTACACGGCTCCCCTGGCCACCATGTCCCTGCAGGACTGGCGGTGGCTGGTGCAACTCAATCTCACCAGTGTGCTTCAGGTGACCCAGACGGCGCTGCCGGGCATGCGCCTGGCCGGCGGCGGCTTGATCATCAACATCAGCAGCCATGCCGCTGACCAGGCCTTTCCGGAGTGGGGAGGGTACGGCATGACCAAGGCGGCTCTGGCAGCCTTCAGTCGCTCCCTGGCTTTGGAGGAGGCATCGCAAGGCATTCGTGTCACCACCGTCACCTTGGGTGCGGTTAATACGCCCCTGTGGGACACCCCAACCGTCCACGCTGACCTGGATCGCCGTGCCATGCTGGATCCGGACAATGTTGCTCACGCTCTTCTCCAGTTGGCAGAACAGCCTCCAAAGCAGCGCATTGAGAACCTCACCTTGCTTCCAGCCGCTGGAGCGCTTTGATCATTTTTGAATGATGACTCTTGACGATCTGAAGCCTATGCCGCCTTTGGAGGCGGATTTTGATATGATGTCCACGATTCGGCGAGCTTCCGCAGGGACAGTTGTTGGCGTGGCAAGCCAAGCTCCCGCATCCACTGCCAGCGGCCGCATTCGCCAACGCCTCCAGGCAGCGCGGGCCTCCTTTCTGGCCAATGACAATATCGCTGCTTATTTGCAAGAAGGAGAGCTTGAGGCCCTGCAAGAAGAAGTGGTCGAACAAGTGCGTGGCCTTCTCAAGGCTTTGGTCATTGATGTGGACAATGACCACAACACTGCGGAAACCGCTGAGCGGGTGGCCAGGATGTACCTCCACGAGGTGTTCAAGGGGCGTTACCACCCCCAGCCCAAGGTGGCTTCTTTCCCCAATGTGAAGGAGCTGGACGAGATCTACACCGTTGGCCCCATTACGGTGCGTTCCGCCTGCTCCCATCACCTGGTCCCCATACTGGGCCACTGCTGGATTGGCATCCAGCCTGGGGAACGGGTCATTGGCTTAAGCAAATTCAGTCGCATCGCGGATTGGGTGTTTTCAAGGCCCCACATCCAGGAGGAAGCCGTGATTATCCTGGCCGATGAAATTGAAGCCCTCTGCAAACCCCGGGGGCTGGGCATTGTGCTGAAGGCGCAGCACTACTGCATGAAGTGGCGCGGCGTGAAAGAACCCCAGGCCTCCATGGTGAACAGCGTGGTGCGGGGCAGTTTCCGCAGCAATGTTTCCATGAAGAAGGAATTCTTCGACCTCATTCGCCAGCAGGAGAGCCTGCTCTGAGGCTCACACGCCGGCGCTCCTCACCGCTGCCACAAAGGCTGCGCAGCGGCGCAGATCTTTCCACCCCGGGGCAGACTCCAGCCGACTGGATGCATCCACTCCGTCAGGGCGCACCGCCATGGTGGCCAGTTGCTGAAGGGTGGCGGCCACATTCTCCGGTCCCAGGCCCCCGGCCAGCCACCACGGACCGAAAAACCGCTGGTCACAAAACCAGTGAACGGGAAGCTGCCGCCCTGTCCCCCCCAGCTGCCGGGGAACGTGGGCGTCAAACAGCCGGGCGGCGGCGCCATCCTGACGCCGCTGGGCTGTTCGCAGGTCCTCGGGGCCGCGAATGCGATGGGCTTTCCAGATGGGTAATCCCCAGTGTTGGCTCAACTGGCGGCAGCGTTCAGGCTGTTCCTGGCCATGAAGCTGGAGAGTCGTGGGGCGATGACGGCTGCCTTGCCCGTCCAGATAGGCATCAAGCTGAACATCGTCCCCGTCGGCAACCACCAGCACCCGTTCCACGGAATCATCCTGCTCCTGAACAGCAGTCCAAACGGCTTGACTGACGGCCGGTGACACCCAGCGGGGTGATCCCGCCACGGCAACGACCCCAATGGCCTGCACGCCACAGGCGACCACGGCCTGGGCTTGCTGCGGTGTGGTCAGCCCACAAATCTTGATCTGAACCGGGACACTGCCCATGGTTGGGATCTCCCCCATTACCGAAAGCGCTGCACGTTCGCTGACATTCTTAGGATGATGGGATGCCAAGGGCTCTCATGGGAAAAGCCTGGACAATCGGCGCCATTTGCGGTGTTCCCCTGCGGGTTCACCCCAGTTGGTTGGTCATCGTGGGTCTGGCCACAGCGTTGTTTCAAGCACAGTACGGCCAACTGCTGCAAGACCGTCAGTTGGTGGTGACCACGCCCGGGCTCTGGCTGCTGGGTTTTGTGACGGTCCTGCTGCTGTTTGGCTCCGTGCTGCTCCACGAGCTGGGCCATTCCCTGGTGGCGATCCGCCATGGGGTGAAGGTGCGCAGCATTACTCTTTTTCTCTTCGGTGGCGTGGCCACCATTGAAAAGGAGTGCCGCTCAGCCCTTGCGGCCCTGCAGGTGGCGGCAGCGGGACCCGCCGTCAGCTTTGCTCTGGCCATGGGTTTCTTTCTTCTTGCCCATCTCGGTGAGACGGCCCAGCCCGTTGCCGCTCTGGTCTGCCAGCGGTTGATGGTCCTCAACCTGGTCTTGGGCATGTTCAATCTGATGCCAGGACTCCCCCTGGATGGGGGCCTGATCGTGAAGGCCCTGGTGTGGCATTTCAGCGGCAGCCGTCGTCGGGGCATTCAGGTGGCGGCAGTGGCCGGGCTGGCCCTGGCCGTCACAGCCATGGCTTTGGGCCTCTGGCTTGTGCTGGTTCCGAGGGTCCCCTCCGGACTCTGGCTGGTGGTGCTGGGATGGTTTGGCCTGGAAGCCGCCAGCACCCAGTTGCAAGTGTTGCGCCTGCAAGACCAGCTTCTGCGACTCCGTGTGCAACAGGTGCAGGGGCGGCGCTACCGGATCCTGAACGCCCAGCTTGACCTCCGAACCATCAGCCGCCAACTGGCCCGGCAGACCACGGAGATGGGTCCCCAGGACTGGCTCCTGGTGTATGAGGGCCACCGTTGGCTGGGTCGCTTTCAGCCGGAGGCGCTCAAGACGTTGCCGGTGCAGAGTTGGCCGCGAGAGAGCGTGAGCCAGCAACTCCAGCCCAGGGAGGAGATCCCCAGCATCAGGGACAACGCCCCCCTCTGGCAGGCTGCCCTGGCCCTGGAACGCGCTCCCGAATCCCGCTTGCTGGTGCTCAATGGAGCAGGTCTGCCCAGTGGCACCATCGACCGGGTGGACCTGGTGAAGGCAGTCTGCAAGGGTCTGGGCATTCGCCTCCCCGAGGCTTTCCTCGGCCAGATCCAACGCCTTGGCGGCTATCCCCCAGGCCTCCAGTTGGGCCTTGTGGCCAGCACCATGGCAGACAGTGAAGACACAAACTCCTCCGTCAAATCCTAAGGTCAGGACCCATAAACCGAGGGAGTGATTCCTCTCTGCCGAGAGAAATCCTGCAAGAGAGGGTCAGGAGGTGTCACCAGGAGCCTCCTGGGTGTGAGCAGCCCTTCAGAAGAGGAGAGAGAAGCGCAGCCCCAGGGAGTGCTCCACGGGAGCATCAGCGGCGCTGCTTTCTTCCCTCGCACCCTCCAGGGAGAGTTCCCAGGATGCATCAGCCCGGCCCTGCTCAGGGTAGGGAACCCGAGTTCCGGTAAGGGGACCAGGACAGGAAAAGTCGCGGCAGCGGGAATCCATGGATCAGTCCGCCGTCAAGAAGGCCCAATCCTCTTGGATGCCTGTGGGAACGGTGGGGGGCATCAGGTGTTGCAACTGGGCACCACGAAAAATTGCCGTCCCCCCGCCTGAAAATCTGCTGGCCCATGCAAACCCGCTCCACAACTGAACTTCTCATGGTAGGAGGGCATTTCATGGGGGAAGGTTGTCGGATTTTTCGTGGTGCCCAACTGTTGCAACTGGCAACATGATCTTCCCGTCAGGCTTCCCCAAGCCCCCACCAAGCCAGGGCAAGGTCGTTTCCCTCTGGCCCCTTATCCAGAACTCGGGTTAGGGAGCCAGTGCCCACAGCAGGCTGTACTTCCTGCTGTCCGGGAAGAAGGCAACTCCTACCCCTGGGATGACAAGTGAAGCGGTCACCGAAGGCGGGGAGGCCCTAGGCCAACTGCGCTTCAAACTGCCCCTGCACCCTGGTTCCGGTATCGTCCACCGCCTCCATGACGGTGGGGATCAGCAAGGCATCCATGCCACCCACCTCCTGGGAAGGGGTGAGTGTTGTCCCGGAGCCTGCCTCCACCTCCGCATCAGGATTCCCCAGCAGCATTGGGACGCTGGCTCCCATCTCCATCTGCAGCCGTGTCACCCTTGCCTGGGACCATGCCAGCTTGCCCTCCTCAGCACCACTGCTGCTTCCAGAGGCGGTCCACACCGCCAGGGCGCAAGCGTCAGGTGCCGTGGGAGGTTACCGTTTCCCCTTGAGTGAGAGAGCCTGCTCAACCATAGAGCCCCTTGCCGCCCGCCCGTTGCATTGGCACATCCCGGCTACTGCTGTTGCCGCTTAGCGCCGAATG
>VXWH01000058.1 GCA_009836025.1 Synechococcus sp. SB0668_bin_13 | reverse complement strand
AATAGGTCACTCTGACTCCCTCGCTGCTGTGAAGACCCCATTCCCCAGGCTTTCCATAAGATTAGCCACAAGCACCTAAACCGCTATGTGAGTGAGTTTGCAGGCCGCTACAATATCCGCCTCTTGAATACTGTGGATATGATGCTGGACATGGTAGTTGGGATGGTGGGTAAGCGGCTAACGTATATGGAGTTGATAGGGATGTGATAAAAGTAAATAAATTTAGAGTTTAACTTTAATTGACAATGCTGATAATATTCAGCATACAAAGATCAAAACAACAATCTTATGAAGAAAATAATATTTGCAATTCAGAAAAATCTTTTACAAAAAAATAGGGATCGGTGGAGATCTTGCAATGGCGGGGGCGCTGGGGTTGCAGGCTGAATCACTGGAACCATCGATGGACGGTGAACTTGGCAATGCCGGATTGGGCGGCCAGGGTGCGGACGCTCCAACGGGTGGCAGTGGGTTGGTGGCTGCAATGGCGTATGCGCACCACGGCCACCCGCTGGCCATCATGGGTGGGGCCAGGGCGTTCTTCCTCCTGCAGCCCTGCCCTGGTGGTGCAAGCGATGGCGCCATTTGCCCACCGTCATCTTGCTCACCCCCAGTCGCTGGGCAATCTCCAAGTGGGACTTCCCTCATCACAGGCCAGAATGTTGGGGCCGCCGCACCAGGCCAGGGGGCAGCCCCAGGGAGCGGGTCATGGACTCCAATTCCTCTCTCCCTCGCCAGACCAATGGAATTGGGGGGCGACCAATGCCCATGGGCCTACTCCTCCCATGGATGGAGGATGGGCCCCTCTTGGCCTCAGGGAAGCTCCAGGACGGGCCATAAGCAGGTCCCAGGAGGATGGGGCCCCAGGCTTGGTCCCAACGGGGTAAGGCTTACCCTTTGGTCCCAACGCCAGCGGTTCCACTGGCGCGGGGCACGGTCCCTGACCTTGGCGGTTGCCCCTGGGGAACGCCCCTATGCCTTGGCTCCTGCCACAGTCCCAAGGGACGGCCCACTGGCGCGGGTGGCGGCCCTAAGACGGATACCCTACGGGCCCTACGGTGTGCCGTGCTGGCCCTACAAGACGCCTGTAGCTTGTCCTAAGCGGATCGCTTCCATGGCTGCCCTGCTTGCTCCCTTGCGCCCTACTCTTACCCCAACTACGCTGATGCTGATTGGCTTTGTGATGCTCTGGCAAAGGGTAAGCCACCTACGGGACGACATGAAGGGGCTACGGGACGACGTAAAGGAAGGCCTTGAGCGGATGGAGAGACGGTTTGACAAGCAGCAAGACCTGATCCTGACGTTGACCGATCCAGCCAGCCAGTCATCCATAACCAAGTGACAACAGGCCCCAAGGTGGAGGTACCAAGACCCAGGCGGTCCTCACTGTGGTCTCTGCTTTTTCCCAAGATGAACGGCCCCGGAAGATCCCCGTAGCACTGCCGACTGTCTGCGGGCCATGGGGGTGCCATCAGCCTCTTGGGGGACAGGGATCAGCCCGTTGTGGTGGAGGCTGTGGGGCTGGCTTCTCTGACCAACGGCGGAAACGATTGTAGAGGGTTTTGTGGGGTCTGTAGACGGCTGGGGCATCCACCCAGCGCGGGCCGTGATGCAGCACGTAGATGATGCCGCTCAACACCTTGCTCTCATCCACACGGCTCACGCCACGAGACTTGGGGAAGAAGGGCTGATCCTCTCAAGCTGGTCCTCACTGAGCCAGAACAAGTAGCCTTGCCGGGCAGGAGCGGGGCAATGGGGGCCAGAGCCGATCCGTGATCACAAAGCGGTGCTGGCTCATCACGACCTCCATCTCTGATGGTTGGAACACCCCTGCACCCAACTCACTTGGCCTTATTGGACACAGGCACCAGCAGATAGGACACCGCCCTGAAGGGCGGGGCTTGTATCCCTGCACAGCCGTGGTCAGCAGGGTCCCGCCACTCCCCGTCACGCCGCGCCTATGGGTTCACCGGGGGACGGCGCGGCTGTTGTCGAGTGGCCAGAAAGGCAATACAGAGCCACCAGATCAACTGCACTTCCGGGCGCAGGAAGATGGTGTCCACCAGCCCATGGGCGCCGAGACCCGCCACAGCGGCCATGGCGCCGATCTGGGGCCAGCCCCTCTCCCCCGTCGTTGCCACGGCCGCCCTGAGTTGGCGCAAGCCCTGGCGCAGGGCATGGCAAAAGATCACAATCCCCGCCAGCAGCCCGGCAACACCAAGCTCCACGGCAAGTTCAAGGGGCATGGAATAGGCGCTCAGCGCATTAAACATGGGTTGTTGATACAGGGGATAGATGCGATTGAAGGCATCCTGACCGGGGCCGATTCCTGTCCAGACGTAATCCTGCGCCATCTGCCAGGCCGCCATCCAGACGTTGATGCGGAAGTTGATGGAGCTATCGCCACGGCCCGCCAGACCGCTGAGGAGCCGCACCTGCAGTGGCTCCAGCAACCCTGCCACGGCTACAGCCCCGATCAATGCCGCCAACAGGAGACTGCAAAAAACCGCCGGCCGCCACCACCGGAATCTGGGGGGAGCAAACCAGGCCCACAGCAGGAGGAAGCAGGTCAAGCCGGCCCCCAGGCCAAGCCAGGCCCCGCGGCTGTAGGTGAGCACCAGCGTCAGCCCTGCCAGCCCTCCTGTCACTGCGGCAAACAATCGACTGGGCCAACTGCGCCAATGGAGAGCGGCGCCCATGGCCAGGGGGATGATGGGGACCAGGTAACCGCCCAGCAGGTTGGGGTTGTCCAGGGTGCCATACAACCGCTCAGTGCCCAGAAGAAGGGAAGCTTCGTCCGACCACGTGGCCAGAGCGATGGCGCCCCCCTGCAACTGCCGCAGGGCCAGCACCGCTTCCGCCAGTCCCCCCAGCAGCAGCCCCGCCAGAACGGGATTCCACCAGTTCCGGTTCCGTGTCAGCAGGCGGGCGGCCAACCCCCAGACCCCCAGGTAGAGGATCAGCTTGAGCAGACCCCGCAGCGCCTCCCGGGGCACCGGCGAGAACCCTGTGGCCACCACGGCAACGGCCAGGAACACCAACAGCCAGCGGCCCATGGATCCCAGTGGCGCGGGAGGCTCCAGCAGGCTCCAGGAGAGCCAGAGCAGCCCGCTCCCCAGCAGGAGAAGCACCATGCCCGGACGGCTCAGGAACGGCAGGGCGGCGAAGAGGCTCACCAGCAACAGCCCCGCCAGCAAGGGCAGGCGCCGCGTCAAGGGGGTGGTCTCCCACCGACTCCCCCATCCCTGCCAGTCCAGCAGCACACTGACCACGGATTGATCTGACCTCGGACCTCCATTGTGCGTCCCGGTCAATGGGTAGCGTCCGGGCCGCTGAGCCAGTGGGTGGCATTTGAGACAGGTTCGCCTTGGTGAGCTATTATTTCCGCTTGAATTGGGTTCTCCCTCCGAAGTTCGCCTTGATGCCAGAAGACGCCAGCACCAGATCAAGCATAAATGCCTGTGATCCCCTTGGTCTCAACGGGGGAGGCATGGATCACGAGGACCCGGAGAAGGAGGAACTCTGTAGGGCCATCTCTGACGCCGTGCGTAGCTTGCAGCAGTCGAAGAAGTCCTTCCTGGACTTGGCCGTTGAATCCTGGCGGTTCAGCCGGCTGTTTGAGCGACTCCTGCAGAAACTGGACGCGGGTGAGGCCAGAAAGTACCGGGGCCAGTTAGCGTGGTTCACGGACAAGCGCGAGGAGGCGCTCAGGAAAGCGGGGATGAGAACCGTGAACGCGGAGGGGGAGCCGTTTGATCCCGGAGTAGCGGCGACGCCGTTAAACGCCGGGGACTTTGACCCTGAAGAGGCCCTTGTTATCGACCGGATGCTCACGCCCATCATCATGGGACCGGACGGCGTGGAGCGTACGGGAACCGTGATGCTCAAAAGCAGGAAGGTGGAGGAATCATGAAGAAAACCTATGTCGGCATTGATCTGGGCACCACCAACAGTGTGATTTGCTCGTACCAGGATGGCCGGACCCGCATCTCAAAGAGTCCGGAGCAGAACGACGTCACCCCGTCGGCCATTTACATCGGCCCTCGGGATAACAAGTACGTGGGGCAACGGGCGTATGCCTCGGCGCCCCATAATCCGGGCAACGTGGCGACGCTGTTCAAGCGCTTCATGGGGACCAGCACACCCATCAAGCTGCCGGCTGTGGACAAGATCATGACCCCTGAGCAGTGTTCGGCGGAGGTCCTGCGCACGTTGTTTGGCTATTTGCCGGAGGAACTGCGCCAGCAGATCCGCAACGACCCGGGGATGGGCACCGTGATCACCGTCCCGGCGGCGTTTAATCAGATGCCGAAAAACGCCACGATGCAGGCAGCCGAGCAAGCGGGCATCGGTAAGGTGGCGCTGATGCAGGAACCTGTGGCGGCGGTGATGAGCGCCGTGAAGGCGCGGAACGTCAATGGAACCTTCCTGGTCTACGACCTGGGCGGCGGCACGCTGGATATTGCCTTGGCGGAGAGCATTGACGGTCACATCAACCTCCTCGCCCAGGACGGCCTGCCCATGCTTGGGGGGCGCGACTTTGACCGTCAACTCGTCACCTATGTGGTCAAACCCTGGTTGTGCAAAACGTTTAACCTGCCCGGCGATTATTGGCTCACCAAGAACGGCGCCAGCTTGCGGCAACTGGCGACGTGGGCAGCAGAGCGGGCAAAGATCGAGCTTTCTTCACGGGAGGAAGCCGTCATCAATCTGCCGGAAACAGAAGTCAATATGAAGGACCAATCTGATCAGGATATTTATATAGATGTAGATGAGACGATCACGCGGGACATTTTGAAAGGGCTTATCTACGATAAAGTTGATGCGTCCATTGAATTTGCAAGGGAGAAGGTGCTTAAAAAGGCAGGGCTTACCGCCCATGACGTTGACTGTATCGTCTTTATTGGCGGCCCCACCCATTTCCACCCACTGCGTGTACAGGTGTCGGAGGGATTGGGGATTCCTGCAAGCTTTGAAGTGGATCCCATGACGGCCGTTGCTGAAGGCGCCGCCCTGTTTGCCGAGTCCATCGACTGGACCTCCCAAAGCCGTCGTCAGAAGAGTAGGCGCGGCGAAGTTACGGCAGGGGAGGGAGCGCGGCTTGACCTGGCGTTCAACTACGAAGCCCGTACACCGAACAAACAGGCAAGGATTCGGATTCAGGCTAAGGGTGAAATAATGACGGGAACGGAGTATCAGGTGGAGAGCCTGGATACCGGCTGGTCATCCGGTCGTCTCCCTTTGAAAGAAGGCGAGACCATCGACGTATCTCTGTCCATGGATGGCGAGAATCGGTTCAAAGTGATTGTGTTCGATGCCGTTGGCGGGCAGTCGACGCACAGGATCACCATTACGCGCACCCCGCCAACTGTTGATGCGGTTCCCTGCTCCCGTGCGATTGGGCTGGAAGTACGTGAGAAGCTGGGGAGCGCCCGAACCATCATGCTTCCCTTGGTGAAGGAGGGAGATCAGTTACCGAAGAAGGGCAGGGTAACTGTCAAAGCGGAAGAATCGTTGCGGGCAGGATCAGACGGCTCTCTCAACTTCAAGTTGTGGGAAGGTGATAGTGATATACCCGAAAACAATCGACCCATTGGTTCATTGAAGATCAAAGGTGACGATTTCATAGACGGGGTGATTCCCGCCGGGGCCGATCTTCTATGTAACTACGAAATGCTGGATTCGGGTGAGATCGTATTCAAAGTGTCCGCCGGGTGTGTTGGTGTCTCTTGTGCAGGCAAGTTTTACTCTCGCAAGGAGGGGCAGAGCGACTACAGTGAGACATCCACAAGGGAACGGGTTCGGAAAGACGGCGAGAGCACGTTGCAACGCATCAAGGAAACCGAGAAGGCGGGTGTCTATGACGACAAGCTGGAGGAAGCCCGCAAGAAAGTGAAGGCGGCCACAAAGCTGGACCAGGACGAGCTGGACAGGGACGAGGCTGCCGAGTGCGTCAAGGAGGCCGATGAGGGGGTCATCGAAGCCCGTCTATTGCTGGATCAGGTGTGCAGGGAGAACCGCCAGCCCATCAGACAGACGGAGTTGGACAGCGTCACTGAAGACTTCGATGCAGAGGTTCGCCAGGGCGCACCTGCGAGCCGGGCGAGAGAATTCGATAATCTGGCGCGCACAGCCCAGCGTTCCATTGACCGAGACGACAATGATTTTGAAGACCTTCTGAGGGAGATCAAGAGCAAGAGATTCTCCATTCTCTGGCAACAGGATTGGTACGTGGTGAAGAACTTCAAGTTGTTGGCTTCACTCCCTCACCGTTTCTCGGATCAAGCTCGCTTCAAGGAACTGGTTGCAGAGGGAACACGCGCCATCAAAAGTGATAACATCGATGAACTGCGGCAAATTATTGCAAAACTTTATCAGATTATGACTGTTACAGATACTCAATCAGCAGATACTCAATTAGATGAAGACAAGAAGATGAAGGTGAACATTATTCGAGGGTGGTCATAATGGAGAATAAGCCGGAGAATAAGCCTTGGTTTCCGCTCAAGCACGAGCTGCCGAATGGATCCAGGCTGGCCCAGTTGCTCCATGGCGGTTGCGATTGGCGGATTTACAGGCTGGACAACAAGAAATCCATGCTGGTTGTGCAGGCCACTCTGGCCCACAGATGGATGGAATCCGATCTTTTGCCGGACACGGTGTGGGAGTCGTTCTCATTGGGCCAGAACGACTATCTGGCCATCACGTCAGAACCTCGACACAGACTTGAGCCCGTCGCCGCGAATTGCTCGCCGGACACCAAGGCGGATGCACTCTCCTTTGTCCTGAGTTTCCGTGAAAGCCGGAAGCTGAGCAGCGCCCCGCTCCATGACGCAATCTATGTGGAGCGTTATTCCCGGCTTCTGCCCACGTGGAGCGTATCCGAGGGGAGCACGGACGAGGAAATCCTGGGGGCATGGCTGACCGGCGGCGTGTCCATACCGGTCACGTCGTTCCGTCGCCTGTCCAGCCTGTTGGGATGGCTGGGCAAGAAGGACGTGGCGGAACTGGTGCTGGCGGCAGGCTTCAGTGTGCCCCAGGGCGCCGCCGGGGCGCCGACCCCGACAACCACAGCAGGGGCGGAGACGTCAACCCGTTCACGACAGCCGTTTTGCCTGCCGGGCCGTCCGGTTCTTGAAGCCTTCTTCAAGGATCACGTTATTCACATGATTGAACATGCAGAACGGTACAGGAGGTTCGGGATTGACTTTCCCGCCGCGATTGTCCTGCACGGACCACCGGGCTGCGGCAAAACCTTTGCCGTGGAGCGGCTGGGGGAGCACCTGGGTTGGCCGGTTTTTCCTGTTGATTCCAGCAGCGTTGCCAGCCCCTACATTCATGACACCAGCAAGAAAATTGGCGAGGTCTTTGATCGGGCCATGGACGCGGCCCCCTCGCTGATCGTCATCGACGAGATGGAGGCCTACCTGTCCGACCGTCAGATTCACCACTCCACAGGCCTGCATCACGTGGAGGAAGTCGGGGAGTTCCTGCGGCGCATCCTGGAAGCCGGTCAGCGCCAGGTGCTCGTTATCGGCATGACCAACCGGCTGGAGATGATCGATTCCGCCATTCTGCGACGGGGCCGATTTGATCACGTGATCGAGGTCGGGATGCCCTCCGCCACGGAGACGGCTGAACTTATCAAGGTGTTACTGGCGGACCTGCCTGTGGAAGGCACGGTGGACACCGAGGCAACGGCGGCGGCATTAACCGGGAGGCCACCGTCGGACATTGCTTTTGTCATCCGTGAAGCGGCGCGCCTGGCCGCCCGGGCCGGTCAATCCACTCTGGATGACGAGATGGTACAGCGGGCGCTCACGTGTCTCCAATCCCGCCCCACCCAGGCGCCATGCAACGGCCATAGGCTGTAGCCGGGACCCGGGTAGACCATGGACATGGACCTGCTGACCAATCCTTTCTTGAGGCTTGGCGCCACGATGAGCGACAACAAGCTTCGCGTCATGGCCCTGGCGGAAGAAAAAAGCCTGGCAGCGGACGAGGTAACTGCGGCCGCAGTGCAAGACGCAAAAGCGGTGCTGATCCACCCCAAACGACGTCTCAAAGCCGAGATTGGCTACCTGCCCGGACTGGAACCCCAACAGGCCTCGGAGATGATTGCAATGGTGCAACAGAACCCGATCAATATCCGAAACCTGGTGGCGCATCTGCCGAGCCTTGCCCGGGCCAACCTGCTGGCTGCCGGGCTGATTCGCGTTGCCGGGCAGTTGTCCAAGGACGAAGTTGCCCAATGGATCCTTGCGCTTGCCCATGGACACGAGGCTATCGCAGCCCGGCCCACCGCGGCTCTGTTGAACGGGGAGCGGGAGGCGGCCGGCTTCCCGGCCGTCACGGATTTGCAAGCGGTTGATGCCGAACTGCGCAGTCAGCGGCAATACTACGGACAAGCCATCAAGCAGGCGCTGAATCTGCTGCCTTCCTCATTGCTCGTCGAGGTGGTCACCATGGCCGTCGACGAGGCCACCAACCACGGGAACGACCAGGCGCCGATCCTGATGGACGACCTGGTGGACGGCTTTGAAGTGGAAGCGCAAGGGTTTTTCGAGAAGGAGACAAACGCGATTCGCGCTTTGATCCAGCGCATACGACAGGCTGCCAAGCGGGAGGAAGCCGGTCGCATGAACCGCCTTGTCTCGCAACTGGAAAACGTCGTTAAAAACTGGGACCGGGTTGCCCAGCCCATCCAGGTGAGTGTGCGCAGCCGCGGGACCAAGCACGACCTGAGTAACGACGTTGCTGGAGAGGTGCGCAGCCTTGCGATTGACCTGTTCAACGACCATGACCTCCTGGACATCTCCAGGAGACTGACAGCCTTTCAGCAGGTGGTGTTTGCCGAAATGGACAGCGTTGTTGAACGATCACGGAAGGACGCCGCTGCGCTCAACGGGATCGCTCAAGGGAGGGCGTAGTTTCCCTGGCCAGCTAGGGTGAGGGGCCAATCAGCGGCTGGAGGATGGCTTCGAGCAACGGGAAAGAGCCGAAGGGATTCGCCGGCCTGGTGTTGCTTGCATCCGATATTGGCGAGGAGCAGCCGGGGCCGGCTGACGCTACGCCCCACAACAGCGGACGTTCAGACCGCCGGGGAACAGATACCAGGGATGAAGAGGGACGGACTCCCCTTCACAGAGCAGTGTGGAGCAATCAGGTAGAGCCGGTCAGGGCTCTGCTGGACGCCGGTGCTGATCCCAGCGCACGGGATAAGGATGGATGGACACCCCTCCACGGGGCGGCGGTAAGTAGCAAGACCCCAGCGGTGGTGCAGGTCCTGCTGGACGCCGGTGCTGATCCCAGCGCACGGGATAAGGATGGATGGACACCCCTCCACGCGGCGGCGGGGTGGAGCGAGACCCCAGCGGTGGTGCAGGCTCTGCTGGATGCCGGCGCTGATCTCAACGCACGGGACAACGATGGAGAAACACCCCTCCACACGGCGGCGGGGTCGAGCAAGATCCCAGCAGTGGTGCAGGTCCTGCTGGATGCTGGCGCTGATCTCAACGCACGGGACAATGGTGGAGAAACACCCCTCCACATGGCGGCGGCAGAGGGTAGCGAGACTCCAGCAGTGGTGCAGGTCCTTCTGGACGCTGGCGCTGATCTAAACGCACGAGACGATGAAAAAGGACGGACTCCCCTTCACAAAGCAGCGTGGAACAGCCAAGTAGAACCGATCAGGGCTCTGCTGGATGCTGGCGCTGATCTAAACGCACGGGACAAGGATGGATGGACACCCCTCCACGCGGCGGCGGGGTGGAGCGAGACCCCAGCGG
>VXWH01000116.1 GCA_009836025.1 Synechococcus sp. SB0668_bin_13 | reverse complement strand
AACCCCGTGACCCCGCTCCCGCAACGCCTCGGTGATGGCCAGTCCATAGGTGACATTGCCGCAGAACGGGGACTTCTTGCCAAGCCAGGCAATATGCACTGGTCCCATTGCGCCTACGGCTTCCATGGTAGCAGGGGCTGTTCAGCGCTGGCTTGGTTCTCACTCAAGGCAAGCCGGAGCCATGGGCGGGCGACGGTGAATGAATACTCCCCGCAGGACCTGCTGCGAGTTGCTCCAGAAAGCCGAGGGAGCGTGGCTGCCGCTGCAAGTGCTGGCCAATCCAGAACCGCAGCAACCGCAGCAGCCGTTGCCACACCGACAAGGGGCCCATGAGGTCTCCATCGGCCCGACGCCGGGGCAGGGCAGGGCGCTGCAGGCGCTGCAGCAGCGCCAACTCGGACGCATTCAGCACCATGGCGGCGCCGGGCTGCCGGCCCCGGCGAAAACCTTCAGCCGGGAAGAAACTGCAGCGCCAGTCCCAATGCCCCAGGGGGGGCGCCAGAGGGCTGTGGTCACCGCAACACCAGCCTGTGGGCAAGGCCAGGCCGCCGCTGGCCAGCAGATGCATGCTCCCCTGAACGGCAATGGCCACCGTCTCCCGCAGCGCCTGCTGGCCCGGAATCAGTCGGTCCAGCCGCTGCCAGTGGAGCCGCAGCAACTCCACCCCGGTTGGGGCAGGATCCCCCTGGGACACCAGCAGGAGGGTGAGTTCAGCCAGCAACTGCGCTGCCGCCAGGGACTCCAGGCGCTGCCCCAGTCCTGCAAAGGCTTGTCGCACCTCCAGTTGAGTTACCCGCCCCAGGGGGCTGCGCCCTCTGGAGATCAGAAGGCGCAACTCCCGCAAGGGCGCCGCCCCCGCCAAACTGGAACTGGGTCGCCGTGCGCCGGGCACCACCAGCCGGGTGACGCCCTCCTCGGGTGTGACAACCGTAAGGAGACGGTCCCGCTCCCCCAAGGCGGAAGCCTTGAGGCTCAGGCTGACATCAACCAGGCGGACCTGGGCCATGGGCTGCCCGTCAGCGCAGATTGCCGGTCTGGTGACGGCGGGCGGCCTCCAGCAGCGCCGGAGCGCGACTGAGTCCCAACCGCCGTGCGCCGGCCTCCAGCAGCCGCAAGGACTGCTCCAGACCGTGGATTCCCCCGGCCGCCTTCACGGCAGCCCGCCCGCGGGCCAGCTTGACCAACTGACGCACCAACTCAGGGGCGACCCCCGGCCCATGGCCGGCGCCGGTCTTGAGCCACTGGGCGCCCGCATCTACCGCCATCTCCACCAGTTGCTCCAGCAGGGGGCCGGGCAGACGCGCCGCCTCCGTGATCACCTTCACCGGCAGGCCCAGTTGGACAATGGCCGCCAACTCTCCATGGACCTGCTCCGTGTTGCCGTCGGCAAGGGCGGCAAAGTCCGGCACCACGTCCAGCTCATCAGCCCCGGCCTCCGCCACCCACTCCGCCTCCGCCAACTTCACGGCGGACGGCACAGCTCCGGTGGGGAAGCCCACCACGGCCACCAGCCTGGTGGGTCCGTTGGTGGGCAGGTGGGGACGCACCTTCCTGACCCACCCGGACGGGATGCAGAAGCCTCCACAACCCCAGAACCTAGCTGCCTCCAACTGCTCCCCCAGGGCGCTGCCGCCTTGCAGGGGATCCAGGCAGGCGTGATCCAGCAGGGACGGCAGGTCAATGGTGGTCAGCAACGCCTGCAGGGAGTTGTGGTCTTCCGTGGCGACCGGACGGTTCATCAGCCCCGGGGTTCAATCACGCCGTAGCCCCCATGGTTGCGGCGGTAGACCACCCGGATCTGCCTGTCTTCCTGGTCCCGGAAGACGTAGAAGTCATGGTCCACCAACTCCAACTGGGTGATGGCCTGCTCCAGGGTCATGGGCGGCATGGCGAAATACTTGCGGCGGACCGCGGGTGTGGGCAGAGCCGGTCGAGACTGCCCCTGCGCATTGAGTCGTTCGATGGCTTCACCGCTGCCGTTGAGGGCGACGCGGGAGGCGCTATCCCCATCGGAACGGTTGCCCTCGGCCCGGTGGTGATCCTTGATGCGCTCCTTGTAGCGGCGCAGTTGACGGCTCAGCTTGCTGGAGACCAGGTCAATGCTGGCGTAGAGATTTTCCGAGCGCTCTTCGGCGCGGATGATGGCGCCGTTGGCAAAGATGGTCACCTCCGCAGTCTGCTGCTGCACACTGGGATTCTTGGCCACGGAAAGATGTACGTCGGCTTCGCTGATCAGGCCCTCAAACTTGGCCACGGCACGGCTCAGCTTGTCTCTGGTGTAGTCACTGATGGCCTGGGTGATCTCGAGATTACGGCCATGGATCAACAGCTTCATAGGCTGCTCCTGAACACAGGTGCTGGCCTCATGGTAACGACGAAACCCCCTCCTGGACCATGAGGCAAGCGGATCTGTTGCAGCTCGGGCTCATGTCCATCACGGAGGCATTGGCGCAGCAGCGGCGGCGACAGCAGCAACTCCTGCTCCAGCCCGCTGATCGCGAGGCGCTTCTGCTCATGCAGCATCCGCCCTGCTACACCATGGGACGGGGCAGCAGCGCCGTCCATCTCCGCCATGGCGCCCAGGCCCTGCCCCACCCCCTGCACCACCTTGATCGCGGTGGCGAGGTGACCCACCACTGCCCTGGCCAGCTTGTGCTCTGGCCCGTCCTGAACCTGCAACGCCACACACTGGACCTGCATTGGTATTTGCGCCAACTGGAAGCCGTTGTGCTGGCGGTGCTGGCGGCCTTGGGGTTACCCGGTGAGCGCCAACCGGGCCTGACCGGGGTGTGGTGCGGTGGCCGCAAGGTGGCTGCCGTGGGCATTGGCTGCCGCCGCTGGGTTACCCGCCATGGCCTGGCCCTCAACGTGAACTGCAGCTTGCAGGGGTTTGACGCCATTGTTCCCTGTGGATTGAGGGATCATGCGGTGGGTCGTCTGCTGGACTGGCGCCCTGGCCTCACCTGTGCCCATGTGGAACCCCTGCTGCTGACGGCGGTCCAGCGGCAGTTCAATCTGGAGTTGCTCCCCACGCGGCTGTGGGATAGTGGTGGACGATGTGCTGGTGTTCGGTGAGATGAGCAGCCAATCCAAGGCCCATATCGCCTGGCGGGCAACCCGGGCCGACGCCCGCGCACAGCAGTTGGGACCCGACTGGAGCGGGCTGAAGCAACTCCACGACCTCTGGCCGGAACTGGCCCGCCGCCATGGTTCCCTTGGGGCGCTGGGTGCGCCCCACGCCACGCCGCCTGAAGACTTCACCTTCACCGAACTGGAAGCGGCCATCGGCAGAACCCGAACAGCGCTACGAAGCCTGGGTCTGGGGGCCGACGACGTGGTGGCGCTCCTGGCGGACAACAGCCCCCGCTGGCTCATGGCGGATCAGGCGGTGATGAGCTGTGGGGCCGCTGACGCTGTGCGGGGCTCCACAGCGCCGGTGGAGGAGTTGCACTACATCATTGAGGACTGCAACGCCTGCGGCCTGATCTTGCAAGACCACGCCCTGTTGAAGCGTCTGCAAGGCCTGCCCCTCAGTCAGAAAGTCTGGGAGCAGCTTCGTTTTGTGGTGCTGCTGAGCGATGAGGCCCAACCCGCCGAACTCCACTGGCCCCACCAGCCGCCCCGCTCCGACGGCGCCCCGGTGCCGCTGCTGTCCTGGTCCGGGTTGCAGCAACGGGCCCAGGGCAGGCCCATCCATGAAGCCGCGGTGCTCAGCGGCGAGGCGGTGGCCACCATCCTCTACACCTCGGGGACAACGGGCCGTCCCAAGGGAGTTCCCCTGCGCCACCGCAACCTGATCTACCTGATCCAGCAACTGGCCGTGGCGGTTCAGGCCAGCCCGGGGGAACGGGCCCTCAGTGTGTTGCCCATCTGGCATTCCTACGAGCGGGCGGCCGGCTACTTTCTTCTCGGTTGCGGTTGCCAGCAGACCTACACCACCATCCGCGACCTGCGGGAAGACTTACAAAAGGTGCGGCCCCATTTTCTCACCAGCGTGCCCCGGCTCTGGGAAAAAATTCAGGAGGGTTTTGACAACGCCCTGCGCCAGGCGCCGCCAAGTCGCCGCAATCTGGTGCGCTTCGCCCTGGCCTGTAGCCGCTTCCACTGTGGCCAGTGGCGGGCCTGGCGGAATCTTCACCCCGTTCCCTGTAACCCCGGGCAACGACTATCGGGCCTGGCCCTGGCCGGGGCGAGCTTCCCCCTCCACCGGCTGGCGGGGGTGCTGTTCTGGCCCAAGCTGCGGCAAAAGCTGGTGGGGGGGCAGTTGCGCCTTGCCGTCAGCGGCGGCGGCGCCCTGAGCCCATCCGTGGACGGCTTCTTCGAGGCGGTGGGCATCGAGTTGCTGGTGGGGTACGGCCTTACGGAAACCAGCCCCGTGCTCACGGTGCGGCGCCCCTGGTGGAACCGGCGGGGCAGCGCCGGCCAACCCCTGCCCGGCACGGAAATCCGCATTGTGTCCACGGACAGGACCATGGGTCTCCGGGAAGTGATGGGATGGGGAGAAACGGGGATTGTGCAGGCCCGGGGTCCACAGGTGATGGGGGGCTACCTGGGGCGGCCCGAGGCCACGGCCCAGGTTCTGGACGGGGAGAACTGGTTTGACACCGGTGATCTGGGATACCTTCTCCCGGACGGCTCCCTGATGATCACAGGACGCGCCAAGGACACCATTGTGCTGGCCAACGGGGAAAACATTGAACCCACTCCGTTGGAAGATGCCCTCCTGGCCCATCCTCTGGTGCAGCAGGTGATGGTGGTGGGCCAGGATCGCCGCACCCTGGCGGCCCTGGTGGTGCCGGACGAGTCCGCCCTGGAGGAGCAGAAAGAAGGGGGCTCCGCTGAACCGGCCCGGCTTGTGGAGACGTTGCGTCGTGAGTTGAACCAGTTGCTGGCTCAACGGCGCGGTTCACGGCGGGAGGAGCGCCTCGGCGCCCTGGCCATTGTGGACCCCTTCACCATCGAGAACGGCCTGCTCACCCAGACCCTCAAGCAGCGACGAGACCGCATCGCCGCCACCCACCAAGCGCGGATTGACGCCCTCTACGCCACCTAAGGCTCAGAGGACTCATCATCGGAAGATGAAAGATACGGTGGCGGCCAGGAGGAGGACAGACAGAAAGATAAGATATGGCGGGCACAGCGGTCGCAACAGGTGGCAATGGGGCGCCGGTCCTTGAGTCTGGCAAACAGGTTCTCCTCCTGAGAGTCTCTTGGGAGCCTCTCGCTGCCAAGGGGGGTCTCTCTACCCCACTCCATGGGCCTGAGCCTAGGCCTTCCTGCAGAAACCCCCACGGGGGCCGTCCTGCCTTGCAAGGCGGCGGCTGCCCCATGAATCGATTGCACCACAGGGCCGGTGAGGGCCTGGCGGGTGAGTGAGGCCTCGCCTACACCACCTACAGCCTCAGCACCAGCAGCGGGGCCGTGGTTCAGGGGTTGCCTGCTGGCTCCTTGGCCCATTGGCGCTGGCCGTGAACCGCTTACCCTCTTGTGTCCAGGCCATGGCCAGCATTGGACAAGCCACCCTCAGAAATCGCGTCAGCACTGGCGTTGTCCAGCTTGCAACACTACTGTCAGCAATGTGGCAACCATTGGCCAGTCCCTTCGAGCCTCACCCGTTCACCGGACCGTCAAAGTATCCTGAACGTGTACCCTGCGCCATTGCACCATGCCTGCTCTCCCCCCTAGGGCTCAATCAATGCGCCAGCGATCATCGTGGCTGTTGCAGGGATACGGATCAACCAGCTTGGACAACAGGAGAGCTGCTGTACACAATTAATTTGCCGAACCGATCAAGGTCGGCCTGGCTGATGCCAGACGGGTCGGTGCAATGGCGTGATGGCAACGCTCCCGCCGCCCAGCCCTCGGCGACATATTCCTGGCAACCCCCCCCCGCAAGCGGCGGCTTCGGGAGGATCCCCAGAGGTGGTGAAGACGTTACTGGCTGCCGGCGCTGACCTGGAGGCGAGGGGTGATCGTGGATTGCCCCCCTGCACCTGGCGGATAGCCTAGAGGTGGTGAAGGCTCTTGGCGCAGATGTTTTTCACCGCCAGCCGCCGTGCTTCACGCCGTGCCTGCCGGCGGCGCCAAGCACGGATGATGGGCAGTTTCCACACCACCTGTTTCATGTGCCATACGTTTCATGTGCCATACAAGGGTTCCTTGACGCCTGACGTCTTCCACTGCGTCCACACTTCGATGGGAAACGTGAACAACAAACCCAACAATTCCAACGGGGCGCCACTGGGAAAAGAGTCTTTTCCACAACCACCTAAACAAATCCCTTCCCATCACGAACCACGAAGCTAGCCCGTAGACGAGTACAAACAATGGGCTGAGATATACAAGCCATGGTTCCCAGAAGAGTACCAGCGCAATAATATAAGCAATCACAAAAATAAAACAGAGAATGATAATTAACCAATCCAATAAAAACCACTGATTTCCGGACTACAGAGAGCATCCGGCGCCGCCTGCTAGTGTTTCGATGCCATCGGGCCATGTCTGCCAGGCCAGCGCCAGCGGTCAGGCTACACCCCCACCACGGCCACCGCACGACTCAACGCTGCCGCCTTGCACCCCCTCAGAGTTGCCACAACAACCACTGTCACTGTCTCCATATCAACCTACCCCCTCCCCCCGTGCTTGACGGTTCCCAACGGATGGGGGGTGAGGGCCGCTTCCACAAGACGTTTAATCCCTCTCCCATAAAACGGGCATGGGTCTACAGCGGGCCATCAATCAGACCATCCCCCGCATACATGAGGCGGTCTACGCTTCCCCTGTCATGGCATCCGCCTGAACACCCCATACCATATAGGCGAATGCCCCCTGGGTGAGAGGGAGGCGCTTGGAGCTTGGGAGAGCCTCAACCATGAGTGTAGCAAGGTTTCTGCCGATACCACCCCATCAGCACCTCATCAGAGAACTACCCAAGCTGGACATGCAGCTTGCCCCGGCGGCGTCATTCCTCCTGGCCTCCTTGCAGGTCAGAGGTTTTCTGGCCAGGGACCAGCCGGAAGACGGATGGGAGGCCGTTGGCGGGCGATGTTGGCCGCTGCTAAAGAGTACGGCCGTTGGCCGTCAGGGAGGCCGCTAGGGAATGGATAGATGGGTCTTCGCCAGCATCTTGCGCAAGGTGCGGGCCGCTTTCTCGGTCACCAGAACTCTCCCACCGGCCAAGTTTTATCCGGCGTCGAGAACGCCCCCCACCCCAAGGCGGCTGATGGTGCTGCTGTTCCTGATGAGAACAGGGAGGCCGGGGAGCAGCCCGGAATGATTGTGCTTAAAACATCCGTGCCTTAAAATACAAAGAATTCCAGCGGTTAACTGGGGTTAGCTTTACTCCTTTCAATGGGACAGGAGCGATTCCATGCTAAACAATCCAACCGGCATCCGTCAACCCCGTGGAGGGAACGATGATCAAGCACAAGCTCAGCGCACCGTGTAGTCCAGGCGTCCAGGGCACTCTTCGAGGCTCGATCCACCCTGGCGCTGGCCTTCACAAAAGAGAGGGATGCCGCTGCCAAACGGGACGTGGAGCGCCTGGACGCGGAGTTCCGCGATACCTTCAGAGAGGCGGAGGCATCGCTCAAAAGCATCGGGGAAGGGTTTCATCCGTTGTTGCCAGCGGTTGAGCCGCTGCTGAATTTGGCGGTGATGCCCAAGACGGCACGCCTGGAGAGAGTGAGGACGGCGTTTGTATTTCGCCAGGCCGATAAGGACGGCATGGTGAAGCACATATCGGGGGATCGGGGCGATCCGCTGACTTGGGTCAACACAGAAAAGAGAGAGGAAGACTTTGCCCGTTGGCGCCAAGCCCAGCAAAGCCCCCTGCGTGGACAGACAGACAATTCCCAACGTCGGAAAAACGGAGCAGCAAGACCTGCCAGCATCTGCGCCCGCCCGCCCGGCTCCGGTAAGGCCCCCCGCAGGGAGGAACTGGAGCGCCTGGGGCGGTTCAGTCCCCTGCCCAGGTGCGGGCCAGCAGCTTGAGCATGGAGGCCATGGTCCAGCCAGCCAGCGGCAAGGGGACTTGCCCTGGCTCGCAGAAGCTACTCACCAGCGCAGATCAGAAGGAGAGGCTATCGCTCGTCTACGTCAACGCGCTGGCGGCACGGGCAGAGTTCACCACTTCCGAACCTGATCTGGACCGGGACGGCATTGATCTGCCCATTCAAGCAGGTGGACGGTCCGCCCAGCTCTTGACTTGCAAGGTCACCCCTGAAGAACTCATGCTGCGGCAGCGGTCTTGCTGGCTGAGTCTGCAAGGGGGAGAGTATGGGGAGGTCACCAACAAGGCAACGGTTCCGTTCACGTCCCTGGGGCCAACGTATTGAATGTTGAGACGCTGCCAACACTCATGGAACGGTCTGGGAAGGGGGACTTCTGATGCAAGCCAGCATCTACGACCGGGAGGCGCTGAAGGCTGTTTCCCCTGCGGCCCTGGCGGCCATGCCCGCAGTGGCGGCTGGCAGCGGGGCGAGACCTGCCGGGTCCATTCCGACATGTATGCCGGCCGTGACCGGCCAGAGATTATCGTTCCGCGAACGGATCGTCTGGGCGACTATGCGACCGTGGTTTCACGGTTGATCAGAGTGTTTGCCCAGGTGGCTGACCAGGACGAACGGACCGTCTACCGGTCCCTGGTGACGGGTGATCGGGATGTGGTCCGCTTCCGAGGCGAAGGAGTTGCTGGCAGGTGCGCCTGGGACAGACCCTGCAACTCTGGAACTATAGTCCGGCCCACGCCCCCAAGCACCAGTGATCCCATGAACATTGCCGTCCGGCTGCTGGAGCGCCCCTTTGATCCCCTGGCGGCGTTGTCGGGTTGGGGGCGCAAGGATGCAGCCCAGGCCCAGTTCATCGGTCGAGTGCGGGGCGCCGGCGTGGACGGCGCAGCCCTGCGGGGCCTTTGGCTGGAACATTACCCGGGCATGACGGAAACCATGCTCAAGACCATCTGCCGTGAGGAACTGGAACGGCACGGCGCCGGCGCGGCCCTGGTGTGGCACCGGGTAGGCACTGCGGCGGTGGGTGATCCCATCGTGCTGGTGGCCACGGCAGGGGACGGACGTGGTCAGGCCCTGGCCAGTTGCCAGGCAATCCTGGAAAGCCTGAAGCACCATGCCCCCTTCTGGAAAAAAGAGTTGGGCCACGCAGGGGAACGCTGGGTTCCCGGCAACACGCCCTACGGCAGCCGGCAGCCTCGAATGCAGAACAATCCGGATGATTCCTACGCCCCTGCTCCACGGCTGAACGGGAGCCATCCCCTTGGGTCAGCAGGGCAATAGATCAGGGTATCTCAACCCGAGTTTCGGATGAGGAGACCAGGAAAAGTCGCAGTTCCCCCACCTTTGTCGTTGTCGTTCCCGCAAGAGGGGGTTGCCGCTCAGAAGAGGAGGGAGAAGCGTAGCGTGAGGGAGTGGTCTGCGGCGGTGGTGGCGCTGCGTTGTTCTCTCTTCCCCTCCAGGGCCACCTCCCATGGTTCTGCCTGGGCCTGCTGGGCATAGGGGGCCAGTGCCCAGCCCAGGCTGTAGACGGCGCCATCCGGGGAGAGAACCAATCCCACCCCTGGGGAGAGGGTGAGGCGGTCAGCGAAGGCGGAGACGCCATAGGCCAACTCTGCTGCAAACTGCTGCTGCCCCCCGTGGGCGTCATCCAACACCTGGATGGCGACGGGCTGCAACAGTGCATCCATGCCACCGGCTGCCGTGGCCCCCACGGCGTGGCTCAGGGAGAGGGACGGCCCACGGTTGCCCGGGGTGGGGTCCCAGGCGAAGGAGAGGGACA
>VXWH01000022.1 GCA_009836025.1 Synechococcus sp. SB0668_bin_13 | reverse complement strand
AACGAGGACAACGTGAGTGCCGCCACCCTGGGGCGGAACAATGCCAGCGCACTCTATCTGATGGAGGCCAACGGCTGGAGTCGGTAACTCCGTTGTTGGGGTGACGGGGTTTGGGGCCGGATCGCCCCGAACGCTTTAAGCAACCGGGCAACCGAGGCGCTTTGCGTTGGGCGGGGAAATCCACAGTCCCGCAACTTTTTCTCGGGATTTATGTACGTAAGTACCCAAGCGCTGAAATCCCGTATCAGCACTTGCTTTTGGCGGTAATCTTATAGATCTTGTTTTGGTCTCGAAGGCAACAAGGTCGCTGATGCCGCTCTCAAACCCAATCACCGTCGAGCATGACGCCCGTGTTGTCATGCCAATCGCTTCATACAGCGAAGCGGTTGGGTGGACTCAATCACTTCACTTCAGTACCGCCATGCAAGCTCTTGCTGAAAAGCTAGTGCTGGAGCGGCTTTTGAACTCTTGGGTACTTACGTACATAAGTCCCAAAAGTTCTGTGGAGCCTTCGAGGCTTTATAGTTTCTGTGAGGAGGAAGATGGTTATTTTCAGTATATATGTACTATTGCACCTAAGCCTCATCCTGACATAGATACTTATCTTATACGTTTCGCAAAAGGTGTTGGTGTATGCAATATCAGAGGAGTAATAACAGACGTTTATACTGATGAAAGTGGATCTGGTTTAAGAGCCAAGACTGACAGAATCGCCAACCAAGTAAGCTTAAAATACGGACCATGGAGTCGTAAGATTGATGAGGTGGAGGGTTATGATTCACCATCACAGTGGATGCATTTACTTAGGAAAGGACTAAGGATCTATGGTTACAATTGGGATTCTTCAGATTTGTCGGCTGGGCATCGTAGTAGTATAACTACCAGCATCAGTATTTTTTCTGCCGCCCCAGACACCCTCCTCCTCGGAAGGAATTTGGGGTGGGTTTTCATTGACTTCGACACACCTCTTGAAGATGCCTGCGACAAAGCACAATCTGATGTATTTTAGTTGCGTATTTTATGAAAAATCAGGAAGGCATTTGTCTCCTCAGACCAGATATGTCTCAAAGCTGCCTCATCCCTTGCCATTCAGGCTAACCTACACTAAACTGGCCACAGCCTTATTGAAAATTCCAATGCCGCTTTCTCAAAACGTAGACTAGATGGCCACACGGAAATCAACGCCACGCCATGACTTACCTGTATTAACCCCAGTTCTGGATAAGGGCACCAGGAAAGGTAGCCGTTTCCCCACCTGCAACAAGGCTACCGGCACTTGACAACTCCAACTCCTTCCACAAGTGGCTTTTCATGGTGATAGGGCATCCCCATGGGAAAGGATGAATCGGGCGCTGCCTGATCCTGGAAGCTCCCTCTCCCCCCAGGGCGAAGGCTGGAAAGCCTCAAGAACAGACCACAGCCGGGGTTCTCTCTCCCCATCGGGCTTCCCCAAGCCCCAAGCCAGTGCGGGGGCAAGTTTTCCGCTGCTCCCCTTATCCAGAACTGGGGTTGTATTACGGCATCAGGGAAGGGGAGCTATTGCATATCTCTCAAGTGCCCAGGGGTCTTTCCTGCGGATGTGTGTGTCCAGCGTGTCATGGGCTTTTGGTTGCGAAGAGAGGGCGTCAGCGTGAGCATCATTTTGCCCATGGGCCAGGAGACTCGTGTCAACATGCAATAGAAACTGCCCTCCACTTGGCAGCCAAGGACGTTCTGGCGAGGAGACGGGAGATTGTCGTGCCAGTCGTCGAAGTCAAGTTTCCTTACGACAAATTTGTCAACTACAACTTTTCTCACAAAATAGTCCTAATAGCGCCAGAACAACATTACCAACTCGACTCTGTTGAGCTGGAACACCGAATGTCGGAAATTATCTCTGATGTATTGGCTAAGGTAGCAGAACGATCACTTCTCATAGAAATACGAGTGACGCATAAAGTTGACGAGCGTAAACTGGAGAAGATTTAAGATCTTAACATATCATGTATCATGTCTTGAAATAGATTTATCAAACATGTCTTGCGACTTTTCCAAAGAAGATATAGAAAAACGGATCGTTGAGGGAGGTCCACACAAGCGCTGGATTCATAATGTTACCATAGAACGGCGACGGAAGCGCATTCTTTCCCAAGCAACGTCTCGTCCGCTTTTCACTCACAAAAGAATTCTCTCAACAGAGCTTGTTGATAATTGTCCACTTAAAGAATATGCTAAGCCTTATTGGATAAACGGAAAGCGATATGCGGGTTTTATGTACGAATGTGCTTATTGCGAGCATCGTTTGGCAAAGGATGATGAAAGAGGCTCCGTTATCTGTGATGCTTAGATCAATAAGATGATCTTGTTCGGGAAGAGAACAAAATCTCTACGGTCCCAGTCTCAGCCGCTGAAAAGCCGTAGCCATGGCGGTTGTGCAACAGCCCTGTTCAGTTGGTTGTTTTCTATTTCGTGGATTTTGACTTTAGAAACTGGAATGAGCCTGCATCAGTGTAATTGAAAATTGAAATAAGATGAGTAACAGAATAAAGTCAAGGTGAATTATCTTCTCCAAAGTAGAGTTTTTTCAAGGAGGCTATCGCTCTATTGACACCGGAATCAGGATCATCATAGAAAAAGTGACTAATCTTGTCTTGAATTGTTTTCTCATCCTCGATTACATCTTCTACATCATCTTTAATACAGCAGCTATCAATCTGCTCCTGTATGGCAATTATTTTACCTTTAGATTGGGCAATCGCTTCTGAACTGTCAGCTTTTATAGAGCTAATGCCTGGTAAAATTAGAAGATTTAAAGCAATATCCCATGACCGCTTATTTACTTGTCGTCCTGATTGTTTTTCAAGATTATATATTTCTGCATCTCTTTCCATCAGCAATTCACTACAGTTCATTTTACTGTAGGCTACACTAGACACTTTTGCGGCTTCAATCTGGGATGGAGGCTTTGCACAGGATGTCACCAAAAAGCATAGTAGAAAGAAAGGTAGAGACTTGAGTGCGCGGGGGGGGGGCACATGCATGAGCGAAACCCGGGCTTGGAACTCAGACTCTAGTATAGGTTGGGGTCAGAATCCGTTTAACAGAGAGTCTGTACATGAATCGTAATAATACCCGAGTTCCGGATAAGGTCAGGAGAACAAGGGTTGGCCCTGATCCCTGGACCCCGCATGGTGCCGGCGGCATGGCTCTGCGTCAGCTTCAGGACCGCAACTGGTCCGACCCTTCAGCCCCCAGGCCCCTGCCATCGCCAGGGCATCCCCATGGTGAACACCACTCGGTAGCTGAGCTAAAGATGCGGGAATCGCGGTACGGGAGAGTCCCTTGATGTTGTCCAGTGTTTCCCTAGCCAAATTTCCCCTTTTGCTCAAGCTGGGTGCCCCTCCTTGCCAGCCTGTGGCACTGCACTGGTGCTGACCATCTTAAGGACGCCCCCTCCCCTGGCGTACTGTCTCCGCTTGGGATTCCCCAGGGTACAAGGGGTGGAATCCTGCTGCGCTGCGATCTTTCTTTATCCATTGGATTCATTCACCAGCTCCACGGGGAAGGAGAGGCGCTCCCGTTGGCCGGCGGAGAGGCGTCGGGCCCAGGCGCCGGGCGCCAGGCTGTTCCAGTGGAACCCCGCCGCCTTGGCCAGGTGCCGCTGCTCATAGCCCACCTTGGCCTTGTACAGTTGGCGGGGTTGGCGGGCCTCCAGGAGTAACCCCTCCAGATCGGTGCAGCGTGACAGGATCTGGGCCAGATAGGTGCAGTCCGTGAGGGCGCGGTGGGTGGCCCAGACGGGGATCCCATGGGCCAGGACCAGATCCCGCAAGGAGGGTTTGGGTTTCAGGTTGAGGCGTAACGGCCACACCACGTCGTCACAGGTGCAGATCCAGGGCAACGGCAGAGGAGGCAATGGCGGCCGCCCAAACCAGGGCCGGTCGAAGGCCACGTTGTGGGCCACTGCGGCATCAGCCTGTTGGGCCATGGCAACAAACAACGCCAGCGCCTGGCGCCAGGGCTGGCGGCATTGGCTGGCATCGGGGGAAATCCCGTTGATTTGCTCGGCCTGGTTCTCCTCCACAGGGAACAGGGTGGACACCTGGCTGAGGGTGGTGCGCAAGGGCACGGAAAACAGCACCGCCGCCAGCTCGATGCAATGATCCAGCCCGGGCCTCAGCCCCGTGGTTTCCAGATCCAGAATCAGCAGGGTTGTGGGCGCAGGTGGTGTGGTAATCGCCATCGGCTGGCGGGTCCCTCTGTCTAGGCTGAGGTCAATTGTCTCGTGACCATGGCCATTGCTGTGGGGGATCAGGCCCCGGACTTTGAACTCCCCTCCAGCCAAGGGGGCACTGTCCGCCTCCAGGATCTGCGGGGGCAGGCGGTGGTGGTGTTTTTCTACCCCAAGGACGACACACCAGGCTGCACCATGGAGGTCTGTGGCTTTCGGGACAATCTGGCCCAATTCCAGACACTGGGCGCCACCGTGCTGGGTATTTCCGAAGACGACCTGGAAAGCCATCAGCGCTTCGCCGCCAAGCACAACCTCACCTTCCCCCTGCTGGCGGACGTGGGCAATGGGGTGCGCAAACGGTTTGGGGTGCCCTCCGCCATGTTCCTGCCCGGTCGGGTCACCTATGTGATTGATGGGGAGGGGGTGGTGCGCCTGGTGTTCAATGCCCTGCTCAATGCCAAGGCCCACGTGCAGGAGGCCCGGGCCTGCCTGGAGCAACTGGCCCGCTGAGCGGTCTTCCTCGCCACTGGCGCCAGCTTGGCAGGGTGTGGCTGGCGCTGCCGCCCCAGCCGGTGGGCATCATCCAGTTCATCGGCGGCAACGGCCTGGCAGTGCAGCCGCAATGGAGCTATCAGCGCCTGTTACGGGCCTTCGAGGCCCAAGGGTGGGGGGTGCTCACCTGGGCCTATCGCCTCAGCCTGGACCATCAGCAACAGGCGGATCAGGCGTTTCTGGATCTTGAACGGGCGCTGCGGCGAGAGCCGGGTTTGGCACGGCTGCCCCTGCTGCGGGTGGGTCACAGCCTGGGCTGCAAGCTGTTGCTGTTGGCCCCGGATGAAGGCCTGGGCTGCGGTGGCGCCGCCATGTTGGCCTTCAACAACTACTCCGCCGGCCGCTCCATCCCCCTGGTGAATCAGTTGGGGCCATCCCTTGGTTTCACGGTGGAATTCAACCCACCGCCCCGCCGCACCATGGAGTTGGTGGTTGAGCGCTACCGCCAGCCCCGTAACCTGCTGGTGCGCTTCCGGGACGACACCATTGACCAGAGTCCGCGCCTCTATGCGCAGCTTCAAGCCAGAAGCGGGGATCAGAGCCAGATTGTGGTGTTGCCAGGCAAGCACACCACCCCCGCCAGCGCCGGCCTGCGCCAGCAGATCCTGGGCACGGTCGAGGACCCCAGGGGCCGCCGCATCAAGCAATTGGCCGACCAGGTGCTGACGCTGGGGCAAAGGCTTGCGGGTTCCACCCGGCCCCCGGCCTGAAGGGCGCCGGCACGCACACCGTGGCGGTGAACCTGTCCCCCGCGCCGCAGTCGGCGATCACTTGGTCCCTGCCAATCAAGATGGCGAGGGCCTGGGCTTCGTAGCTGCCGAGACCGTCCTCAGTGAGTTGAACGGGGCGGTGTTCGGTCCTGATCTTGCCCGAGTCGATAGAGTCCTTGATGTACCCCTCCTCCATCTTCTGATAGAGGGAGTTGAGTTTGCGGCGCCAAGTGTCAAGTTTTTCTTCTCGGTTCATGGTCCAGGCGGATTGCCCTGCCCACTCCGTGCGCTGCTTCACGAATTCGTCGAAAGTGCCAACCGGCAAGTGGAAATCTCCATGGTGCGCAATCCGAGTGCGAGTTTCAGCAGACTCACGAAGTGGCCATGGAGGCCGGCCCCGTGTTGAGCCTCAGGGGTGGATTAGCGTGGGCAGGAGGGCCTTTGGCGTCCCCGGCATGGGGCTGGGCATCGTTCCGGGCTGATTGTCCTCTCACCGGCGCCAACTGTAGAGACTGATGGGAGCGACTGTGCCGTCATGCCACGGCCACCTGCGCTTTGAGCATGTTGGCGCGGCAGACCATAGCCTGAGCGATCACGTGCAGCAAGAACACACCACCCACCCTGCTTCCTCCTCGGTGTTGCCATTGCCCTAACCCGGCCGCCTGCTTGATCCAGCTAGACACCTTCTCCATCCCTCTGCTGACATTCAAAGTTGTCGGTAGCCGGGATGGGGCCTGCTGCCTTGCTCAATGGACGATCCTCCCCTGGGACAGGTGGTCCGGCCAACATGAGATGTGAGGCCAGCCATCCCATGAAGGCCAGCAACCCTTTGGTGGCCTAGTCCTTGCACCGATGGGTCTGGGCTGCTCCCCTGCCGGAGGGCCACCATCTGCTGGGCAGCACGCCATAGCCGTCGCCCACCGCACCCGGCTCCACCCAGTGATGGCGGTCGTCCATGGGCACGTGAGCCAGGAGAAGGGGCGTGCCACCATCCTGCTGGCCATCCACACCTCTGAGGGAATCGAGGGATCGGTGGCCTGCACCAAGTCCGTCCACAGCAATGGTGGCTGCTCACCAGTGGTTTCACTCCCCCATCCCCAGCAGCTTCTCCAGCAACAGCTCCTTCTCCTTCAGCAGGCGCTCCCCAGCCTTACCGAGCTGGGCTGATGCCGGATGGGAGCTCTGCTCCAAGTCCCACAAGCCAGCGCCACAACATCTTGCAGGCCAACTGTTCCAGCAAGAGTCCCGCAGGACCCAGGCCGTAGGTGGCTCCAGCAACAGCGCCGGCAACAACTGCCCTGGCGGTATCGATGGACCACCAGCGCAGCCTCATCACCCATCAAACTCCAACCCCCTGGCCAGATTTCACCTCATTCGCCAGTGGGCGTATCCCCCTCAGCAGAGGCCTCACAGCTACATCTCTCCCCTATCGACATGTACGAAACAGAGCAACCCTCTCCTCCATGGGGGCTTTGCCTGGGCCATTGCCAACTTGGTGACGGTGGAGAGGATAAAGAAAGACGCTACGCCACTGGTGGTGGAGTCGCCCCTGCTGGTGAAGGGCGGATGGTAAGATATATAACAAAAACAACAACCCCTCGGCCATCCGGCCGGATGGTCCAACTTACGTCCCCGTCGCGGGGCCGCTTTCACCCACCCGCTAGCCTCCCCGCCTGAATCTTCTGCTGGCTGGCCCTCCCAATCAAGCCGGCCCGCTTCTTCCCCTGATTCTTCCCCGGACGGTTCCACTTCCTGTGCTGCCTGCACGGTCGCGGGCGTCCGCCATGCGGCCCCCGACTTGGTGCTGGGCCTGCTCCACAGCCAACACTGACGGCTCCTACGACGTTCCTTCCGACTGGGCTCTGTTCCTTCCGGTCTTGCCGGGGCGCCACGTCCCGGCTGCTGTTTGCCGCCTGTAACACCTTCGTGCAGAACCACTCCAAGGCCGGCCACAGCACCATCATAGACAGTTGCGGCAACCTCTTCAAGGCTGTTGTCGCCTCCACCTCGGCCGTGGATGCCCGCGTCAACACCGATACCGAGGCAACGGACACGGATGCAGCCATCTATTGGCTGAACGGCGCCAAGGCCGCCGACAACTACACGGCACCAAGCGTTCCCATCCTCTTGGACACGCAAATGTCAAAGTCGGCAACATTAGAAACAGCCCGCTGAGCCATAGCATTGCCCTTGCGGTCGCAAGTCCCACTGTACGCCCTCTCCCCAGTATTCAAGGCGCTGCCCAACGGGATCATCGCCTCCCTGGCCCGGGTGGCAGCGGTAACATCACCGAGGAGGATACCAACGATAACACCATCGAGTTCACAGTCACCCTCAGCCGACGGCGGGCGGCGGGCGAGCAGGTAGAGGTGCCGCTGCTCGTCTCCGGGACGGGCGTCACTGACGGCATAGGCGGCGACTTCGCCAATGTAGTCCTCAAGTCCGGCACCGGCCTGAACAGGCCTATGACCTGTACGCTTTCCAACACGAACCCTCGCAATCCGTTGCTGCGCTTCAAAGGCATCGACGGCAGCAATCCGGTGCAGGTGGCCACCCTGGTCCTCACCATCCTGGAGGACTACACGGATGAGGCGGACACCGAGACCCTCGCCATCGCCCTGGGGCCGGACGGCAACAGCGCCAACAGCTTTGACCTGCCCACCTGCCAGACCAACGTGGCGGGCGGCGCCGGTCCCGATCCCGACAACAACAGCTTCAGTGTGGCATTATTGACTCTAACATTTCACCGGCAAAGCTACAAATCACTGTCAGCGACGGCAAAGCCATTGAGGAAGGCGAAGACGCCGCTTCATCTTCACCGCGGCCGGGCAGCTCACGGCGGATGTGACGTTGAGGCTCGATGTACAAGGCTCTGGATTTATCGACTCTTCAGAAGGAGGCTTCAAGTCTGTGGCCCTCCAAAGGGGCACGACCGAGGTGACCTGCAGTGTGCCGACGGTGGACAACAACACAGACGAAGCGAATGGCTCCGTAAGCCTCTTTCTGGCTGCCGACCTTAACAACACCTGCAAAAGACTCAAGCCCAACGATGATAATGCCAGCTTTTCGGCTTATCGTCAGCGATAATGACGCCCCTCCCCCCGAGCGTCATCGCCACGGAGTCGGGCAGTGGCACGACGGTGTCGAAGTACATGGACGGGACGCAGTTGAAGGACAGCTACGAGGTGAAGCGGCGACGCAGCCCACCCACGACGTAACGGTAACAATGACGGTGCCCAGCGACGGGGGCGCATTGTTGAGCACGGACGGCGGCACGACGTCGTGGAGGACCCGGACGCTCACCTTCAGCCCGTCGGGGACCAACATCTGGAGCACGGCGCAGACCGTCACGGTGATCGGAGGAGCCGACGACGTAGACAACGTGGGCGATGCGCACACGACCACCATCAGTCATGCGGCCACCTCGACGGACCCGAGCTACGTCATCACGAATGCCGGCATGGTGACGGTGACCTCAGGGGACGCCACGGTGGCGAAGGTGGACGGTCCGGGGAACCAGCTTCGCCGGCAGCCGTATGGTGAGCTTCAATGCAGGCAACTGGGACAGCTCGCAGACGGTGGCGGGGGAGGGTCAGGACGACGACGTGGACAACACGAACGATGAGCACACGGCCACCATCAGCCATGCGGCCAGTTCCACGGACCTCAAGTACACTATCACCAACGCCGGCAGCGTGACGGTAACGGACGACGATGCGGCCGCCCTGTCCAAGCCCACGGGCTTCACGGCCACGGCGGGCAACGGAGAGGTGAGCCTGGCATGGAACAATCCCAGCAACAGCGCCATCACCGGCTGGCAGGTCCAGCAGAAGGCGGGCAACAACGCCTACGGTAGTTGGACCACCATCAGCAATAGCGGCCCCGCCACCGTGAGCCACACGGTGAGCGGCCTCACCAACGGCACCGTCTACGCCTTCCGTATCCGTACAGCGGCCGGCACAGTGAACGGCACACAGTCCGACGAGGCCACGGCAACACCGTTGGCGCTTGTCATTGACCCACTGCCACCGGCCAATGTGCCAGTGGTGAGCATCAGTGGCGGCCCGGCCATCACTGAGGGCGACAATGCCGTCTTCACCCTGACGGCCAGCCCGGCGCCAACAGACCCCATCACGGTGAATGTGACCGTGGCAGCGGGAAGCGGGTACAGTCCCGATCCTGCCCATGGTGGGGCAACGGTCGTCGTGGCGGATGCCCACCTGCCAGAGGACCTGCCACCGGCGGATCTACTGTTGTCCCCAACAGGGACATCCAGCAGCGGCGCCAGCCTGACGGTGGCCAGTGGCGGTAGCAGCTCCTACACCATCGCCCTGGCTGGCCCACTCTCTGCTGGCGAGGTGGTGACGGTGAGCATCCGTGCTGAAGGCAGCGCCATCACCATCGAGCCTGCC
>VXWH01000101.1 GCA_009836025.1 Synechococcus sp. SB0668_bin_13 | reverse complement strand
ACTATGAAACATTTGTCTTGTATCGGTCCGCATTTGGCAAGCAGCCCCCAGCCGATATATGGCTCCACTCCAAAACTGCCCTGGAGTACTGGTCCACAGTCGGGCGGACGCGGACGTTGTCAAGGCGTGGAGCGAGAGAGGATGCCAATCCTGTCCATAGTCGTTTTGACCGACGACGTCCAAGGCTGGCTGATCTAGAGCGTCTCAATGGGATGTCTCTTGAGCTGTGGAAGAAATGGAAGAAGCAGCTGGGCTGGAAGGGACTGGCCGCACTAAGCTCTCTAATATTCTTTTTAGAGACGTCCTTTCTGAGTAGGTCGGCAAGGCCTGCAATAAGATTGACGGAACTAACTTAAGCCTGAGTGAACAATTCCATTTTATGTTCTTCGCACCAGGCAGTTGCAAGAAGATAAGCAACGCACACCCCGCATTTGGGCTAGTACTTATAGCTGCATTTATTATTTTCTTCTGCCTGTTTTTATTTTCATTCGTCAGGGACCGGTCTGACAAAGGAGGGGGCAGAGGCGGCGGTAGTGGTCCTCCTGGCTGCGGCAGCAGTTGCAGCAGAGGCGGCAGTTGTTGTGGTTGCGGCGGCTAGCCTGTTGTGAATATCCCTGGAAATGGCGGCGGGAGAAATTGGGTCTCTGGTATGAAGTTCTGATCCTGGATTCTCTGCGGTATCGTAACCGGCAGTGGATTCCCGCTTCCGCGGGAATGACTGAGGGGCGCGGACTGACTGACGTTGGGGGATGCAGGCTGATGTTGGAAGGGGCGGGAGTCCACCGCTTAGCCCGTTATCAGGGGGACGAGGCCCTCTGGCGGCGGGGCGACGGCTGCTGCTTGCGGCCTTCGGGGTTGGTTGGGTTACCCGGCTAACTGGCTTGGCCTCTTCCTCCTTCTGCAGTTCTTTCAGAACACGCATCGTCAGGGTACGGGATGATTGCAACGACCTTGACCAAAAACTCGGCAGGAAAAGGTAGATTTCCGGCCAAAATCCGGGATTCTGGCAGTGGAAACGGCAGATTCAGGTCGTTCTGAAGACTTTTGGTCTGGACCGGGACTACTTGAGATGGGGCATGTCTTCACCAAAGTGCCCATGCTCGCTGCGCTCGGGAAGCGAGATTTCCTCGGGAAGTGGAATTTCAATGGAACTGACCAACTGGATTGCATCCCGCAGGCGCATGGCATCCGCAAACCATCCCATGGCCTGCTCCGTATTCCCGCGCCGTTCCGCGTCACTGGCCTGTTCCTCGTGGGCCTCCGCCAGCAGCGCCAGCCAGCAGAGGCTTCGGGCCTGCGCCACGGAGAGGTCCAACTCCTCGGCCTGCTGATGGATGATGCGGTCACTTTCCTGCTGAACCAGCAGTCTTAGGCGCAGAGCATGAAGCTGGGTCACGGTCTCACCCGCTAACTGTTCCAGTGTAGCGCCATCAAGGGCCTTGGCAATGGATCCGGTGATCGGTGGGGACGGGGCTGGAGGGACTTGAACCCACGACCTTGGCTTTAGGAAAGCCCTGCTCTATCCAACTGAGCCACAGCCCCAACAGCCTCAGCACGTCACAGGGACGTCACACTGAAAGCCATGGCGCCACACTACTCCATACACTGGCGATGGAAAGGAGGCGAGGCGACCGCGGCACGGCCGAGTGTACTCGGTGCGTGCTGAGGAAAGTCCGGGCTCCCCCATGGCCAGGCCTGCTGGGTAACGCCCAGTGCGGGTGACCGTGAGGATAGTGCCACAGAAACACACCGCCGATGGCCGCGGCATCTGCCCAGGCACAGGTAAGGGTGCAAAGGTGCGGTAAGAGCGCACCAGCAGCATCGAGAGGTGCTGGCTCGGTAAACCCCAGCCGGGAGCAAGGCTGAAGAACCAAGGTTGGCCATGTACCGTTCTGCGCAAACACGCCGCTTGAGGCCTGTGGTAACACAGGTCCTAGAGAGATGGTCGCCCCTGGAGAGGGGTTCCCCCTCCAGGAACAGAACCCGGCTTATGTCCTGCTTTCCACCCCCTTCCCTCGGCCCGCAGCGCCAAGCCCGGCTCCAGGCTCTGCTGCAGCGCCTCGGCCTGGAATCCCTCTGCGACAGCAATCCGGCGCTTGCTCTGGTGGAGGAAGCCCTGACCCACCGTTCCGCAGGCTTGGGATTCGACAACGAGCGGCTGGAGTTCCACGGGGATGCCGTGCTCCGTCTGCTGGCGGCCAGCTTCTTGCGTCACCACTGGCCAGAGCTCACCGTGGGTGAGCTGTCCCGCCTGCGCAACCAACTGGCAAGCAATCGGGAGTTGACTCGCCTGGGCCGGGCCATCGGCCTCCAGCCCCTGATCCACATGGGGGTTCAAGCCTGGCGCGACCCCACTGCAACCACCCCCATCCTGGCGCGCAGTTGCGAAGCCTTGCTGGGCGCTCTCCATGAAGCCCTGCGGCTTGGTGGCGGCGACGGGTTGCGGGAACTGTACCCATGGCTGGAGTCCCGCTGGCTGCCCCTGGTCCAGGAGTTGCGGAGCCAGCCCCAGCGCCATGACTGGAAAACCGCGCTCCAGAAGTGGAGCCAGACGGCCCATGGCTGCCTGCCCGCGTACGTCACCGAGGAGGTGGAGACCGTCCACGGCCACCCCCACCGGTTTGCTGCCCAGGTGCGCGTCGCTGGCGCGTTGCTGGGTCACGGCCGCGGCCCGTCCCACCGCCTGGCGGAGCAAGCGGCGGCCGCCCAGGCCTGGGAAGCTCTTCACAACGGGCCGGATCAGCAACCAACCCCACCAGGCTGATGACACATCCGCCATGGGTCACTGCGCGGCCCATGGCAGGCTTGTGGTCCTGCCCCAGTTTTGCCCCGCCATGGCCGACGCCCCCCTTCTGCTTCTGGTGGATGGCCATTCCCTGGCGTTTCGTAGCTACTACGCCTTGGCCAAACGCAACGGGGGGCTGAGCACCAGCGGCGGCATCCCCACCAGCGTGACCCATGGTTTCCTCAAGGCGTTGCTGGAGACTGCCCAGGAGTGGCAACCCCAGGGGGTGATCATCGCCTTTGACACGGGGAAGCCCACCTTCCGCCACCAACTGGACCCTGCCTACAAAGCCAACCGTGGGGATGCGCCGGAGGAGTTCCATCAGGACGTGCAGAACCTGCAACACCTGCTCCGGGAGGCCTTGAGGCTCCCCGTTTGTACGGCCCCCGGTTTTGAAGCCGATGACGTGATCGCCGCCGTGGCCCGGCACGCTGTGGAACAGGGCTGGCGGGTGCGCATTCTCAGCGGTGATCGCGACCTGTTTCAGTTGGTGGATGACGGGAAGGACGTGGCCTGCCTCTATATGGGCGGCGGACCCTATGGGGGCCGTGGAATCAGCCTGGTGGACGAGGCGGCAGTGTGGCGGCAACTGGGGGTTGCCCCCCACCAGGTGGTGGACCTGAAGGCCCTCACCGGTGACAGCAGCGACAACATTCCCGGCGTGCGGGGCGTCGGCCCCAAAAGCGCCGTCACCCTGTTGGCGGACCATGGAGATCTGGACGCCATCTACAGCGCCCTGGTGACCGTCAAGCCCGGCCTCGCCAAAAAGCTGGACGCTGACCGGGACAGTGCCTTCCGCTCCCGCACCCTGGCCCGCATCCAGGTGGACGTTCCCCTGGCGGAGCCGCCCCCTCTGGCCCTGGCGGGCCTGGATGGCACGGCCCTGGCCACCCGGTTGCGCCAACTGGAGTTGCAAAGCCTGAGCCGGCAACTGGAGGCCTTTCGCCACTGCTTCGGAGGCGACACCATGGCGCAGCCCCATGGCCTTCACCTTGATGCCGGCCATGAACCCCATGAACATGACGAACATGAAGAGGCACAGCTCCTTCCACCCGATGGCGGTGACCCGATCCCCCGCGGTCCCCGGCTTGATCCCCGACTGATCACCACGGAAGCGGCGTTGGCAACGCTGTTGGCCCGTCTGGAGACGTGCGGAAACCCGGCGGAACCCGTGGCTCTGGATACGGAAACCACGTCCCTCAATCCCTTCCAGGCGCAGCTTGTGGGGATTGGGGTCTGTTGGGGAGAGAACAACGACGACATGGCCTATATCCCCCTGGGGCACCAGGACGCCAATCCCCAGCTTGATCGGGATCTGGCGCTGGCCCGCATGGCGCCTTGGCTGGCCAGTGCCGAGCACCCCAAATGCCTGCAAAACGCCAAATACGACCGTCTCGTTCTCCTGCACCACGGCTTGCGCCTCAACGGGGTGGTGATGGATACCCTGCTGGCGGACTACCTGCTGGATCCCGGCGGGCGCCATGGTCTCGGTGACATGGCGCAGCGTCACTTCGGCTTCCTTCCCACCAGTTTCCAGGAGTTGGTGGGCAACCACAAGACGATTGCCGCGGTGGAGGTGGAGGCCGCGGCCCGGTACTGCGCCATGGACGTGCATTTGACCCGCCGTCTTGCCGCCATCCTGCGCCAGGCCCTGGCCACGGCAGGGGGGGGGCAATTGGAGCGTCTGTTCACCGATGTGGAGATGCCCCTTGAGCCGGTGCTGGCCCAGATGGAGGCCACTGGAATATCCGTTGACTGTGGCTATCTGAAGACACTCTCCCAGCAACTTGCCCGGCAGTTGGAGCAGTTGGAGCAGCAGGCCCATGGAGCGGCAGGGCGCCCCTTCAACCTGGCTTCACCCAAGCAGTTGGGGCAGATTCTGTTCGAGACGCTCCAACTGGATCGGCGCAAATCCCGCAAGACCAAAACCGGCTACAGCACCGATGCCGTGGTGCTGGAGCGCCTGGCGGGGGATCATCCGGTGGTGAGCATTATCCTGCAGCACCGCACCCTCAGCAAGCTGAAGGGCACCTACGTGGATGCCCTGCCGGCCCTGGTGGAACCCACGACCGGGCGGGTGCATACGGATTTCAATCAAGCGGTCACCGCCACGGGGCGCCTGTCCAGCAGCAACCCCAACCTCCAGAACATTCCCGTCCGCACGGCCTTCAGCCGTCAGGTGCGCCAAGCGTTTCTTCCCAAGCCTGGCTGGCAGTTGATCAGTGCGGACTATTCCCAGATTGAACTGCGGATCCTGGCCCATCTCTGTGGGGAACCCCTGCTGCTGGAGGCCTACAACCGGGGAGACGATGTCCATAGGCTCACCGCCCAGGTTTTGCTGGACAGGAAAGAGGTGAGCGCCGAAGAGCGCCGCCTGGGCAAAACCATCAATTTCGGGGTGATCTACGGCATGGGTAGCCAGCGGTTTGCCCGTGCCACCGGGGTGTCCAGGGCCGAGGCGCAGGAGTTTCTGGGCCGCTACCACAGCCGTTACCCGCGGGTGTTTGCGTTTCTGGAGTTGCAGGAGCGTCTGGCCCTCAGCCAGGGGTACGTGGAAACCCTGCTGGGGCGCCGCCGGCTGTTTCATTTTGCCCCCCAGGGGCTGGGGCGGCACCGGGGTTGCGACCCCATGGCCATTGATCTGAACCAGGCCCGGCGCGGCGGCCTGGAAGCGCAGCAATTGCGCGCCGCCGCCAATGCCCCCATTCAAGGCTCCAGCGCCGACATCATCAAACTGGCCATGGTGCGGCTCCACGACGCACTGGACCCCTTGCCCGCCCGGCTTCTGCTTCAGGTCCATGACGAACTGGTGCTGGAGGCGGCACCGGAGGCCTGTGCCCAGGTGATGGAGTTGGTGCGGCGCACCATGGAAACCGTTGTGGCGTTGCGGGTGCCCCTCCGGGTGGAGGCCCGTTCAGGGTCCAACTGGATGGAGGCCAAGTAGCCGGCCGGTTGCCACGTAACAGGCCGACCGGGGGATCATGGCAAGAGAGGGGCAGGACACCCTACCTTGACGGCGACTCCATTCCCCGCCAGTGGTTCTCAGGCTCCACAACACCCTCACCGGCCGACAAGAGGTTTTTACCCCCCGTCATCCCCCTGCCGTCTCCATCTATTGCTGCGGGGTCACGGTGTATGACGCCTGCCACCTTGGCCATGCCCGCAGCTATATCGCCTGGGACCTGCTGCGCCGCTACTTGCGGTGGCAGGGTTTCGCGGTGCGGTTTATTCAGAACTTTACCGACATTGACGACAAGATCATCCAACGGGCCGAGGCGGAAGGCAGCAGCGTGGAGGTTGTCACCGAGCGGAACATTGCCGGCTTCTTTGCGGAAATGGACGCCCTCAATATCCTGCGGGCCGACGACTATCCCCGGGCCACCCGCTGCCTTGCTCAGATTCAGGCCATGATCGCCCGGCTGGAGGCCAGGGGGGCCGCCTATTCCGCCGATGGGGACGTGTATTTTGCGGTGATGAAAGCCCAGCAGTACGGAAAGCTGAGCGGGCGCGATCTCCGGCAGCAGCAGGAAGGGGCCAGCGGTCGTCTGGCGGCGGACGATACGGACAGGAAGCACCATCCTTTTGACTTTGCCCTGTGGAAACGGTCCCGACCCGGTGAGCCCGGCTACCCGTCCCCGTGGGGAATGGGGCGGCCCGGCTGGCATATCGAGTGTTCCGCCATGGTCCATCAGGCGTTTGGGGACACCATTGATCTGCACCTGGGCGGCGCGGACCTGATCTTTCCCCACCACGAGAACGAGATTGCCCAGTCGGAAACGGCGACGGGCCGCCCCCTGGCCAACATCTGGCTGCACAACGGCATGGTCAACGTGGATGAGGCCAAAATGTCCAAGTCCCTGGGGAACTTCACCACCATCCAGGCGTTGCTGGACGAGGGAATCAATCCCATGGCGTTGCGTCTGTTCGTGCTCCAGGCCCACTACCGCAAACCCCTGGACTTCACCCGGGAGGCCATGGCCGCCGCCGCCAGTGGCTGGGAGGGGTTGGAGACTGCCTTGCAGTTGGGCGAGATCCACGGCGCCCGGTTGGGCTGGACCGATCCACGGCAGCGCCGCCCGGACCAGCACGAAGCCTTTGCCAATGCTCTGGATGACGACCTGAACAGCTCCGGTGCCCTGGCGGTGTTGTTTGCCCTGGCCCGCCCCCTGCGGGCCCTGGCCCGTCGCCTGCAGCGGGGTGGAGACGTGACGTCCCGGGATCGTGGTCTGGAGGGGACCTGGCGCAGCCTGGTGGAATTGGCCGGGGTGCTGGGGCTGGAAGCCGGCTCCACCCCGGAGACCGGGCCAGGAACCGGGGATGACGTCACCATTGCTACGGCCATTGAAGAGCGCTGCGTTGCTCGGCGGAACCGGGACTTTGCCACGGCGGATCGCATCCGCGCCCGATTGCTGTCCGAGGGGGTCACCCTCGTTGACCGTCCCGACGGCACCACCCACTGGCTGCGCGCTTGACCGGCAAGGACATGCGTGGCCTGGCGGGGGGGTCGTGGGCAAGCGGCTTTCAATCAGGCGGTCCAGCTTTTCGCTTAGTGCCTTGTCGTTTGTCTCAAGTGTGTCAAAGCCGTCTTTCATGTCACCCCGCAGGTCGTCAATCCGCTTGCCAAGTTGGTTCACAAGCTGATTGATAAACAGCCCTACCACAGCCATGATGACCGCTGGCGTCAACCATTGATTGAGTCCACGGGGAAGGGCAGGCATCGGGCTGGATGGACCTGGGCTGATCCTGACAGAACAGGGATTTTGCGGGCAGACCGCATCCGCGCCCAACTGCTGTCCGAGGGGATCACCCTCATTGACCGTCCCGACGGCGCCACCCCACTGGCTGCACACCCAACCGGCACGTCCCAACCCTCCCACTAGAGGTGCAGGGGTGCTAAGCTCATGGCAGTACGACACCAAGTACACGTCGCCGCAGGGCTTGCGGAGACGCTAAGCGACTGTGGAGCCGGAAGCAGGACGGGTTCGCCCGCCCCTGGCCGTGAAGCAGTAACCCACCTGAACCGGGCAAAGCGTGCTGTGTCCGGGAGAAGGAATCCTCGGGACGAGGTGGAAGTCAGGTTTCAGCTCACTGCCATCAACCCATCAACGGCAGCAGCCTCTCCCAACGCTGCCGAAGGCCAGGCAAAGAGTTGCAGTCGTTCCTGGAACAACTCTTTGTCTCTTCATCCCATGACATCCGCCCCCGTGTTGTCGGCTGAATCAGCCGCCGGCTTTGCCGGCTTCGGCCTGCGCCCTGAACTGCTCCGGGCTCTCGCCGCCAGTGGCTATCAGCAGCCCTCCCCTGTGCAGGCCCAGGCCATCCCCCTGCTGCTGCAACGCCGTGACCTGATTGCCCAGGCCCAGACAGGGACGGGCAAAACGGCCGCCTTTGCCCTGCCCTGTCTCCACAGCCTGGCTGCCGGACAACGCTGTTGTCAGGTGCTGGTACTGACGCCGACGCGGGAATTGGCTCTGCAGGTGGCCAGGTCCTTCGCCCGCTATGGGGCGCAACTGCCCCAGGTGCGGGTTCTGCCCATCTATGGGGGCAGTGATTTCCGGCCCCAGATCCAGGGGCTGAAGCATGGCGCCCAGGTGGTGGTGGGGACTCCGGGGCGGATCATGGATCACATGCGGCAAGGCACCCTCAGCCTGGACGGCTTGCGGGGCCTGGTGCTGGATGAAGCTGATGAGATGTTGCGCATGGGCTTCATCGATGACGTGACCTGGATCATGGAGCGGACGCCTCCGGAGCGTCAGTTGATGCTCTTCTCCGCCACCATGCCGCCGGAGGTGCGCCAACTCTCGGGGCGGTTTCTCCAGGATCCCGTTGAGGTCACCATTGCCACGTCCAAGGCCGATACCCAGCGCATCCGCCAACAGTTGCTCATGGTCCATGCCAGCCAGAAGCTGCGGGCCCTGGTGCAGGTGCTGGACACGGAAGCCAGTGAAGCCACCATGGTGTTCGTGCGCACCAAACAGGCCACGGTGGAGGTGGCCACTGCCCTGGACGGCCATGGCTACCGCTGCGCGGCCCTCAACGGCGACGTGGTCCAAAGCCAGCGGGAGCAGGTGATTGAACGGCTGCGGTCCGGCCGGGTGGACGTGGTGGTGGCCACGGACGTGGCGGCCCGCGGCATTGACGTGGAGCGCATCGCCATGGTGATCAACTATGACGTCCCCCTGGATGCCGAGGCCTATGTCCATCGCATCGGCCGCACCGGCCGGGCTGGGCGACAGGGGCGGGCGCTGTTGCTGGCCACCCCCCGGGAGCGCCGCCTGGTTCAGGCCATTGAGCGCGCCACCGGCCAGCAGCTTGAGACGATGGAGTTCCCCGATGCCGATACGGTCAATCGGCGGCGGCGGCAGCGCTTCAAGGAGCGTGTTCTTGGGGCGCTGGATGGGGCGGACGTGCCCCTCTTCGAACAGTTGGTGCAGGAGTTAAGCGCAGAGCAGGGCCTGCCTGTGGAAACCATTGCCGCGGCCCTGGCCCAGCTTGTGCAGGGCGCCAAGCCGTTTGCGTGGTCCATGGAAGAGCCTGTGCTCGGCCTGAACCCACGCTGCCAGTCCCGGCCGCTGGCGGCCCACATGGAGCGCTATCGCATTGAGGTGGGCTGGAAACACCGGGTCAAGCCCGGCAACATTGTGGGCGCCCTGGCCAACCAGGCGGGCATCCGCGGCCAGTCCATCGGTCGGATTCATATTTTTGACGAGCACAGCACCGTCGATCTTCCCAGGGATATGCCTGAAGGCCTGTTTGCCACCCTGCGCACCATGCGTGTTGTGAGCAAGCCTCTGCGCATCCGCAAGCTGGAGAGCAGCGCTGTTTAGCCCGCCTTGCCACAGGGTCAAGGGAAGCAGGAAGATTGCCAACACCCCAACCCGCGCCTCGCCCTGGAGAGTGACAGCTTCAGTCCGGTCCTGCAAAGGTCTTCCCTGCCAGAAGGGAGCGGGGGCTTTCTGTGGAGCCGCACCGTGGTGGTTCTCTCCCATGCCCCTTCCTCCTCAGAAGAGGAGGGAGAAGCGTAGCTTGAGGGAGTGGTTGACGGGAGAGTCTGATGTGTTGTCCTCCTGCCGTTCAGCCTGCAGGGAGAGTTCCCATGGTTCCCCTTGGTCTCGCTGGTCATAGGGCGCCAATGTCCAGAGCAGGCTGTAGGTGCTGCTGTGCGGGGAGAGGGCCAGCACCAGCGCCGGGGTGAGGGTGAGGC
>VXWH01000018.1 GCA_009836025.1 Synechococcus sp. SB0668_bin_13 | reverse complement strand
GCCCAGCAAATGCTGACTACCCGTCCCGGTGAGCTCCCAGAACCATCGGGGCGGATTTCGGGGAGGCGGCCCTGCGGGCGCTCCATCACAGCTTTGGCCTGGAAGGGTGATAAGGGGTGCTGGCCGTGGGCAATGATAACGGATGCATGAACGCGGTCTTGGGTTGGCCCAGTCTCTGACACGGCGGCAGTTGCTCACCACCATTGGGGTGGGCGTAGGCGCCACGGCAGCCATGGGGCTGTGGCGCGCCCAGCCATGGGGGCAGCGGCAGAGGCGGCACCTGCTTTACGTGAAGGGCCAAGGCCCCCAAGCCTGGCTGCAGCAGCTCCCCAAAGCCTGGGCAGCACAGTCGCGCCCCAGCATGGAACACCTGGCGGCGGACCTTCAGACTGAGGCCATTGATCTGGCCATGGTGGGGGCGGCCTGGCTCCCCCAACTGCGACCCCGGCTTCAGCCCTTTGGTGCCCCGGAGTTGATTCAGCCGCTGCTGAAGGCCGCCCGGGACCCCGCGGTGTTGGGTAGCAGTGTAGCCGCTGCTCCCATGGCATTCCCCTGGGCGTTTGGCAGTTGGGTGATGGTCTTTCGCAACCGACCGGACTGGGTAGAGCGGAGCCGCCGGGAGGGCTGGTCCCTTCTGGCCGCAGCGGAACTGCAAGATGCCTGGATCCTTCCGGCCAGTCCCCGGGTGGTGATGGCCTTGGTGCTACAGAGCCTGGGACACTCCCCAAATGCCATGGATCTTTCCCTTGTGCCCGGTTTGGCGGCGCGCCTGGCCACCGTGGTGCGACGGGCGCAGGCGTTCGACAGCCGTCATGCCCTCACCCGCCTGGTGAATGGTTACGGTTCCGCCGCGGTGGCGCCGTCCTGGACCGTGATTCCCCAACTGCTGCGCGATCAGCGGCTTGTGGCCGTGCGGCCCACCACGTCTCCTCCTCTTCTCAGTTGGCAGGTGCTGGTGCGTCCCCGCCGGGCTGGCCCCATCCCGAAGCCGTGGTTGCAGGACAGTATCAAGGGGGGCATCCTCAATGCTCTTCTCCAGGCTGGTTTCTGCCCACCCCTGCCCATGGACGCCCTCCAGCCCCAACTGGCCCAGCAGCCCACCGCCACTCTGCTGCACCCTGGGGACAAGCCCATGGCGCAAGCGGAAACCCTGCAACCCTTGACCCCGGAGCAGCAAGCTCAGGGCCAACAGACGTGGGACGAGGCCATGGGGGAGCGCCTCCGCTCCACCGGGGCAGGCGGAGGGGAAGGCGCCTGACTAACCCCAGAGTCGGCGCCGTGGCGGCCCTTGCAGCAGCCCATGGGTGTGCCGAAGCAGGGCGGGAATCTCCAGATTCCGTGGGCAGCGGGGCAAGCAGTCGCCACAGTGGGTGCAGGCGTCCCCACGCACCATGGGCAGCCAGTGGCCCGCTTGCCCGATGAGGCCGTAACGCTCCTCACAGAAGGCAGCCATCCCGTGGCCCAGGCGCAAATTGCGCAACCGCAACAGGGCGGGGATGTCGATGTCCTCCGGGCAGGGGAGGCAACAGCGGCATTGGCCGCAGAAGGTGTCCTGGAGCCGCTGCCGCCGTGCTTGATCCAGCCGCACGGCAGCGGCGGCCACACTGGGGGGCATGCCGTCCTCCACCTGGGCAAGCCGCTGGGCCCAGTCCAGGTCGGAAAGCTGGGCCGCACCCACGGTCATTGTGCTGACGCCATGGCCCAACAACCAGCGGTACGCCAACTCCAGGGGGTGGAAGGGGATACACTGCCGCCGCAGCACCTCCGGCGGATCAAACAGTCTTCCTCCCTTATCCGCCGGGGAAATGGCCATCACCCCCATGCCGGCCGCCATGGCCTGGCGGGCCATGGGCATCATGGTGGGATTCAGCAGGTGCAGATGCAGGCTGCAAAAGCTGAAGCGGCCACTGGCGATGGCCTGCTCCACAAGCTCCGGGCTGCCGTGGCTGCTGAAGCCCACCTGCCCCACAAGGCCCTCCGCCTCACAAACTGCCAGGATCCTGGCGCCAGGGCCGTGTAAGGCCCAGTGGAGATGCTCAGGCCGGTTGATACCGTGAACAGCCAGTTGGTCCAACTGATCCAGTCCCACATGCTGGAGGGTGGCGCGCACCACCGCCATGCCCTTTTCCACGTCCATCCCCGGCAAAAGCTTGCTGGTGACCACATAGCGGTGCCGGGGCACGGCCAATGCGGCCAGGGCCTGGCCCAGATAGACCTGAGACGGTCCGTAGGAGGGCGCTGTTTCAAAGTGGTTGATACCGATGGCCAAGGCCCGGGCAACCACCTGCTGCAATTGCAGAGGGCTGGCCAGGGCACGCATCAGCCCGAAGGTGAAGATGCTCACCCTGGGGCCTTGGCCAAAGGGCCGCCGGGTCATGGGAGGGGCAACAGTCACCGCATGCCGTGATCAATTCCCGGATTCGGACGACTCCTCAGGACGGGGGGCATCACAACTGTCCGTGGTCTGCTCTGGCGAATCCAGATTGACTCCGGAGCGACGGATCAACTCCGCGGGACTGATATCGGCGATGGCCTTGCGGAAGGCTTCGGTGTCCATGGCATCCGCCTCCGCATCCACCGGGACGGAGGCGTCGCTGACCACCTCCTCCACCATCCAGATGCTGGCCTTGCTGCGCACCGCCAGGGCAATGGCGTCGCTGGGGCGGCAATCCAGGCTCACCACGGTTTTGTCCTGCCGCCGCAGGCGCAGTTCCGCATGGAAGGTGCTGTCTTGAATGCTGCTAATGATGATGCGATCAAATTCCAACTCGGCCACCCGAAGCAGATTCAGCATCAGGTCGTGGGTCATGGGACGGGGAGGATGGAGACCCTTCAAGCCAAAGATGATGCTATGGGCCTGCACCTTGTCCACCCAGATGGGCACCTGACGACGGCCATCAGGATCACCCAGCAGCACAATGGGCTGGTGACTGGTGGCATCAAGGGCAATGCCGGTAACTCCCATCTCCACCATGTCAGCATTCCCCGATCACTCGCTACCTTGATTATGGGGGTAGGGCTGCCTTGTTTTCCATGGAACTGCCATGTTCACCGGATTGATTCAGGCCATGGGTCAGGCCACCATTGGCTTGGGAGGGGTTGCCGTCCAAAGCCCGGACTTCCTGGCGACGGTCCATCCCCAGCAAGGGGACAGCATAGCCGTGGATGGGGTCTGCCTCACCGTAGCCAGGCTTGCGCCCTGGGGATTCCACGCCGATGTGAGTCCTGAAACCATGGCCCGATGCACCATGGGGCGCCCCACAGCCGCCAGGGCCATGGTGAACCTGGAACCGGCCCTGAGGCTCCAGGACCGGCTGGGGGGCCATCTGGTGTCCGGTCATGTGGACGGGTTGGGGGAAATGGTGGCCATTGAACGTCAACCCCGCTCCTGGACTGTGGAGATCCGCTGGCAGGATCCGGGTTTTGGCAGGTACATGGTGAGCAAAGGCAGTGTGGCGGTGGATGGCATCAGTCTCACGGTGGCCCGGTGCAGTGCTGGAGGAGAGCGCTTCTCGGCGGCGGTGATCCCTGTGACCTGGGGAGAAACAACCTTGCAGCATCGGCAGGTGGGGGATCTGGTCAATCTGGAGGCGGATCTCCTGGCCAAATACAGCGAGCGGCTGTTGGGCCTGGAGCCACCGCAATCCACGTCCCGCGAGGAACAGCCCATCAGCCAGGCCTGGCTGCAGGAGCAGGGGTGGAGCGAGGGGCGCTAGCATGGGGATGCCCGTGGGGCATGGGCTAGACACGCAGGTCTTGCCCGTCGCACGGCAGGAGAAAGATGGATCCAGTGTCCACTTGAATCTCGATAAAAAACTCCTGGCCCGGCTCAATGCCGGCGCGATAGGTGTAAGTCTGGCCAATCAGTAGATTGCCGTTGCCATGCACCCGGGTGGTGAAATCTGCTTGGCGCCCTCGGTGCTTTGTGTTGTTGTCCGCCTTGACTGGCACCCGAAAGCCCTTGGCCAGCACCAGGGCACAATAAAATTTTTGTTTCAGAAGCCGGCCGGATGGCCCAACATAACCACAAACTCTGGCGATCTGATCCAGGGGACGGTCCGCAAAGATTTTGACTTTGGCCAGCAGTTGTTCTCCCTCCAACATTTTCTCATCGGTTGGCTCATTCCTTGACATTGGCTTTCCAGTCCAGGCTTACAGAAGATAAAGCAAAGCAAATAGTACCACCCAGACCCCATCAACAAAGTGCCAGTACAGCTCCGCCGCTTCAAAGCCAAAGTGGCTCTCTGCCGTGAAGTATCCCTGCCTGCCTGCCTGCCACCACACAATTAAAATCATCATGGCGCCCAGGGTGACGTGGAGCCCGTGAAAGCCGGTCAGGGCATAGAAGGTGCTGGCAAAGAGATTGTCGGTTAATCCAAAGGGGAGATGGAAGTACTCCCACATCTGGCCCGCCATGAAGGCTGCCCCCAGGGCAGCCGTGAGCAGCAGCCAACCACGGCAGGTGGACATGCGGCTGGCCATGAGCGCCTTGCTGCCGCGGTGGAAGGTGAGGCTGCTGACCAGCAGCACCAGGGTGTTCACGGCAGGCAGCAACAACTCCAGTTCGTACTCCGCGTTCACGGGAAGGGGATTCACCGCCCGATAGGTGAGATAGGCGGCGAAGAAGCCAGCGAAGGTCATCCCGTCCGCCACCAGAAAAATGATCAGACCAAAGAGACGCACATCCGGATGATGGGCGTGGGCCGGGGCTTGCGGTTGGTCCTCCTGCTGTGGATCGGAGAGGCGGGTGGTGGGCCGTTGAGTGAGGATGGTCATGTTGAAGGTGGCAAGGAGGAGAACACGGACGGACCCAGGCTCAGCCCTGAGGGGGTCTCAGCGGCCTGCGGACCAGAGTTCACGTCCTCGGACGGTGGTGACTGACATGGCATCCTCTGCGCTACCATAGTCATAGGGTTCTGTTACGAGGGGAGCCTCGCGGAGCCAGTTTTCCACAGGTGGGGGGGAACTGGTGAGCCATTCCGTGGTGCATGCCCGCCAGGGATTGTCCCCTGCCGGCGCCCCCTTCCAAGCACTCCACAACACGTTGACGAGAAAGGGCAGGGTGCTGATGGCCAGCAGCAGGGCGCCCACGGAAGAAATCTGATTGACCAGCTGAAACTGGGGATCGTATTCCGCCACCCGTCGCGGCATCCCATTGAGCCCCAGCCAGTGCTGGGGGAAGAAGCAGATGTTAAAGCCGAGAAAGGAGAGCAGACAGTGAAGACGGCCCAGGTGTTCATTGAGCAGGCGGCCGCTCATTTTCGGGAACCAATGGTAAATCGCTGCGAAAATCACAAAGACTGTTCCGCCAAAGACGATATAATGGAAGTGAGCCACAACAAAATAGGTGTCATGGACATGGACATCAAAGGGAACCTGAGCCAGGGCCACCCCTGTGATTCCGCCAAAAACAAAGTTGAAAATGAAGCCACAACAGAATAACAATGCACTGTTCAAGGCAAGCTTACCTTGCCAGAGGGTGGCCAGCCAGTTAAAGAACTTGATGCCGGTTGGCACAGCAATAATGGCCGTCGCAATGGTGAAAAACAAGCGCATCCAGGGAGGTGTTCCACTGGTAAACATATGGTGAGCCCATACAATTAAACCCAGAAATACAATGCCCAAAATAGAATAGATCATGGACCGGTAGCCAAACAGGGGTTTCCGGGCATGAATGGGCAGAATCTCACTCACCAGCCCAAAGGCAGGCAGCACCATGATGTACACAGCGGGATGGGAATAGAACCAGAACAAATGCTGATAGACCACCGCGTTTCCCCCCAGAGCCGGGTTGAAAAAGCCGGTGCCGGCAACAATATCCATGCTCAGCAGGATCAGGGCGCCCGCCAGCACCGGCGTGGCCAGCACCACCAGAACGCTGGTGCCCAGCATGGCCCAGCAAAACATGGGCAACTGGAACAGACCCAATCCAGGGCGCCGCAGCTTCAGGATCGTGGCAATGAAGTTGACCGCGCCAAAGATGGAACTGCCCCCCAGCAGCAGCACACTGATGATCCAGATGATCTGCCCCACTGCGGGTGTGGTGATGCTGAGGGGCGGGTAGGCGGTCCAGCCCGACTGGGCGGCGCCCCCAATGAAATAACTGCTCAGCAGGAGGAAACCTGCTGGCGGGAGCATCCAGAAGGCCACCGCATTGAGTCGCGGGAAGGCCATATCCCTTGCACCCACATAGAACGGCACCAGATAATTGCCGAAAGCCCCATTCACCACTGGCACGATCCAGAGAAAGATCATGATGGTGCCGTGCAGGGTCAGGACCTGGTTGTAGGTGTCCCGGGCCATGAAGTCCGAGAGAGGCGTCACCAGTTCCACACGGATCATGCCCGCCAGGGCGCCACCCACCAGATAGAAGAAAAAGCCCGTCACCAGGTACTGAATGCCGATCACCTTATGATCAAGGCTGAACCCGAAGTACTCGTGCCAAGGGGTGTGATGTTGAACGTCCATAGGGCCTGGCGACCTATGGCGTGGTGAGACTGGGAGGGCGTTTGTTGTCATGGATCCTGTGACAAGTGGGGGAGCCTGGTCAGGCGGTCCGAGAGGAATCAGGAGCTGTGGCGACAGTGGCTGGCGTGTTGCGGATGAGCCACTCCTCAAAACTTTGGGGGTCTTCCACCACCACCTTGGAGCGCATTCCTCCATGGTAAGGGCCACAAAGTTCAGCGCAGATAATGTCATAATCACCCTGCCGATTCGCGGTGAAGCTGAGCACCGTTGGTTGACCAGGGATCACATCCTGCTTGAGACGAAACTCAGGCACCCAGAAGGCATGGATCACGTCATTGGATTTTAACTGCAACTCGACTGGCTGCCCCATGGGTAAGTGCAACTCACCGGTGGTAAAGTTCTGCTGAGGATAGTGAAAGATAAAGGCGAATTGCATAGCCGTCACCTCCACGGGGAACGCCATTCCCTCAGCCCGATCAATCCCCCCCCAGATGACGGTTTCCGGGTCCGCCGGATTTCCTAAAGAGGCCTGTTCCACCTCTGGGGGTGGCATGGATGTGTGGTGATTGAAGTCAGCCATGCCACCCATCCGTGCATAGATGTCGTAGCTATAGACGCCGAGTATCAAGATGACGATGGCGGGAACCGCCGTCCAGAAGATCTCCAGGGGAAGATTGCCCTCCACGGCGGGGCCGTCCAGGTGATCGCCCGGGCGGCGGCGGAACTGCACCAACGCCACCACCAGCATGGCGGTGATGCCCAGTAGCAGGCCGACGCCAAGGGAAAAGAGCACCTTGAACAGCGCATCCACCGTGGTGGCATCGTCCGCCGCGGCAACGGGCATCAGGTTGATGTTCTGCCCAACCCAGAGGCTGATCAACGCCAGCAGAATGCCGGCAGCCAAGGTGAGAACGGACGCAGGAATGGGCACGGCGTGCGCCTGTTACGTGCCTTCAGCGTATGGATGGTTGCCCGTGAATTTCTAACGGGAATCTAAAAAAGCGGCGCCGGGCATGGGTGATTTGACCTACCTGGCTAGCGTGTAACCATTCGTAGCCCGATTGTGTCCAGTTCTGCTGGTCTGGCGGCGCCGCCTCTCCACAGGTCGCCACTGCTGTTGCTGAGCACCCATCTGGTGGTGGCCCTGGTGGCCCTGGTGACGGTGGGCGGCGCCACACGGGTGATGGAAGCCGGCCTGGCCTGCCCGGACTGGCCCCTCTGCTACGGCAGCGTTCTGCCCACGGCAGAGATGACCGTTCGGGTCTTTCTGGAATGGTTTCATCGTCTGGATGCGGCGCTGGTGGGTTTGGGACTGGTGGTGCTGGCCGCCCTCAGTTGGGGGCAACGTCAGTGCCTGCCCCCGGCTGTGCCGGTCCTGGCCTCCGCGGCCATGGTGCTGGTGGCGGTGCAAGTTGCCCTCGGCGCCCTGACGGTGACCCGGTTGCTGCGCTTTGACATTGTCACCGCCCATCTGGCCACAGGTCTGTTGCTGGTGGCCTTGCTGAGTCTGCTGCGGCAACGCCTGCGCCTGGCCCTGGAGCCCCTGCCGCCCGGCGTGGATGGAACCCTGACGGCGCCTTGGCGCTGGTGGCCGGCGCTGGCGGCCCTGTTGGTCTATCTCCAATGTGTCCTGGGGGGCTTGCTGGCCAGCCAGTGGGCCACGGGACGCTGCCTGCACCTGCTGCAGGGCTGCCACTGGCTCACGGCCCATCGCCTGCTGGCCGGCGCTGCGCTGCTGGCTGTTGTGGCGTTGCCCCTCAAAGCCGCTGCCGCCGCCTGGCCCCGTCCCGCCCGCCACCTGGCCTTTGCCGCCGGCCTCCTGGTGCTGCTGCAAGCCGGTCTGGGGGTGCTCACGCTGCACCTGCACCTGTCCCAACCGTTGGTGACCATTGCCCACCAACTGGGCGCCGCCCTGCTGGTCAGCGTGCTGACCAGTCTGGCCGGTCTTCTCCATCCTCTGCCCTCATCCCCATGACCATGGCTGTCCAGGGACACAAGCCCCGCTCTTCAGGGCGGTGCGCTGTAATTGAACCGTCGCCGCAGGGCATGCGGAGACGTAAAACTGCCTGTGGAGCTGAAGGTAAGACGGGTTCGCCCGCGCTCGGCCATGAAGCAGGAACCTACCTGAAGGATGAGGCATCTGCCAAATCCGAAAAGGAATCCTTCCCCTCTCCAGGCGGGGAGGAAGTCAACCAGGCCGCCGTCACCCTCTCCGGGCGTGATGCCGTTGTGCCCAGCCGCCGGCATTTGCGCCTGCCCCCCTGGCTGGAGGTTGCCAAACCCCGGCTCATTCCTTTGCTGCTGGCCACCACGTTGGGGGGCATGGCCCTGTCGGAATCCTGGCCCCTGCCCGCCCCCCGGTTGGTCTGCACTCTTGGGGGCGGCGCCCTGGCCGCCGCGGCGGCCGGTGTGCTCAACTGCCTCTGGGAGCAGGAACTGGACGGGCGCATGGCGCGCACTGCGGGGCGGGCGCTGCCGTCGGGGCGCCTATCCGCACGGACAGCGTTTCTCCTGGCCGTCAGCCTCACCCTGGCCGCCGCCATGCTGCTGGCGGCAGGGGTGAACTCTCTGGCCGCCGGACTCTCGCTGCTGGGTCTGTGCAGCTACGTGTTGCTGTACACCGTCGTGCTCAAGCCCCGCACCAGCCGCAACATTGTCATTGGCGGGGTGGCGGGCGCCATTCCGCCCCTGGTGGGGGCCGCAGCCGCGGCCGGCCACATCGGTCTTGGGGGCTGGTGGTTGTTCGCCCTGGTGATGGTGTGGACTCCCGCCCACTTCTGGGCCCTGGCTCTGCTCCTGAAGGACGACTACGCCTCGGTGGGCATCCCCATGCTGCCCGTGGTGAAAGGGGCCCTGTTCACCAGCCGAGCCATCGGCCACTACGCCAGGCTGACGGCTATGGCCAGTCTGGCGGGCATGGCCCTGTTGCCCAGTGGCGGAATCCTGTACGGCCTGTTGGTGCTGCCCCTCAACGGCCGTCTGCTCCAACTCAGCGCCGCCCTCCAGCGGCAGCCGGAAGAGCGGCAGCGGGCCACCAACCTGTTCCGGTTTTCCATCCTCTATCTCTTCGGCATCTGCGGACTGATCCTGTGGTCCCGCAGTGGGGCCGCCGCCCTGTTGGACCACCAGGCGCTGCACCTGCTGGGGCATTGGCCCATGGGGATCCTCGCTGGGCTGTGACCGTTTCCGACTCTTCTTTGTCATTGCCGCGCAAGCGGCAATCCATCCAGCAGCCCGCCGTCAAGACAGTGCAATCATCTTGCGCGGACTGACTTTTCATGGGGAGAGGGCATCCCATCAGACTCACGTGTAACAGCTATGGGGGCCACGGATAGCTGGACACTGGTTTGCCCGCCGCTGATGGCTGTTGATGGCTTTCACAGGCTGCCTGCTGTTACCAGGTTTCCCGCCAACACTTGAAGGGCAGGGCACCGACACAACATGGCAGGGGCGGGGGAGGGGAGAGAATTGCCATGGAGTGCAGTGCGGTCTGCTTCTGATGGTGGTAAACTCTCAAAGCCTTTTTCTCCAACACCATGACCCATTTGTCTTTGCAACTGCCTATTCGTCTCCGCAACGATTTGTTGCGGGGGGGGGGGGGGGGGGGGGGGGGGGGGGGGGGGGGGGGGGGGGGGGGGG
>VXWH01000081.1 GCA_009836025.1 Synechococcus sp. SB0668_bin_13 | reverse complement strand
CTAAAGCCACCCGCCTCCTACTTGCCCTGAATAGTTAAGTATGTAAGCTCCGGTGGCCACACCAGCAAGGAGCAATCCAGCAGGCCGCAGGCCAAGTGGTTGCCCGGCCCTGAAAACGCCAATGCCAAGCCTGCAGAAGCGACGGCGTTGCGCAACAGCGGGGCTGGCGCCCTGCTTGAGCAGGGCCGCCACAGTGCCACTTCGCCCTGGCAACTGGCTGCCAGTTGCACCCCGTCGGCACTCCAGGCCAGTGCCTGAATTGTGCCCGGCAGATCGAGGGTGTCGCGGCGCCACTGCCGACTGGTCCCGTCCCAGAGGCGGAGTTGACGGCCGGCGGCCACCGCCAGTTGCAAACCCTGCGGCTGCCAGGCTGCCGTATCAATCCAGCCACGGCCCAGGGGGATGGGATCCATGGCCATCGGCCGGATGCCCGTACCACCCGGTTCCCACAACAGCAACTCACCGCTCTGGCCCGCCGCCATCAGAAACTGCCCATCGCTGCTGAAACCAAGGACATCGAGGCTGCTGCCACGGTCGCCGCGCAGCAACTCCTCGCAGCCGGCGCGAAAGTCAAGTAGCAGCAGTTCGCCACCGGCGCTGGCGATCACCAGGAACTCTCCATCCGGCGACCAGGCCAGCGCGGTGATGGCCTGCTGCAGAGCACCCCAGAGCCGCTTGCTCACCAAGGGCGCCACATGTGCCATCTGTGCTGGCTCCTTCAGGCTACGCAGGCGTCGAAGCCGGCTTGCAGACCAGCGGCATCGAGATTGCGGCCGATGATCACCAACTCGGTGCGGCGCCGTTCAGCCGGTGTCCAGGGGCGATCAAAACTGCCATCGACCAGCATATGCACCGACTGCAGCACATAGCGCTCGTCCCTGCCGGTGAGTTGAACGATGCCCTTCATCCGAAACAGCTCCGGACCCCGCGTACTCACCAGATCCGAGATCCAGTTGCCGAGCTTCTCCAGATCCATGGGGCGCTCCTCCACCAACGCCACCGAGCCCACGGCGGCGGCGTGCTGGTGGTCGTTCTCCTCGGCCAGAAAACCCGGATCCAGACCGAGGACCAGCTCCAACTCAAAGGCTTCCACGCCCAGGATCTGCTGCATCGGTACATCCGCGTTGGCGCTGGTGAGCAGCCGGGCCACAGGATTGATGGCCCGCACCCGCCGCTGGATCGCCAGACGCTGGGCCTCATCGACCAGATCGGCCTTGTTGAGCACCAGCACATCGGCAAAGGCCAGTTGCTCCTGCACCTCCTCCGCCTCCCAGTGCTGCTGCACGTGCAGCAGATCCACCAGGGTCACCACTGCATCCAGCCGCAGCTCTTCGCGCAGATCCTCATCCACGAAAAAGGTCTGGATCACCGGTGCCGGATCGGCCAGACCCGTGGTTTCAATGACCAAGTGGTCAAAGTGATCGCGACGTTTCATCAGGTTGCCGATGATCCGGATCAGGTCACCGCGCACGGTGCAGCAGATGCAGCCGTTGTTGATCTCGAAAATCTCTTCATCGGCATCCACCACCAGTTGGTTGTCGATGCCCACCTCACCGAACTCGTTGACGATCACCGCCACCTTGAGGCCGTGCTCGTGGGTGAGGATGCGGTTCAGCAGGGTGGTCTTGCCGGCGCCCAGGTAACCGGTGAGCACGGTGACGGGGAGACGCTCAGCAACCGGAGAGGCGAGTTCCATGGGAACGGACCAACAAGCCCGAGAGAATGAGAATGATTTTTATTCTAACCTGAAGAGAGTGTTCCGAGATCCGGACGTGGCCAAACCCCACCACCCAGCAGCAGACCCAGCCGAGACCAGGCGGTTCAAAGCGCAGCGGCCTGAGCGTCCGAACCCGGTGCTGCGGCTGCTGGAATCCACTGCTGATGAACTGAGCCCCCAGGAGATCCATGCTCAGTTAAGAAGCCAAGGCTGTCGCTTGGGTCTGGCCACAATCTACCGGCAACTCAGACAGCTCAGCCAACTCGGGCAGGTGCGCCACCGCATGCTGAGCAATGGAGAACGGGTCTACTCCCCCGTCGAACGGGACCAGCATCACCTCACCTGCGTGAACTGTGGCAGCAGTGAGCCGCTCCCCATCTGTCCCGTTGACACGAGGGCGCAGGAACTGTCCAAGGTTCTGCTGCACGGATTTCGCCCGTTGTTTCACACCTTCGAGATCCACGGACTCTGTGTGCGCTGCCAGCGGCCTGGGGCGGCAAGCCGTGGCTGAGATGGTGATCGTCGGGGCCTAGCCCCAGGCCCTCAGCCTGTGTTGCCTGCTGTTGCAGAAGAGGCCGCGCTGGCGGCGCCGTTTGCGCATCATCGACCCCAGTGGCAGGTGGTTAAGCTGCTGGCAGCGGCAGATGCAGCGTTTCGAAATTCCCTGTTTGCGTTCTCCGTCGCCGCACCATCCCCATCCCAACCCCAATGCCCTGCGCTCCTAATCTTGCATCAAGAGAAAGGCCATTTGTCCACAGAAGTTCTCTTGGGTGGAGTTCAGGGGTCCAAGGTTGGGAAGCCTCTAGGCTGGAACACCCGCCCTCCGGTGAACCCCCTGACCGCCAATGTTGCGATCATTGATGCTGATGGTCTTGATTGTCGGCCTGGGTCTGGGCATCCAGCGGGGCTGGATCACGGTGGATTGGCCCTTCATGCAGGCTGACCTCAAGTCCCTGTGGGAACAGTTTGACCAGCGCTCCCAGGAACACCGCAATCAGCAGTAATCCCGATACCGGCCTTCCCATGTCCCTCGTCAGCCGGCCAGGAGACCATCCGCCCGATGGTGCGCCGGGTTGAAATCTCCCCCGCTTTCTTCCGCAAGGGTGGCCACAAGCCCCTCGCGATAGGTGGGGTAGCGCAGGACGTAGCCCCAGGAGAGGAGTCTCCGGTTGCTGACACGGCGGTTTTCGAGCCAGAAACTCCGGGCCATGGGTCCCATGGCGGCCTTCACGTCCCGATAGCGTTCACAGGGGGGCAACGGACAGCCCAGAAGCCGGGCAGCCAGGCCCAGAAGCTCACTACTGGGGCAGGGCAGGGCGTCACAGACATTGACCACCGTGTCACGGTATCCGTGGCGCTGACACCAGAGAACAGCGCCCACCACGTCGTCCACATGGACCCTGGAAAACACCTGACCCGGCTTATGGATCAGACGGGCCCGCCTTTGGTTGAGCCGGGAAAAAGGACTACGGCCAGGACCATAGATTCCTGGCAGGCGCAAGATCAGCGGCGCCAGTCCGGACGCCCTCCACGCCGCTTCGCAGTCAATGCGGTGACGGCTTCGGGTGATGCGGGAGCGCGGCGGCAGCGACTCATCCGCCCAGCCCCCTTGCAGGTCCCCATACACCCCACTGGTGGACAGATAGCCCACCCAGGGGGGCGCTGACCGTCGCAGGGCGGCCCCCAGCCGATCCAGCACAGGGTCAACACCGGCGTCCCCTGGAGGAATGGTTGAAAGCACCGCCGTAAACGGTCCCAGGGCGCCGAGGTCGGGGTCAATCCCCTGCACGCTGTCAAAGGCAACCACCTGCAGTTGGGGGATCGGACGAGGGGACCAGGTGGCTGGCGCAAGCGACGCTGGTGATTGGTGGATGGCGTGCCGGTTGGTGCCGGCGCGATGTGTCACCACAACTGCGTCTCCCAGATCCAGGAGTTGATCCACCAGCCGCATTCCGCAATAGCCGCCCCCCAACACCAACCAGCGTTGTGGATCACGCTGGGGGCGTTCAGGTTCAGGAACGCCTGGGTTCACGTCCGCCCTCACCTTTTCAGCCATCACCCCCCTGCTGCCTGCAGACCACCTCCACGCTGAAGCGGAAGTCTTCCTGATCATCGGGGGTGGAGGTCAGCGTGGCCATGGTCTTCTCCATTTCAAAAAGCTTCCGGCAGGCTTCCAGTTCCCTGCCGTAATGCTGCCAGACGATAAAGCGATCCACATGGGCCCGCAGCAACCGGGGATGGCTGGCCACGATATGGTCACAGAGGGCCATGTGCTCGGCGGAACCAAGGGACTCCTGATCAAATGCGGCCAGGCAGCCACTGGGCAGGGGCTTGGCTTGCGGAAGCTGCCCACCACCACAGCCACCGAGAAAGGCCAGCAGGGCCGCCAGAGCGAAAGCGGTATGAAACGCGGTGGTCATTCTTGCTGCTGCTGCTGCGCCCACCATGCCCTATGGGCCATCGGGTGAGCCCCCTTGGCCTATGGTCAGTAACCGCACAAGCAGGGGCATCACCACCAGCACCGTCACCAGGCGCACAGTATGCAGGGCTGCCACCGTGGCCCCGGCCCCCAGTTCCTCTCCGGCCAGGCTCATGCCCGTGAGCCCCCCCGGCGCGGCGCCCAGAAGCCCCACGGTCAGCTTGATCCCCAGCAGCCGACTGCTGCAGGCGCCCACCACAATCCCTGCCGCCAGAAGGGCGAGGGTGATGAACAGAGCAGGACGCCAGAGGTGGCGCATCTCTTGCAACGTGGTGGCGGTCAAGCCCGAACCAATCACGATGCCTACGGCGATCTCCAGCGTGGTTCGCGTCCCCGTGGGCCAATGGACGGCGGGCAGGTTGGGAATCAGACTCACCAGGGCGGCCCCCAGCAAGGCGCCCACAAGGGGAGCGGCTGGAATCCGGGTGCCGAGGGCCAGAAGCCCCAATCCTGATCCTGCCAGAACCGTTACAAGTCCGGGCAGAAGCTTGACGCTGTCCATCCAATGTCCACACCTCCCTGTATTCTGTTGCCAAGTGGTCGCTTGAGTGGGTGTCCCATGGCCGCGGATTGGCGGTCAAGGTGTCAGAATGAGAAGAAAGTGAAGCCATGGGAATGCTCTCCGTCTCTGCTTCGACCATCACCTTTTCCGAGCAGGACCATCAACTGGAAAAGCTGGAGTTTGCACTGGCTCTTGCGGTTTCAGAAGGCTGCCATGACAAGGCTCATCATCTTCGCTCCCGCATTGAAGCGCTGGGAGACCATGGGGAGGAACCCGGAACCTGAGGCCAGGTGCATTGTTGCCCACAGGGTTCCGTCCATAGCGCTCTCATCCACCCATGGCCACACTTTCTACGACAAGCGATAAGGCCAGATTGCTTGATAAGGCCCGTCATCTCTTTGGACAGGCGGAGTTGAGGGCAGCGGAAGGGAATCTTGAGCAAGCAGCGGAGTTGATTGTTCGCGGTCTCCACTACGAACATCGCGCCGCCCGGCTGGGTCCCCAGGTCCTTCAGTTGATCAAGTCTGCATGAGTCATGGCCCCGCCAAGCGTCCGCTGCCCACCGGGCGCCTTCTGCCAGCCACCTTGAGCTTTATCGCCCTGCTCTGGATTGTCCATATCCTGCGGTTTGTCCTGTCCTTTCTGGGCCTGCTGCCTGACCAGACTTCCTGGTCGATTTTCGGCATCCATCCCGGCAGCGGGGTAACCGGTCTCTGGACGATTTTCACTGCCCCCCTGATCCATGGGGGCTGGGGGCATTTGTTGGGCAACAGCGGCTCGTTGCTGGTTCTGGGCAGCCTGGTGGGTCTGCAAGGTCCGGGCCAACTGTGGCAGGTGTCCATCATCAGCGCCTTGGCGTCGGGCCTGGGGATCTGGCTGGTTGCCCCCCACAACACGGTGCATGGGGGGGCCAGCGGCATCGTCTTCGGCTACCTGGGCGTCCTGCTCTTCATGGGCTGGTTTCAGCGGCGCCCCCTCAGCATCCTGCTCTCCGTTGCCTGTCTGTTCTTGTTCAGGGGAATGGTTGTGGGACTGTTTCCGGGAGCGCCAGGGGTGTCCTGGCAGGGCCATCTGTTCGGATTTCTGGGGGGCGTGCTGGCGGCCCGCCTGACGGCCCGAAGCCCGGCGCCGGAAACCGACCCGTGACACCACTGAACCCATGACGGCCAGCAGCGCCAAGTTGACAAAGGCGGTGGCGGCCTACTGCGCCGAACTGCACCGCATCCGCGCCAGCGGCGGCGGCACGGGGGAGCGCTCCAGTTGCGGCCCCCTGGCCACCCTGCTCAACGGGGTGGGGGCCACCCTCAAGCCCAGGGTGTTCTGTGTGGGGGAACTGGCCAACCAGGGGGCCGGCCATCCTGACTTCGGGCTCTACGGGGCCAGACAGGTGCAGAAAGGCCGGCCACGGGAGGGCCAACTCCCGGAGCGGGGCGTGGTGGAGGTGAAAGGGGCCAACCATGATGCATGGCTCACGGCAACCAGTGATCAGGTGAGCCGCTATTGGGAGCGTTACCGGCTGGTGCTGGTCACCAACCTGCGCCAGTTTGTCCTGGTGGGGGAGGACAACATGGGCCGCCCCGCCAGGCTGGAAACCTTCCAGTTGGCGCAAACGGCAGAGGCCTTCCGGCAAGCGCTGGACAAGCCCCAGGCCCTGGCCCGCACCGCCGGCGCCGGACTGGGGGAATACCTGTCCCGTGCTTTGTCCCATCGCGCCGCATTGGCGGAACCGAAGGATCTGGCCTGGCTATTGGCCTCCTATGCCCGGGACGGCCTGGCGCGGGTGGAAGCGGCGGGGGACGCCCCCCAGCTTGCGACGGTGCGTTCTGCGTTGGAAGAGGCCCTGGGGGTGCGTTTCGAGGGGGAGAAAGGGGCCAGGTTCTTCCGCTCCACCCTGGTGCAAACCCTCTTCTACGGCGTCTTCTCCGCCTGGGTGTTGTGGGCGCGGCAAGACGGGTCCCAATCCGGTGGATTCGACTGGCGCACGGCGGTGTGGCATCTGCGCTCGCCGGTGCTGGCGGCCCTCTTCTCCCAAGTGGCCCAGCCGGGCCGTCTCCAACCCCTGGGCCTGGTGGAGATGCTGGACTGGAGCGCCGCCGCACTGGAGAGGGTGGACCGCACCGCCTTCTTCTCCCGCTTCACCACTGGCGAGGCGGTGCCCTACTTCTATGAACCCTTCCTGAAAGCCTTTGATCCCACCCTGCGCAAGGAGTTGGGTGTGTGGTACACCCCCACCGAGGTGGTGCAAGCCATGGTGGCCCGGGTGGACAACACCCTGAAACAGGACCTGGGCATCAGGGACGGCCTGGCCGCGGAGAACGTGGTGGTGCTGGATCCCTGCTGCGGCACCGGCGCCTATCTGGCGGCAGTGTTGCGCCGCATCGCCGCCAACCTGGAGGGCCAGGGCCTGGGAGCCTTGGCGGGGGCGCGGGTGAAAGCCGCCGCCACGGGGCGGGTATTCGGTTTCGAGATCATGCCGGCGCCGTTCGTGATTGCCCACCTGCAAGTGGGCCTCACCCTGCAAGAGTTGGACGCGCCCCTGGCCGAGACCGGCAACGAACGGGCGGGGGTGTTCCTCACCAACGCCCTCACCGGCTGGGAACCCCAGGTCAACAAACCGCTGCCCTTCCCCGAACTGGAGGAGGAGCGGGACCGGGCCGAGCGGGTCAAGCAGGAACAACCCATCCTGGTGATCCTGGGCAATCCCCCCTACAACGGCTTTGCCGGGCTGGCGGTGGACGAGGAACGGGCCCTTTCCACCGCCTACCGCTCCACGCGGCGGGTGCGCAAACCGGAGGGACAAGGCTTGAACGATCTCTACGTGCGGTTCTTCCGCATGGCGGAACGGCGCATTGCGGAGAAAACCGGGCAGGGCGTCATCTGCTTCATCTCCAACTATTCCTGGCTGGACGGGTTGTCCTTCACGGGGATGCGGGAACGGTTTCTGGAGGTGTTTGACGCCATCAGAATTGATTGCTTGAATGGGGACAAGTACAAAACTGGCAAAGTGGCGCCGGATGGTTCCCCTGATCCCAGCGTCTTTTCCAGCAAGGGCGATCCGGTGGGGATTCAAGTGGGCACCGCCATCGCCACCCTGGTGCGCAAGGCAGACCACAAGCCTGCCCAGCAGGTGGGCTTCCGTCATCTCTGGGGACAGGGCAAGTGTACGGAGTTGCTGGAAACAGCCGAGACGGAGCCGGGTGCAGTGTACCAGGAGATTCAACCGGTCCTGCCGCTGGGCTTGCCCTTTGTGCAAACAGCCGTGAGCGACAATTGGTTTGACTGGCCTTCCCTGCCTGAGTTGTTCCCGAAGTCGTTTCCTGGTGTCAAGACCAGCCGTGACGGGTTTCTGGTTGATGTGGATTTGGACCGGCTATGGGAGCGCATCGCTGATTATTTCAACCCGGCGCTGAGCCATGAGGACATTATGCGGCGTTATCCCGTTGTGATGAAGACCATGGGGGGATTTGATGCCTGTACGGTGCGGGACGTGGCGCTGAAGCGTAGTGCTCCCAATAAAACCGGTTTTATCTGTTTTGCTTATCGCCCTTTTGATAACCGCTGGCTTTATTGGGAACCTGATAGTGGGCTACTCGATAGACCACGAGCTGACTACAAGGTTCATGTATTCAAGGGGAATCTGTGGATTGAAGCACGTGAGCGCCAAGCCAAGGAAGACTTCTCGCGTGGAACTTTTGTTCATCACATGGCCGATAACCTCGGTAACGGGCTGTCCAGCTACTTCCCCACTTGGCTTCGCAACGAAGGCATTACCAGCCCCAATGGCCCAGCCCGCCGTCCCAATCTTTCCATCGCCGCCCAGAAGTATCTCACCGCCCTTGGCGTCAGCGTGGAAGATCTGTTCCACCATGTGTTGGCCGTGCTCCATGATCCTGCTTACCGGCAAACCAATGCCGGCGCTCTGCGCATGGGCTGGCCCCGCATTCCCCTCCCCGGCTGGCCCAAGGGCGATGCTGAAGGTGCAGCAGTTGAGCTTGCCCGCTCTGCTGCCCGTGGTCGTCAGTTGGCCGCGTTGCTGGATCCCGATGTTCCCGTTCCCGGCGTCACCCAGGCGCCGTTGCGTCCAGAGATGAAAGTCATCGCCGTGCCCAGCACCACCCATGGGGGCAACATGGCCGATGAGGATTTTGCCGTGACGGCGGGGTGGGGTCACTTTGGCAAGGGCGATGCCGTCATGCCTGGACAGGGGCGGGTGGTGGAGCGGCCCTTCACGCCGGAGGAGCGCAGCGCCATGGCTCCGTGGCATGGTACACTTGCTCCACTTGGCCCCCTTGGCGACACCACCTTGGATGTCTATCTCAATGATCACGCCTTCTGGCGCAACGTACCGCTTCCCGTCTGGCGCTACAAGCTGGGGGGCTATCAGGTGCTCAAGAAGTGGCTTTCCTATAGGGAGCGTGGGGTGTTGGGGCGGGAGCTTCGGGCTGAGGAGGTGTTGTATTTTGCCGAGGTGGGGCGTAGGATTGGGGGGATTTTGACCCTGCAGGGAGGGGGAGCGATGACAGGTTAAGGGCTGCCAACCCGCCCACTTGGGCTGTGCTTGTTGAAAAGCCTTGTGGAAACAGGTCTATCAGCCTCTAGAGTTGGCTCGTTCCGGTATTTTCCAGGGTTTCCCTGGTCAACAAGAGTACCATTAAGCTAAGCTCCACGATTTTACTTCTGTTATGGCCTTCAAGAAACCCCCTGTCAGGGTGCCAGCTCCCGAGAGCCCAGACCGCCTCTTCATGGATCTTCCGCTTCGCAGCCATACGAGCCTTCTAGATCATCAAGGCCAGGTCTTACGGAGCTATCATGCCCAAGGATGTGGCGCTGAAGATGTCGCTCTACAGCTCCCTACTGGAAGCGGCAAGACACTAGTAGGACTGCTATTAGCCGAGTGGCGACGACGGAAATTTCAGGAAAAAGTCGTCTATCTCTGTCCAACACGACAACTGGTCAATCAGGTTACTGAAGAAGCCTCGGTTAAGTGCGGACTAAGGGTCGAGCCGTTCATAGGAACCAAAGAAAAATATACTGCTCAAGCCAAATCAGCCTATAATAATGCTAATTGTATTGCCATCACAACTTATAATAGTTTGTTCAATATCAATCCCTTTTTCTCAAATCCTGATATAATAATTCTCGATGATGCTCACACTTCAGAGAATTATATTGCTAACCAATGGACATTAAAATTTACATCTCATGTAGATGGTTTACTGTTTAAAAAAATTGCCAACACTCTAAAAAGTATAATAGATGAGAATAGTTATAAAAAACTCATAGAAGAATCTGACTCAAGCATGCAATGGGTAGATAAAATACCGACGCCACATCTAATAAGAATCTCAAGTGAGATACGTACAATTATCGATGAAAATATTGATCAAGATGATAAAAAGTATCCTTGGCAAATGATAAAAGATAACTTGCACGCTTGTCATATTTATATATCTTCTGGAGAGATTTTAATTCGTCCACTGATTCCACCTACTTGGACTCATGAACCATTCGCAAATGCTAAGCAACGGATCTTTATGTCTGCAACATTAAGCT
>VXWH01000086.1 GCA_009836025.1 Synechococcus sp. SB0668_bin_13 | reverse complement strand
CGGCAAGTTGACTCATCCTACGCCACGACAAGGACTTCCCCAACAGCCTCTTAGGGGGAGGATTCAACCGATGCCCAGCAAGGCATGGGTGAACGCCTCACCGCCAAAGGCCAGTTCGGTGGCAAGCAGGGCAATAAAGCCCAGCATGGCCATGCGGCCGTTGAGCTTTTCGGCGCGGGCATGAAAGCCCCAACCCTGATCGGCATCCACCACCAACATGCGGGGCTCACGGGCAAAGGCATTGAGACGGCCGCCGTCTTCTATGGTAACGGTGGCGCCCCGGATGATTGGGGACATGGTCAGATCGGCTTGGCTCATGGGTTCAGCAGCAACAGACCTAACCGTAACAGATTGTTAAGGCTTGTGTGACCGGGGGATGGGGGTTTTCCGACCTTACCCTTCGGTCACGCCTTCAATGCGGTCCTCAACGTCCTGATAAAGCTGCTGCAACTGCTCCACGTTCTCGGCACTGGTGTCCCAGTAGCCACGCCCATGCACCTCCAGCAAAGTGCCCACCATCCGACGAAAGCTGTGGGGATTTAACGACAACAGTCGTTGCCGCATGGCCTCATCCTGGATAAAGGTGGCATTGGCTTCCTCATAAATGAAATTGTCCACCTGGGCGCTGGTGGCGCTCCACCCCAGGGTGTAGTTGAGGCGCTTGGCCAACTCCCGCACACCCTCGTAGCCAGAGGCCAACATGCCCTCATACCAGCGGGGATTCAGCAGCTTGGTGCGGGAGTCCAGCCGAATGGTTTCCGCCAGGCTGCGCACCTGAGCATTGGCCGTTGTGGTATCGGCGATGAAGCTGCTGGGCGCTTTACCATCCTCCCGCAACCCGCGGATCAGGTTGGTGGGGTCGGAATCAAAGTAGTGGCTCACATCGGTGAGGGAGATTTCCGCAGAGTCCAGGTTCTGGAACGACACATCCGCAGTTTTGAGTGTGGACTCAAACAGTTCTCGCTCCATGGAGAGTTGACCAGGATTTTCCCCATCAAAGGCGAAGCTTTTGCGCCTGAGGTACATGTCCTGCAGCTCGGTTTCCTCGTCCCACGTGCTGTTCTCCACCGCCAGATTCACGTTGGAGGAATAGCTGCCGCTGGCATTACTGAACACACGGGTGGCGGCGCGGCGTAGATCGGTTCCCTGCTCCGCCGCCTGGGCCAAGGCGTGTTTGCGGACAAAATTCATCTCCTCGGGCTCTTCCGCCTCCGCTGCCATCTTCACCGCCTGATCCAGCAGGGCCATTTGATTGATAAACAAATCCCGGAAGACGCCTGAGCAATTCACCACCACGTCAATGCGGGGACGGCCCAACTCCTTCAGGGGAATAATCTCCAGCTTGTTCACACGACCAATGGTGTCGGCCTTGGGCTGAACACCCAGAAACCAGAGAATCTGGGCCAGGGACTCACCATAGGTTTTGATGTTGTCCGTGCCCCAGAGCACACAGGCAATGGTTTCCGGCCAGGCGCCATGGTTCTCCTGCCGCTGCCGCTGCAGCAGTTGATCCACCACCCGTTTGGCCGCCGCCACGGCGGCCCGGGTGGGAATCGCCTGGGGATCCAGGGCGTGCATGTTCTTGCCGCTGGGCAGGACGCCGGGGTTGCGGATGGGATCGCCTCCTGGGCCTGGGAGAATGTATTCCCCATCCAGGCAGCGCAGCAGGCTGTCCAGTTCCTGATCGGCGCAAATCTGCCGCAAGCTGCCCTGGAGGTAGACAAACAGCTTGTCGAGGGCCTCCTGATCCACGGTGGTAAAGCCCCGGTTGATCAAGGTGCGCAGCCATGGACTTAACCCCTGGCGACTAAGGAGCCGGTTAAACAACTGTCCCAATCTTCCCAGGAGCCGACGCCACCAACTGGGCTGGGCCGTTAAATCCACGCGCCCATCCCGTCTGGTGACCACCGCCACCATGGCGCCAACGGCGGCGCGACTGGCGTCGTTGATTCGCCGCGCCACCTCCACGTCCGCCAACACGCCGGCGTTATTGCCCGCGTAAATATCCTCGATGGACCTGCCCAGGCCAGCAGCCAGGAGACTGGGGAGCCCCAGGAGACCCTCCCCCTCGCGATCCAGAGCAGCGATGTTCACCAGGGTGGCCACCGCCTCTTCAGCCGTGGGGGGCTTGCCAATGGTGTGGAGACCACAGGGCAGCAGACGGCTCTCGATCTCCATGAGTTGCCGGTAGACCGCACCCACCACCCCGTCACGGGCCTGAAGATCCAGAGCATCCACGTCGTCCGGCAAGGCCACGTCCTGATCCAGGTTGCAGCGCCGGGCCGTTTCCACAATGGCATGGACGATCTGCACCCCTCGGCTCCCCTCCCGCAACTGCTGATAGGAACCCACCAACTCGCTTAACTCCTTCAGCCCTTTGTAAAGACCGGCATTCTCAGCCGGAGGGGTGAGGTAGCTGATGGTGGCCGCATAACCGCGGCGCTTGGCAATGGTGGCCTCGGAGGGATTATTGGCGGCGTAGTAGTACAGATTGGGGATGCAACCAATGAGACTGTCGGGGTAACAGGTGTCGCTCATGCCCATCTGCTTGCCGGGCATGAACTCCAACGAGCCGTGGGTGCCAAAGTGCAGCACCGCATCGGCCCCCCAGATGTGCTGCAGATAGGTGTAATAGGCGGCAAAACCGTGATGGGGACTGGCGCTGCGGGAGTAGAGCAGCCGCATGGGGTCCCCCTCGTAGCCAAAGGTGGGCTGAACCCCCACAAACACATGACCAAACTGCCGGCCGTAGACCAGAAGATTCTGTCCGTCGCTGTTGAGGGCGCCGGGGGCCTTGCCCCAATTCTCCTCCAGCCGCTCGGCATAGGGGGTGAGACGGTAGTACTCTTCGCAGCCCATGCGGTAGGCAACAGCCAACTCCGGCGCCCCCTCCATGGCCTCGGCATCCCGCAGGACCGCATCCATCAGCGCCTTGGGGGTGGAGGGCAGATCCTCCAGGTGGTAGCCCCTGGCCTGCAACTCCACCATCACCCTGTGGATGGAGTCGAACACGTTCAAATAGGCTGCCGTGCCCACGTTGCCTTTGTCCGGCGGGAAGCTGAACACGGTGATGGCCAACTTCTTGGCCTGGCGCGGCTTGCGGCGCAGATTGGCCCAGCGAATGGCCCGCTCCGCAATGGCGTCCACCCGATCCTGCAGGGTGTGGGCCTTGCCGGTGGCGGCGTCACGACCCGAGAGCACAATGGGTTCAATGGCCCCGTCCAGTTCGGGAATGGCAATCTGCAAGGCCACCTGCACCGGGTGCAGCCCCAGGTCACTGGCTTCCCACTCCTGGGTGGTCTGGAACACCAGCGGCAACGCCACCATGTAGGGCCGGTTCAAGGCCTGCAGGGTTTCAATGGCCCGGGGATGGTCCTGGCGGGCCGGGCCACCCACCAGGGCAAATCCCGTCAGGCTCACCACCGCATCAACCAGGGGCTGGCCGGGATCGGTTGAGGAGAAAAAATAGTTGCGAACCGGCTTGGAAAAATCCAGCCCGCCACAGAAAACAGGAATGACCCGGGCACCGCGGAACTCCAGCTCCTGCACCAAAGCCACATAATGGGCATCATCTCCCGTAACCAGGTGGCTGCGCTGCAACACCAGACCAATGCAGGGGCCATCCTCCTGGTGGCCTGAGCCATCCGCCCGCGCCATTGTCCAGGCCATGTAATCATCCAGGTCCTCGAACATCCGGGGGGCGAGGGGATGCCAAATGCCCTGGTCCGGGTAGAGAACAGGGTCTGCAGCCTGCATCAGGGGCTGGTCAGCCTGGGGATACACGTAGCGGTTGGCCAGCATCACCAGGAAATTGCGCAGGTTGTCCGGCGACCCCCCAAGCCAGTACTGGAAGCTGAGCATGAAGGCCCGGGCATCCTGGGCCTTGTCCACAGGCAGGTACTTCAGCACCGTGGGCAAGGTGTTCAGCAGCTTGAGCATGGCGTCTTGAAAGCTGGTGCCGCCAGCCTCCTTGCGCCGCTTCATGAAGCCGGCGATGGCGCTCTTGCTCTGGCCCAACTGGGCCATGGAAAAGCTGCCCAGCTTATTGAGCCGCATCACCTCCGGCATGGAGGGAAACACCACTGCCGCCTTGAGCCGCTGCCGGTGGGGTTCCACCGCCGCCACCACCTTGCTGGCCAGATCTTCAATAAAGATCAGAGAGGCAATAAACACGTCCGCCGCCGCCACGTCCGCGCAAAAGACGGCGTAGTTCTCCTGATCCCGCAGTTCTTCAATCAGGTAGCCGCTCAACTCCACGGCCAACTGGCCGGGCTCCTGATTCAGGGTTGTGGCGGCGCAGGTGAGGGCGCTCTGGTACTGGGGCTCCAGCACCACATAGACCACCTTCAGCAAGCGGCGCCCATCGATTTCAGCAGGTGTAACCCGGCGAATGGTGGAGCGAACCTGGGTGAACATCGGGCCAAGCGAGATGGAGGTAGTCTGACAGAAACACCAGCCAGAAGGGGAATGCCAGCAATCATTGGGGGCTGCAGGAGGTGTCCGCCAGGGCGGAGACCATGGGGTCAGATCAATCGCATGGCTCGGAACGCAGTGGTCACAAGCAACTTCAGGCTGTTCTCTGTCGTCCCGTTGCCCTGAACCCTGTGGCTACCAAGGACGGGGCAGGACCAGAGAGGGGAGCTTCCCAGGGGTTCCCTATGGAGCGGGTCTCCTGGCACCTTCTCTGAGAAGACCTTATCCACAACTCGGATTAAACTATGGATGTTCAGGGCAGTACGCCATGACACTCACTGTGCTCAAGTTCAGTTCCGAAAAGTGCGGCACCTGCCATCGCATGGCCCACTACGACGCCAAGGTGGCCCTGGAGTTGGGGGCTGAACTCCTCACCGTGATGCTCCAGGACACCCACACCTATCGGCGCTACAGGAAGGTGCTCCTGGCCCAGTACCCCAACAAGGAGGGCATGGGCTGGCCCACCTATCTGGTGGTCAGCGACCCTGAAGGAGCCTTCACCATCCATGGGGCAATGAAGGGAGGCATGCCCAAAGGGGAGTTCCGCCGCAAGCTGGCCGCACTCCTGCCGCAACGAGATGCCTAGCCGGCTGGCCGCGCCAGGGCTGTTGCTTTCCTCCTCAACGCTTTTTGCGGTCCGAGGACTGCTCCAGTTCGCGCCGCCGCCGCCTGTCGTTGGCTTCCATCAACGATAGGTACATGACACCAGCAGTGACAAACAGCAGCAGCGCCAAGGCCATGAGGCCCAGAGCACGGCTCGCCGTGAAAACTTCCGCCATCTGCACTCAGAACGGGGGATTCGGGCTGTCGGGGTCAGAGCGGTCTCAGAATTTGAGCGTGTTATCGCCGTCACGTCCCCAGACCACAAACGCAATGGAAAGGGTGAACATTGCGGCCAGAGCAGCCCAACCAATGGAAATCAACATGAAAAGCTTGTCGTTGCCACTTCACGATAGCGTGAAACGTGGGTATCCCATGGTGTAGATATCATGCATTTGCTGCGGTTGCACGCAGTACCGTTGCCATGACAAGCACACTCAGGGAACGACCGGCTGTAGGACCAGCCGGAGACACGACTCTCCAGCACCGGCCTTACCCCCACTATCGCATCATCGTTCTGGATGATGATGTCAACACGTTTCAGCATGTGGTGAAGTGTCTGGTGACGTTCCTCCCAGGGCTGACTCGGGATCAGGCCTGGGCCATGGCCCAGCAGGTTGATGGCGAAGGAAGCGCGGTGGTCTGGACAGGTCCCCAGGAGCAGGCTGAACTCTACCACGGACAATTGGGTCGCCATGGGCTCACCATGGCGCCCCTGGAGCCCGTCTGAGATCCAGGACCGGGACTGGCCCCAACAAGCCGGCACGTCAAGCCCCACAATGGGACCACCACGTCAGCACGTGTCAGGGGCGTGACCATGGGCCGAGTTGTTGTCACCCACTCCACCTACATCCCAGGGCTGCTGAAAGTCCTCAGGAAGCTGGCCGCAGTGGAGGGGGTGACAACCTGTACCCCGGCGGTCATCCGCCATGGCAGCGCCAATGCCGAAACCTTCCAGTTGCGCGTTACCACACCCCTGCCCCGGGGAGGTGGTTTCAAGGCCATCGCCCGCAAAGGCCGGTCCAGCCAGGAGGTGTTTATCACCACCCAACTGGATAAGGACGTGATCCAGAACGCGGTGCGGCGCATTCTGGATTGTTGAGGACCTGATTCCAGAGATGGTTCTAAAAATTGGAACCGCCATGCCGTCCTGCCTCAGGTTTCGACCTGGGATCAGCCAGGGGGGAAGCAAAAGCTGGGATCCATTTCTGGCACAAAGACCAGTCTACTTCACCGTCGCGACATGCCTCCCACATCGAAAGGGAGTCAGATCAGAACACTGGAGAAAGCAAAAGACCAACGCAGCAGTTCCGCCATGATCCTAAGCCATGGCCTGGGACAGTGGCCAGATCTGATCCACAGCGGCCAAGCTCTCTTTGACGGCCTGCTGGCGCTGCGCAGGGGTGGAACCGGTGAGACAGCGGGTCATGTGACCCAGCTTGCGGCCCCGTCGGCTGACCCGCTTCCCATACCAATGGAGATGAAAGTCGGCAAGGGCTGCCAGTGCCTGCTGTTCCTGGGCATAGGTCTTCCGGCTGTCTTCAAATCCCAGCAGGTTCACCATGAGGGCCCCTGGCGTACACAGGTCTGTCGGCCCCAGGGCTGTGCCTGTAAGAGCCCGCAGATGCTGTTCAAACTGGCTGGTGGCGCAGGCCTCAATGGTGAGATGACCGGAGTTGTGGGTGCGTGGAGCCAGTTCGTTCACCAGGAGGCCTTCCGGCCCCCAGAACAGTTCCACCGCCAGGACACCTACGTAGTTGAGTTGCTGCAGGATGGAGCCCATGATGGTGATGGCCCGGGCTTCCACGCTCTGGGGCACGGATGCCGGGGCAAGCACCGTGGCGCACACCTGGCCAAGCTGACGGGTTTCCAGCAAGGGATACCAGCGAACCTCTCCCGTCACCGAGCGGGCCCCCACCATGGCCAACTCCTGCTCAAAGTCCACAAGGCGCTCCAGATACCAGTCTTCCGGGCACACGGCTTCCGCAAATACCTTGAGCGCCTCGGCGTCATCAACGGTCCGGAGACCCCGGCCGTCATACCCGCCGGATGCGGCCTTGGCCATCAGGGGATAGCCCAGATCATCGAGGCGCTCCGGGTGCGCCAGAGCCTCCTTGAGGTCAATCCAGGGGGGGACCGGGATGTTGAGGTCTTGCAGGACGTGGCGCTGGCGCCGCTTGTCCATCAAGCTGGAGAGGGTATCCAGGGAGGGACGGAACACCACGCCGGCCTGCTCCAGGGCTTGGAGGGGCGCCAGGTCAACCAGTTCGTTCTCAAAGCCGATCACGTCCACCTGTTCCGCCAGGGCCTTCACCGCCTCCGGCGCCCCCAGGGGACCCTGCACCCAGCCACTGGCCGCAGCCACGGCGGGATCCTCTTCACACGGCCCCTGCACCACCAGGCTGATGCCCATGGTCCTGGCCGCCATGGCCAGCATCTGGGCCAACTGGCCCGCTCCAATGATGCCCACCCCCATGGTCGCCAACTCTCCCAATCAAAGGAAACGACTGCCCTGGGCCACGCTGAAGCGCAACAGCGTCAGCACCATGACCAGCAGGAACAGGGCCAGGCCCACCGTGCAGGCATAGCTGATGTCCAGTTCCCGGAAGGCCTGATCGTACACGTAGTATACCAGTGTGCGGGTGCTGCCGGCAGGGCCGCCCTGGGTCATGAGGAACACCTCCTCGAACACCTTGGTGGCCGCAATGGCGGAGATCACGGCCACCAGCACCACGTAGGGGCGCAGCAGGGGCAGGGTGACGTGCAGATGGACCCGCCAGCCCCGACAACCATCCAGGGCGGCCGCCTCGTAAAGCTCCGTGGGAATCCCCTGCAAGCCCGCCAGAAAGATCACCATGTAATAGCCGATCCCTTTCCAGAAGGTCACCACCATGACGGACGCCAGGGCCAGCCGTGGATCGGTCAGAAAACCGATGGGGTCCGTACCCAGCCAGGTGACCAGCAGACCGTTGAGGAGGCCGTTCTCCCCGTAGAGCCAGTGGAAGGCAATGGCTGCCACCACAATGGACACCAGCACGGGGGTGTAGTAGGCGGCCCGCAACAGCCGGATGCCGGGCAGCCGGCGGTTCACCAGAATGGCCAGGGCCAGGGAACCGGCCACGATGGGGGGCACAACGCCCACCAGATAGAGGACCGTGGTGCCCAGCACCCGCTGGAAGGTGGCATCAGCCAACAGGCGGCGCAGATTGCTCAAGCCCACCCAGGTGAGGGGTTCGCTCACGTCCAGGCCGCTGCGGGTGAAGCTCATCAGCAACGCCAACACCGCCGGGATGAGCACCGACAGGGACAACAACAGCAACGCGGGCATGAGGAACAGCCATGGCGTTGCAGAGCGGATGGATGGAGTCATGGCAAGCGACAATCACCGTGCAGAGACGCCGTCACCGTGGCCCCAACCAACCTGAAGCGCATTCCCGTTGCCCTGGCCCGGAGGGGCTATGACGTGGTGATCGGCAAGGGCTGCCGGTTCCATGTGGGGGAAGCGTTGCGGCGGCTGGGGTACGGGGCGGGGCTCAAGGTGCTGGTGGTGAGCAATCCCGTCGTCTTTCACCATTATGGGAGCCAGGTCATGGAGGCATTGGGGGCTGCTGGTTTCACCACCGGTTCCCTGGTGGTGGAGGCGGGAGAAACCCACAAGACCCCCGCCACCGTGGCCCGGATTCACGACGCCTGCTGGCGTGAACGGCTGGAGCGGGGCTCCCTGATCCTGGCCCTTGGGGGTGGCGTGGTGGGGGACATGGCGGGATTTGCCGCCGCCACATGGTTGCGGGGCATTGCCGTGGCGCAGATGCCCACCACCCTGCTGGCCATGGTGGACGCCGCCATTGGCGGCAAAACCGGCGTGAACCACCCGGGCGGAAAAAATCTCATCGGCGCCTTCCACCAACCCCGCCTGGTGCTGGTGGACCCGGACACCCTGTCCACCCTGCCGGAGCGGGAGTTTCAAGCGGGGATGGCGGAGGTGATCAAGTACGGGGTCATCGGCGACGTGGACCTGTTCACCAGGTTGGAGCAAGCGGAGGACCTCAGTTCCGCCACCGGGGTGGGACCGGCCCTGCTCATCGAGTTGCTATGCCGCTCCGCTGCCGCCAAAGCCGCGGTGGTGGCGGCCGATGAGCACGAAAGCGGCCGCCGGGCCATCCTCAACTACGGCCACACCCTGGGCCATGCCCTGGAAAACCTGACGGGGTACAACACCTATCTCCACGGGGAGGCGGTGGCCCTGGGCATGGAGGCCATGGGCTGGATCGCTAGCCGGGAGGGTCATTGGCAGGAGGCGGAGCATCAACGCCAGACCGGGGTGCTGGCCAAAGCCGGCCTGCCCCTGCGGTGGCCCCCCCTGGATCCAGCCGCCGTGGTGGCTTGCCTGAACAGCGACAAGAAAGTGCGCCATGGGCGAGTGCGCTTCGTGGTGCCCCGCGCCCTGGGTCAGGTGGAAATTCGTGACGACATCAGCACGGAGCGGGTGGGGCAGGCGCTGGAAGCGTTGCAGTAGGGCTGTTGGGGGGTAGTCCTCTAACGTGGACAGGGTGGCAACAGCCTGTTACTTTGATCCCTCTACCTACTTGACAATGGTCTCGCCTATTTGCCAGAATTTAGCCTGGCTTGCCTTACGTTAAATGTCAGTCTCACTGTCCGACTGGAAATCAAGAGATTTCCTTGAGAGCGCATCGCCCGACGATTTGGAGCAGTGCCTATCGGAGGGTGCTGATCCCAATGTACGGATAGAAGATGGAGAGACGCCCCTCCATGTTGTTGGAACTCGAGAAGGGGTAGAGCTTCTGCTTGATGCTGGTGCTGACCCCAATGCACGGGATGAAACGGGACAGACGCCTCTCCATGCGGCAGCAAGGGATAGCGAGTGTACACCGGAGGAGGTAGAGCTTCTGTTTGATGCTGGTGCTGACCCCAGTGCATGAGATGAAGAGGGACAGACGCCTTGGGATCTCATTGAGGATGATTCTTCTCTCAAAAACACTGATGTTTATTGGAAACTCAACGACGCCCGTTTCTAGGAGGGCGCATCGAAAAATCGCCATCCCCCTGCCCGAAAGGCTGAAAAGGGGATTACATACCAAAGTCATACGGGAGGGAAAAGCTGCGGACCTCCTCCGCCCTTCCCATCATCAGCACAGAATTGGGTGGGGCTGGCGCTGGAGGCGTTGCAGTAGGCCTGTTGGGGGAATGGGACACGCTTTGAAGTTTTCCAGCGCCTCCCTAACACTCACATGACTTCTTCAAAGGTGCCTTCTTCCTGATTGTTTTTGCCCATTTCTGACTGTTATGTCCCACTCATCATCCTTCATGATCCGCCTTCGTTGCCTAAGGAACCTGTGAATCAGGGGAAGCCAAGGGGTCATTCAAGATTCTGGGGATGTGTCTCGAAGGTGGTGGAAATTGAAGGGGGCGTAATCTCCGGG
>VXWH01000153.1 GCA_009836025.1 Synechococcus sp. SB0668_bin_13 | reverse complement strand
ATGGGGCCCGAGCCTAGGTTCATCGGTGGTCTCACTGGCGCCGTCCGTGGTGGAGGGGAAACCCTCATGGCCGGACCCCACAGACGCAAGTGGGGCCACCCGGCCACCCGGCCACCCGGCCACCCGGCCACCCGGTCACCCGGTCACCCGGCCACCCGGCCACCCGGCGGGATTTTAGCAGATAGACTCAGGGAACGTAGTCAGCTCTGCGGGGTTGTCGTGTTTGTTTGCATCTTTACTTAGCCCTTCACCCCCTGGCGGGGCGTCTTCCCCGCCATCACCAACCTGGCGATGACCCAGGTCAATCCCCCTCGCCCCTGAAGGGCAGCGCCTGGTGGTGGGGTAGAACAACGGTTCAGGTGGAGCACAGGGGTGAAGCCGGCAGAGAGTCACGCCGTCCATCCTAGGCACGGCACCGGCCCGTTGTCATCACCCTGGGGTTCAGGCGCATAAACAGGCCCCACCCCTACCAGGATCACGGCTGGCTCCTTTGACGGTCACGGTGAACGGGTGGCGAGCCATGCCTCCAGGTCGTCCAGGAAGGCGGATGGTGGCTCCACCCGCTGTGCTTGCGGCCTGCAGCGCCCATGTGGATACCCCTACCCGAAACTGCCCGAAACGTGTTCTGCCATTGGCTAAAACATCATTCTCATTGACCCTGTGTCCCATGCTTCCCCCTGTCTTCGCCCCGTGCTTCGGCCAGGATTGGCCCAGCCGTGACCGCCACTACAAACAAGCCAGGCTCCACATGCTGAAAAGCTGGCGAGACAGCCTGGAGCGCAAGCTGGCTGCCGTCAACTCCGTGATCAGCACGCTGGAGGAACAACTGAATCGGGAATCCGCTGCTGAAGGGTGAGGGAAGGCTCCTCGCCCACGGCCTGCAGCACACTGAGCACGTCACCACCTGCCGCCAGCCAGGCAGGGCTGGTCTGATCCGTAACCAGCACCATCCCGGCGAACCCGAGGGCGTTGATGTTGACGCCCTGGTGCTCTTCCCGCCGCCGGGGAACGGTGATGAACCAGTCAGCGGTGATCAGCAGGTTATAGGCTCCCTGGGGTTGTCCGTGCTCCCTGGCGGATCCCAGGCCCAGGGAGGCCAACTGCTGCCCGTAGAGCCTGTCCATGGTGGCGGCCAGATCCCCGTCCCGCCTCAGCAGAGATGTTTTCCGCAATCGCCAGGGATAAACCCCGTTCGGCTGGTTGATCCAGGGCTCCCACGGGAAGCAGGGCCGGCCCGGCAGCCTGGGCAGCAACTGGAGGTGACGATGGGGCTGACTGGCGCCCGCCACGGGGCCGCTGTTGAAAAAGAGCAACCCGTCCTGTCGTTCCAGGAGGGCGGCAGCCGCCTGCCAGTCCTGGGAGCTCAGCCAGCCCGACTGGGGCTGGTCCCCGTTGGTGATGAGCAGCAGATGACCAGGGCGGATCGGGTATTTGTTGAGCAGGAGTGTGTGGGCCGGTCCCCAGGCCCTGAGCACCAACCGTTGATCCGGGGGCAGGAAAGGATTGGCCTGGCTCCGGCGTTCGCTGGATCCACGGGGGCGCCTCCGCAACAGGCGGCGCACCTCTGCCCCTGCCGCCTTGGGAAGCATCAGCAGGTCTGTCGGCATGGGACAGAGTGCCCCCTGCGCCAGAGCAGTTGCCCCCACAGCTTGCGCCCGCGCACCCAGCCACTGGCCGTCCACGTCGGCCCAGGAATGCCCTGGGATCGTCTGCCCGGCTCCGGTGTCTTCCCTGTTCATGGACGTGGATGCGCTCATGGAAGCAGGTCTTCCCAATCCTGCCGGCCGCCTGGCGCCAGATTCGCCAGCAGTTCCCCGCTCCACACCAGCGCCGTCTCCCCCTCCAGCGCCACCTGATCCCCGCCCCTTGCCAACAACCGCAGGCGGCCGCCACGCCGGGACAACTGTTGAGCCTTCAGCAGATGGCGCCCAGTGCGGGCAAACCAGTAGGGAGCCACCAGGGCATGGGCTGAACCCGTGACAGGATCTTCGGGAATCCCGGCCTGGGGGGCAAAAAAGCGCAGGGCGTAATCAGGGGGGTCTGCCTCTGCCGTGCCGGGGGGGCTGGCCTGCATCACCACCAACCCCAGACAGGGCCGTCGGCGCAATTGCTCCTGATCCAGCCTCAACGCCGCCAGGGGGAGGTCGGCGTCCACCAGGGCAACCTCATAGCGGAGAGACGAGGTCCAACGCTGCTGCACAGGGGTTCCCAACAGTTGCTCCAACCCAGGCTCCGGGGAAGCCTGATCCAGGCGACCCGTGGGCAACTGAATACGAAACCCCGCCCCCCACTGCTCCACCGGCAACGCCCCGCTGCGGGTGTGGAGATCCAGCCGCTGGCCAGGGGTCAGCACACCCCAGTGGGACAAAGCCCTGGCGGCTGCCATGGTTCCGTGACCGCACAGGTCCACCTCCAGGGCGGGGGTCAACCAGCGCAGCAGCCATTGTCCCTGCAGGCGCAGCAAAAAGGCTGTTTCCGACTGGGCGCATTCCGCCGCCAGGGCTTGCAGGGACTGCCCTGTCACCGGGCTGCTGAGCAGCACCACTGCCGCGCCGTTGCCCCCGAAGGGCCGGGTGGCGAACGCATCAACCTGGGCAATCCGCATGGCCGCCTTCCCCGTGCCTCCTCAATGCTCACCATCATGGACCTGTATTGCCACAAATCCCTTGCCATGGTGCGCTCTCCTCAGGGAGAAAACACAGCGGAATCCAGAGCTGCAACAACACTCCAAGGCCATGGCCTGGTGGTGGCTGACGGGGCCTTGGGCCGCGCCATGGTGCGGGTTCTGCTGGCCCAGGCGCCGGCCTTGACCATCACCATCACCGGACGGACCCCGGACCCACGCCCGGATACCCGGCGGCTCCTCCAGCAGGACCCTGACCGCCTCGCCTACGGCGTCCTGGATCTCTGCAGCGACGAGCAACTGGCGGCCCTCGGCGCCCACCTGGACCGCCTGAATCGTCCTCTGCGCCTGGTGTTGAATGCCAGTGGCCGGCTCCATGGCCCAGCCCCCCATCAAGCCCCTGAAAAACGGCTGGCGGCGCTGCGCCGTTCTGCGCTGTACCAAAGCTTTGCCGTCAACGCCTGGGGGCCGGCGCTCCTTGCCCAGGCGGTGGCGCCGGCATTGAAGCGCTCCGGCCGGGCCTGGTTTGCCAGCCTCTCCGCCCGGGTGGGCAGCATTGGCGACAACCGTCTGGGCGGCTGGTACAGCTATCGGGCCGCCAAGGCTGCCCAGAACCAGTTGCTCAAGACGGTTGCCCTGGAATGGCGCCGCACCATGCCGGGCGTGTGCGTGGCCTGTCTCCATCCCGGCACCACGGACAGTCCTCTCTCCAAACCCTTCCAGGGGCGGGTTCCACCCCGCAAACTGTTCACGCCGGACTTCAGTGCTGCGGCGCTGCTGGGGGTGCTGTTGGCCCTCACGCCCCAGGACAGCGGCGGCTTCTGGGCCTGGGACGGCCAGCCCGTTCCCTGGTGAACCGTTCCAGGCCGGCTCTGGCTGGTGGGCTGGTGGCCGGTGGGTTCAGCCTTGGGCCGGATCGCCCTGCCCTGACCAGGCATGGGCCTTCAGGTCCTCCAGGGCAACGACATCCAGGGTGGAGATCTCCGTGGCCGCCAGCACAACGGGCGGCGCCATACCGTCCTCAAGGGCCTGCTGCCAGCGGCTTGCGCAGACGCACCAGTGATCGCCGGGCTGAAGACCGGGGAAGGAGAATTCAGGCCGCGGTGTGCTCAAGTCGTTCCCCTGGGCGCTGCTGTAGGAGAGAAATGATGCGGTCACCACCGCGCAGACCGTGTGGCGGCCAACATCCAGGGCGTCAGCACGGCAGACGCCATCCCGCATCCAGCCCGTCATGGGCTGACAACCGCACGTTTCCAGGGCGCCGCCGAGAACGTTGCGGGGGTGAGCATGGGTACTGGTCATGGATCACGGAGGAGAGAGTGCCCAGGATCAAGTCTGGCGTCCTTGGGGCGTCCTGGTGAACTGTCTTTGCCGTGTGCGCAAGGTATTGACGAAACAGGGGGAGACGGCGCTAAAGGTCTGAATCATTCCACGGCAACCGAGGTTCGACGACCCATGGACATGGACTGGGAATTCACGGAAGATGCGGCTTTTATGGCCCTGGCTGATGCGTTCAAGGAGAGTGGCGAGGTCTCGGCCATGGAGTTCCTGGCCAATGGCGAGGGGGCCTTTCACTTTCAAGACCTGGCCCAGAATGCGGCGGGTGAAGGGGTGAATCTGACGGAAAGCGATGCCATGGAAGAGTTCCAGCAGCAGGTGATTGACGCCCTGGAAATGTTCTGCCGGGATTGAGCGTCAGGCCAACCGTCTGACAGGGCTGCCCACCCGCCGCTGCAGTGCCGACTGCTTCGCTGCCATGGTGGCTGGCGCTATGGCTGAGATCCGGTCTGTGCATTCCGTCTTTGAGGTTGTTCACTGTTCTTCTAACGAATCCGAATGATATGGATTCCCGCTTTCGCGGGAATGACGTGGGAGGCGATGCTGTGCTATTTCCTCTCGCCAAAACCACCCCTTGAGCCTGGATCAGGTGTAGCCATGTCTGGTGTTACGACAGGATCCGCTGCAATATCGTCCGCTTCCCTGACGGGGAAACGGTTGAGGGCCCCATGGGCGCGGCGGGCATTGCGGCGCAGCGATTCGTTCAGACCTGGGCAATGGGGGATTTGGGCCAGCACGTCCATGGTGCGCCGCACCACCCGCACCACGTCTCCCTCGTCAAGAGAGGTTTTGGCCATGATGCCATCCCAACTGCTGCCCCGTGCCCAGGCGGCCACCAGGCCGGTGAGTTCGGGCTCCCACCAGATGGGGGTGGCAATGCCGTGGTGTTGCTGCTGGCGATCCAGCTCCCGCCCCAGGCCCCGCAGGCTCGTCAGCGCTTCCATCACCAGGGGAGGTGGCGGATAGGCGGACCAGAGATCGTTGCGGCTCACCTCCGTGCTGACGGCCTCCATGACAGCGGCCAGCTCCGGTGCGGGAAGATGATCCAGATGGCCACTCAGCAGCGCCAGCCCCAGCCACAGTTCATTGTCTCCCCGCAGGGCGGAGACCACACGGCCCGCCGGGGTGATCTGCAACTCCTGCAGGCAGGCGAAATGGCGCAGGATGTCCATCAGGCTCAGCACCATGCGCCAATGGCGACCAATGCGGTCGTTCAACCGGCGGCGGCGGTCCTCCAACTCCTGCTGTACGGTCTCCAGCCGATGGCGCTTCTGCTTGAGGCGCTTGCGGTCCCGCCAGGCATGGGCAGGATGACCACCCAGCCGCTTCTCCTGGGCCGCCACCCGCCGGTCCTGTTCCTGCACCTCGGCGACCAGGTCGTAGCGGGCGGTGCGCAGATCATGGCGCCGGGCCATGGTCGCCAGGCTCAAGGCCAGGCCCTCACTGCTCTCATCCCCATGGCGTCGCTCGCCCGCCTGGCGCAACGGGGGCATGACCATGGGGGCCACCGTCAGGCAACTGAGTTCCCCGTGAAAGGCCACCACGTCCCGGCAGGGCAGCAGCAGCCAGACATTGCCCTCCGTCAGACACAGCAGCAGGGGAAACTGGCCTGGGCCGGGGCGTTTCTCCACCAGGACGGCGGCGGCAGAGGATGTGTCCAGGTGGGGAGACTTGACGGTGATGATGGTGCCCTGGCTGGCGAATTGCAGGGCCAGCGTCAAGTCGTGGGCAACGGTCTCCGCAGCCTGTTGCCGCAGGGTGCGCAGCAGACGGTGTTCTTCCCGCAGCTTGGCCCGCTCCTTCTCATAGCTGTCCAGATCCTGCCAGGGGACGGCCGCCAGGTCCTGGCCCATGGTCTCCACCTGTTCGGCCAGTTGGGCAATGGCCTGCTGCTCGTCCACCAGGCCCAGGCTGGCCAGATACCGCCCGAAGCTGCGCTCCACCAGTTCCTGGGCCTGGCTGAGGGAATAGCGCTGCAGCAGGTTGAGCACCATGCTGTAGCTGGGGGTGAACTGACTCACCAGGGGATCGGCCGGGCTGGTGGCCAGTTGCCCCGCTTCCCGCACCCCCTCAAAACGGCTCTGGACCGTCACCACATGGCCTTCCCGGTCGAGGCCACGGCGGCCTGCCCGCCCCGCCATCTGGAGAAACTCACTGGCCATCAAGGGGCGATGGCCCGTTTCCGTGCGCTTGGACAAGGCCCAGATCACCGTGCTGCGGGCCGGCATGTTGATGCCGGCGGCCAGGGTTTCCGTGGCCAGCACCACCTTGAGCAGGCCCGCCTGAAACAGTTCTTCAATCAGTTCCTTCCAGGCGGGCAGGACCCCCGCATGGTGGGAGGCAATGCCCCGCAGCAGGGCATCGGCATGGCCGTCCCCCCGCACCCCGTCGGGCATCTGTTGGCTGAACTGCTCCAGCCGCGCTTCCAGGCGCTGTTGTTGCGCAGAGGTGAGCAGGTTCAGTCTGGCCAGTTCCGCCACCCCCCGGTCACATCCCCGCCGGCTGAAGATGAACACGATGGCCGGCAGCATGTCCCGCTCCGCCAGTTGCTGCACCACAAAGGTGAGGCGCGGCGGCTCCGGCTGGGGTGGCCTGGCGCCGGGGCCGCGGCGGCGATGGCCCTTGGGGGGACGCCACACCTTGCAACCGGGATGCAGCCCGTTCCCTGCCCCGTTGAGGAGGGGGTGCAGCCCCTTGGCGCTGCAAAAGCTGTAGCTGAGGGGCACAGGCCGATGCACGCTGTGGATCAAGGCGCAGGGACCATGCACCTGCCGGATCCAGTCCGTCAGTTGCTCCCCGTTGGCCACGGTGGCGGAGAGGGCCAGCAGTTGCACAGACCCTGGGCAGTGGATGATGGACTCTTCCCAGACGGTGCCCCGCTGGCTGTCGTTCATGTAGTGGCACTCATCGAGGACCACCGCCTCCACCCCCGCCAGGGGATCGTCCAGTTCGCTCTGGCCGTAGAGCATGTTGCGGAAGATCTCCGTGGTCATCACCACCACCGGCGCCTCCCGATTCAGGGACAAATCCCCCGTGAGCAAACCCACCCGTTTGGGGCCGAAAGAGGCGCGAAAATCCCGCAGCTTCTGGTTGGAGAGGGCCTTGAGGGGGGTGGTGTAGAAGACCCGCCGGCCATGGGCCAATGCCCGGTGGATGGCGTATTCCCCGATCAAGGTTTTGCCGGAGCCGGTGGGGGCGCTCACCACCAGGGACCGGCCCTGGTTGATGGCGGCAATGGCATCCTGTTGGAAGGCGTCCAGGGGAAAGGGAAACAACCGGGCCGGGTCCAAATCGTTCACAGGCAGGTGGCAACAGGGTGCACTACGATCCGCAGCATGTCCGGGTAGCCATGGGGTGATGGGGCCAAGCTACTCCCCTGTCCACCATGGCCACCACAACGGAGGTGATGGAGAGAGATGCGCCTGTCCTGGAACGAGGTGCGCGCCCGCGCCGCCGCCTTTGCCGAGGCCTGGAAAGACGCCGCCTAACCTTTTAACTCCACGACTAGACGAGGGGGGATACGGTGGCCTTTGCCTTGGCAGACCTGCCAGGACCTGTGGAGGCCTTCAGCTTCATCCTGGTGATGCAAAAGCCTTGTGGAACATGGAAAATTGCTGCACTCCGTCTTTGAGGTTGTTCAGTGTTCTTCTAACGAATCTGAATGATCATGTCACCGTCACCCCATGCCTGATCAGCAGTTACAGCCGGTAGACCAAGTCTATCGCCGAGAGCCAGACAGAGACGATCTGCCAAGGAGAGACTTTTATTAACCTCCCATCTTTCTGCTGCCCGTTCAGCATCTTCTCTGGATACGGACTCAATGATCAAGCCGTGATACTCAACCAGCAAAGACTCAATCTCCAGCCAGGTCTCTAACCAGTTGAAACCTGATCTTGAGCCCACAATCTTCTGCTTTACCTCTGACCAGTTTGCAGCACTGCAGTGGGCTTCGCCTTGCAAACAGCGCTCAACAGTCTCGTAGCCAGCTTCCTGGTTGACAAAAGCAAGGATGGCTGAGGCATCCAGGACGGTAGCGTTTATGTCCATGCTGGACGTATAGGCTCACTGAGTTACAAAGCATAACTGCAACTACGGCTTGAGGTCTTTCGCGTCCTGGTTGGCCGCCGCGGCCCAGGCGCGGCGCTCCCGAATCAGTTCGCCAACAAGATCCCGCCCGGCAAGCTTCCGGGCGATTGAATTCAGGAGTTGCCGGGCCTCCGCCTCCGTACGCGGCACGGGTGTACCCGCCGCTGAAGGCTCTTGTTGCCATGGTTTTGGGTCGGTTGCTTCCATGGTTCCGGATTGGGAAAGTCGTGGGTCGTGAAACGTTGCCCCAGGGCTAAAAGTCCGGGGCCTCCAAGCCTGCTCACTCTAGACCGTCTGACAGGTTCGGCACGACTTTGTATCCAGTCCGTCATCGCGTCAGTCTCCTTGACAGGGGAAAGGTTGAGCTCCCCATGGGGGCGGCGGGTAGGCGCACCGGAGGATGATCGGGCGAGAACGGGATGCCTTACCCTCGATAGCATACCCGGATCAAGCAACGGAAGATGCGCCTGTCCTGGAACGAGGTGCGCGCCCGCGCCGCCGCCTTTGCCGAGGAATGGCAGGACGCCACCTACGAAAAGGGGGAGACCCAGAGCTTCTACAACGACTTCTTCCATGTATTCGGGGTGAAGCGCCGCACCGTGGCCCGCTACGAGGCCCACGTGAAAAAGCTGACAAACGTTCGTTCCGATGCCCCGCTCCTGGCGCAGCTACCCGGCTACGGGCCGCAGACATCCCAACTCCACAGTCGATCCGGCTTCATTGACCTGTTCTGGCCGGGGGTGCTGCTGGTGGAGCAGAAAAGCGCCGGTCGGGATCTGAGCGCCGCTTATGAACAAGCGGGAGAATACTTCGATGCGCTGCCGGAGCGGGAGCGGCCCCGCTACATCCTGGTAAGCGACTTCCGGACCTTCCAACTCCGCGACCTGGACGAGGGGGACACGGTGGCCTTCTCCCTGGCGGAGTTACCGGATCACGTGGAGAAATTCGGCTTCATCCTGGGGGTACAACGCCGCACGTTCCGGGATCAAGATCCTGTCAACATCCAAGCGGCCGAATTGATGGGGTCGCTCCATGACCAACTGGCGGATGCCGGCCACCGGGGCCATGACCTGGAACGGTTCCTGGTGCGGATTGTGTTCTGCCTGTTTGCCGACGATACCGGCGTCTTCGAGAGGCGGGACGTTTTCACCGAACTCATCGAAGACCGCACCAGCGGGGACGGGGCCGATCTGGGGCAGTGGCTGGACCAACTGTTTCAAGTACTGGATACGCCAGACCAGCAGCGCGCCAGCACCCTGGATGAAGACCTGGCCCGGTTCCCTTACATCAATGGGGACCTGTTTAACGGTCGTCTGCAAACGGTCTCCTTCAACGCCCCCATGCGGAGCGCCCTGCTGGACGCCTGCCGGTTTGATTGGTCGAAAGTCTCCCCCGCCATCTTCGGGGCATTGTTCCAGTCGGTGATGGACCCGTCCCAGCGGCGCGCCCAGGGCGCCCACTACACCACCGAGAAAAACATTCTCAAGGTGATTGAGCCTCTGTTCATGGAGGACCTGCAGGCCGAGTTTGCCCGAATTAAAACTGCAAAAACAGCCGCCGTCAGTTGGGAGCTACGGCAATTTCAAGCCAAGCTGGGTAAGCTCACGTTTTTTGATCCCGCCTGTGGCTGCGGCAACTTTCTCATCATCGCCTACCGGGAATTGCGATTGCTGGAAATCGAGGTTCTCAAAGCTCTTTATCCCAAAGATCAGGACGGCCACCGGCGGCAAATGGGGAAGCGGGCGGCGGACCTGTCGCAAGTGAACGTGGATCAGTTCTACGGCATTGAACTGGGGGAGTTTCCGGCCCGCATTGCGGAAACCGCCCTGTGGATGATGGATCACATGATGAACAACCGGCTGAGCCTGGAGTTTGGCCAGCCCTTTGTTCGTATCCCACTGAAAACATCTCCCAACATTGTTCATGGCGATGCCCTGGAGGTGGACTGGGCCGAATTGCTGAAACCCGGTAAGTGTTCTTTCGTGTTTGGCAATCCGCCCTTTGTGGGGGCCAAGGTTCAAACGCCGCAACAACGGCAGCAGGTGCGGCGCATTGCCGGTTTTGGGAAAAGCGGCGGCACCCTTGACTACGTGGCCGCCTGGTTTCTCAAAGCGGGAGAGTATCTACAGGGCAGCACGGCCCCCATGGCTTTTGTTGCCACCAACTCCATCACCCAGGGGGAACAGGTGGGCCAACTCTGGCCCCTTGTCTTCCACCGCTGCAAACTGGACATCGCCTTTGCCCACCGCACCTTCGCCTGGGGTTCCGATGCCCGCGGTAAAGCCCACGTTCACGTGGTGATCCTGGGTCTGGAGCCGCGGAACGCGACACGGCGAGAGAAGCGGCTGTTCAGTTATCCCGACATCAACGGTGAACCGGAGGAAAGCCGTCACACGGCACTCTCCCCCTATCTGTTCGATGCCGGCGGACTCTCCGACCCCCATCTGGTGGTGCGGGAGGAAAGCGCACCCATCAACGGGATGA
>VXWH01000176.1 GCA_009836025.1 Synechococcus sp. SB0668_bin_13 | reverse complement strand
CCCCGCCCCCCCCCCCCGCATTGAGGAGGCATTGGGCAGCTTGAACAGCCTGGACGTGGTTGTCTTTGAACTCCAGCCCGTGCCGGATGTCCAGAAGACGGTCCGTAGCCCTGTCCTCCCGAAGACGACCCCGGGCCGAGCGGCGCTGGCGGGCTTGATGGACCGCTGCCTGGACGCTCTGCTGGACCCGTTCGTCACCTTGGTGGAGGTCCGCAAGCTGATGTACTTCCTGCAGGTTGCGGGCGAGCCCCTCAAGCTGAAATTCAAGAAAGCGCCCTATGGACCCTATGGGGAGAACCTGCGCCATGTCCTCAACGCGATAGTAAGGACATTTCGTCCTGGGCTACGGCGCTGGGGTGGACGAGCCGGGCAAGCCCTTGCGACTTGCTCCCGGAGCCGTTGAGCAGGCAGTGGCGGTCCCCCCCTCACCCGCCAAGCGTTTTGACCGAGTGGCCGAGCTTGTCGAGGGCTTTGAGTCGTCTTTTGGCCTCGAACTGCTATCCACGGTCCATTGGGTACTCGAACATGAGAAGCCCCAATCCCAAGCTGAGCTGGCTGCCAATGTGTACGGATGGAATGGGCACAAGACGCGTTTCTCACCCCGCCAGATTGCCCTGGCAGTGGATGTGATGACCGAAAAGGGCTGGCGGTAGCGCTTATGTCCCGCGTGGGTTCCGCCGTGAATTGGCTTCGAACTGCCTCAAGCCGGCACCCGCTTCTGCAGGGCGCTCACCTTGAGAAACTCCGTGTTGATGCCGGAGGCCCGCTCCAGGGAAATTTTGCCGGTGCGCACGATTTGCAGAATCCCGAACGGCTCCAACACCTGCTCCAGCGCCAGCAGCTTACCGGGATCCCCCACCACCTCCAGGGTGAGGGCATCCTCCGCCACGTCCACCACCTTGGTGCGGAAGATCTGCACCAGTTCCAGAATCCTGGAGCGGTTCTCCCGGTTGGCCGCCACCTTGAGCAGCATCAGTTCCCGCTCCACCGAGGGAATGTGGCTCAGGTTCCGCACCTTCAGCACGTTCACCAGCTTGAGAAGCTGCTTGGTCATCTGCTCGATCACCTGGTCGTCCCCGGCCACCACCATGGTGAGACGCGAAATGCCGGGCCGCTCCGCATGGCCCACGGCCAGGCTCTCGATGTTGAAGCCGCGGCGGGCAAAGAGCCCCGCAATGCGGCTCAGCACACCGGCTTCGTCCTCCACCAGCACGGAAAGGGTCTGCTTCATCAGGAACCTATGCAGTGATCGAGATTAGGGCGTCATGCAGGAAATGTCTCCCGCAGCCAGGCCAGAACCATCCCATTGAAACGCTTGGGGTCCTCGTCGTGGGGGCAGTGGCCGCAACCCTCCAGAACCTGTAGCGGCCAGTCCGGGCGCAGTCTGGCCACGGCTTGGGCCATGGCCGGAGGTGCCAGCCGATCCTCCCGCCCCCGGAGGGCCAGCACAGGGCAGGTGATCCGTCTTGACAGTTCAGGGGCGGTGGCCTGTGGCGGGCGAGCGGCCATCATGCCCATGGTCATGCCCGCCAGACTTCCGGCGGCGCCAGGCCGACGACAGGGGCGGGCAAACAGGCGCAGGAGGGGCGGATCTACCCGGTGACGCTGGTGGTAGGCCGCCCTCAGCCCCAGGCCCAGCAGCCAGGGTCGGGAGAACAACCAGAGGATCAGGGGCCATGGCACCAGCCACCGCTGGAGGATCGTCAAAAGCCGCTGCCAACGGCGGCACAAGGGACGGCGGCGGCGGGGCAGGGGCTTCAGCAGGGCCGGATCCTGAAGCGGCGCCAGCACCAGCGCCTTCACCAGTTCAGGACGGTCCACCGCAGCGGTCAGGCCCACCAGCGCCCCCAGGGAATGGCCCACAATCACCACGGGCTCCCGGATGCGCTGCTCGATAAGATGCAACACCTGCTGGGCCCAGGTGCGGTTGTCCTGCACCAGAAAGGGTTGGCCAGAGGCGCCAAACCCCAGCAAATCCAGGCCGTACACCCGCCAGCCGGCAGCGGCAAAGGCGGGAGCGTTGGCGCGCCAATGGCCAGCGGCGGCGGCAAAGCCGTGGATCAGCACCAGTGGCGGATTGCCGTCCTGACCCAACCGACGCACCTGCAACGGCTGACCTTGCCAGTGCAGCACACTGATCTTTCCCCAATCCGTGGTTTCACCCGCGGCGGCCATGGTGTTCAAAAGGGGTGTGCAGAAGGGTGGGCGGGGCTGTGAGCCTAGTAAGCTCCCGTTCGTGGAAGGGACCCGTGCTGCGGCGTCCAACACCGGGAAGGTGAGCCTCGCCAGGCTCCGCAAGGGGGAATCCCGCCGTGATGGGCTCTCCGAGGAGTTGGCCTTGGCCACGGGACTGTTGTTCAAGCTGCTGGCGCCCATGCGCAACGTCACCGCCATGGACAACTGGGCCCGGGAAGAAGCCGCCTGCTGGCTGGGCATGACCATGCACCGCAAAAAGCCCCGCCGGGTGCTGGCGGCCCTGCGCCTGCTGCTCTCCGCCAATTGAATGGCGCGCCATGTGGCAACCATGGACCACGGGCCGTCCGTGTACCGTGACCGGCAAAGTAGCTTGAACGTGTATCTTGAACCTGAGCCCTGCCAGCGATTCCCCCCGGACTGAGTGAATGGCTGGCGCTGTTGACCCAACCCGCCGTGATCCTGCTAGGTGTGGGGCTGATCGTCAGTCGGCAGAACCGCTTGATTGACGCCATGGGCAAGTGGATTGACGAACTGCGGGAAGACATGAAAGCCATGGATGCCCGGCAGCGGGAAGACAACAAAGCCCTGAATGAAAAGCTGGACCGCCTGCTTGAAGCCCGCTTGTCCAAGCTCCCCTGACCACCAGCCGGTTTACCCGGGTCAATGCACCAGCAAGGAAGCCATGGCCCACAGCAACAACAGCGGCGGGCGCCGGAGAGGCGGCATCCTGGCGCTGTTGGCATCGGGTGCTCTTGCCCTGGCAGCGGGCGCCGCTGTTGCCCGTCCGGAATGTGCGGAATTGAGGCCATGCCTAAAGAGGCAGTTGCTCAATAACCGGGGCTGGCCTGGTGGTTTTGGCTGGCGCTGGCCTTGATAATCTGCTGCGATCACTGCGGAGGCATCACTCTGTTGCGGCCACGGCCCCGTGGCGCCTGCCGTCAGGCAAACTGATCAATTCATATCCATGACTTCTCCCCATGGCTGGTGAAATTTTCGGCACGGCGGCCCTGTTCTGGCTCCTCATCCCTGTGGGACTGTTTGGTGGATTGGTTGTGCTCAAGTTCCAGGGGGACAACTTCGAGAATTAGACCAGGGGAGAGGTCACAGAGGCAGGTGATGCCGCTTTACGCTCCACACGTCAGTTGTCTCCCCCGCGTTCATGAAGGTCCTGATTGTCGGCGCCACCGGAACCCTGGGACGTCAGGTGGTGCGCAGGTGTCTTGACCAGGGACATGACGTGCGCTGCCTGGTGCGAATTCCCCGCAAGGCGGGATTTTTGCAGAGCTGGGGCGGGGAGTTGGTCCAGGGGGATCTGCTACAGATCAACAGCCTGGATCATGCCCTTGCGGGCTGTGAAGCGGTGATTGACGCCGCCACGGCGCGGGTGGATTCCGAGCAGAGCGTCTACACCGTGGACTGGGACGGCAAGCTGAACCTGTTCCGCCGCATGGAAGCCGCCGGGATTCAGCGCCTGGTGTTTCATTCCATTCTCAAGGCGGGCGAGCACCGCTCCGTGCCCCTGATGGATATCAAATACTGCACGGAGGACCTGCTACGCCACTCCGGTCTCCAGGCCACCGTTCTTCAGGTGTCCGGCTTCATGCAGGGACTCATCAGCCAGTTTGCCATCCCCGTTCTGGACAGCCAGAGGGTTTGGGTCAGTGGCAGCGGCAGCAGCATTGCCTACATGAACAGCCAGGACGTGGCCCGCTTTGCCGTGGCGGCCCTGGAGCGGCCCCACACCATTGGCGCCAGCCTCCCCACCGTGGGACCCAAAGCCTGGACCAGCACCGAGGTGATCCGGCTTTGTGAAGCCCTCACCCGGAAGGAGGCGCGGGTGCTCAAGGTCTCGCCGTTCATCATCAAGGTCTTGCGCACTGTGGTCTCCCTGTTTGAGGCCGGGCTCAACGTGGATGACCGCCTGGCTTTTGCGGAGGTGAGCGGCAGCGGCGCCTGTTTGGACGCCCCCATGGAGGAGAGCTACCACATGTTCGGCCTGGATCCGGCCGACACCACCACCCTGGACACCTACCTGAAAGAGTATTACGACACCATTATCCGGCGGCTACGGCAAATGCAGGCGGATCTCAGCAAGGAAGATCGCAAGCGGCTCCCCTTCTGAAGCCGTGGCGGGCAGTGCCGCCTGCCCACGGTCAACTGTCGGAGGAGTGGTGCATGCGCTTGATGTCCTCCTGGCTGCCCATGACCACGAGCACGTCGTTGGGGCTGAGAATCATGGAGGCGGGAGGATTGACCCGCAGATCCCCCTGGCTGCCGGCGGCCAGAACACTCACCCCGTAATCCTTGCGCAGGTTGATGTCCCGCAGGGACCGCTGGACAAACTCCTTGGGCACCTGGACTTCTTCGATGCTGTTTCTGCTGTCCAGTTGCAGGCGATCCAGCAGGCTGGGGCGCACAAGTTGCTCCCCCAACTGTCTCCCCTGTTCCCGGGAGGGGAAGGTCACCCGATCAGCGCCAACCGCTTTCAACATGCGTTCATGGAGGTAGTTGCTGGCGCGGGAGCAGACCGTCCCCACTGCGGAGGACGTGCCGTGTTTGGCGATATAGGTGGTGGTGAGGCTCACTTCCAAGGGTTGCCCCAGCGCCACCACAAAGGTGTCCACATCCAGAGCGCCCGTCTCCTTGAGTTCTTCCTCCACCGTGGAGTCCACGCTCAGGGTGACAGCGCTCTTGAAATCATCATCCTGCCGCAACAGCCTTTCCACGAGGCGAGCGTCTTTATCGACGGCAATAACGCTCTTCTGGGACGCAATCAACTCCTTGCACACCGCCAGCCCAAAGCGCCCCAGGCCAACCACGGCAAAGGTTTTCTGGGGGCCTGTCCTGCGCTTCCACCAGGATCTTGCGCTGTCCCGGGCGTTGTCCCGCCTGGGGGCGTCGGGCCGTGTTCCCGGGGATTGGCTTGGTAAGGACATGGGCTGGTATACACTCAAACAGTGAGTTGCTCACGTGGATAGCGCACAAGGGTGGTCTTGGGAAACGGCTGGACAAGGGCGGAGAACAACAGGAGGAGTCCGAGGCGCCCAACGAACATGCCCACCATCAACACCAACTGCCCCCAGAAGTTGAGTTTTTCCAGAATACCCACGTCAAAACCCACGGTAGCAAAGGCGGAAATGGAGGTAAACAGGCTTTCCAGGAAGGTGAACTCCTGGTGTGAGCCAACAGCGATCATCAGTACCATGGCGCTGATGAAGAGCAGTGAACTCACCACCAACGCCGTGGCCTGAACCACCAGTCTGGTGTCAACGGTACGGGAGAGAAGGACCACGTCTTCACGGCGCCGCAGAGTGGAGGCCGTGGCGGCCAGGAGAATGGCCATGGTGGAGGTTTTCAAGCCGCCCCCGGTGCCCCCAGGGCTGGCGCCAATGAACATCAGCAGCATGAGCAGCACCAGACTTCCTCCTGACATGTGGTCCAGGCCAAGGGGAATGGTTTGAAACCCGGCCGTGCGGGCCGAGACCGACTGGAACAGAGCGCTCCAGCACCGCTCAACAGCAGAGAGGTTCTGGAAGGAGACATGGGCGCTGTTGAAGCTTTCATACAGCAGCAGGCCCAGCCATCCCACCAGGATCAGCAACAGGGACGACAGGAGCACTGCCTTGGCCTGCAGGTCCAGCCGGCGCCACCGCAACGGGAACCAGTTCTTGCGATCCCAGAGTTCGGCATGCACCCGGTAGCCCAGTCCACCGCTGATGATCAAAGCCATGATCACCAGTTGGGCCGGGAGATTCGCGGTCATGCTCTTCAGGCTGTCGCTCCAGAGGGCGAAGCCGGCGTTGTTGTAGGCGCTGGCTGCGTGGAACAGACAAAACCAGAGCCGTCGCGGCAGGGAGGTCTCGCTGGCGGCAAAACCCAGCAGGAACAGCAGCAGGGCGCCGGCGGTCATCAGTCCCAGCGCCACCCGGGCAATGTGCCAGAAGGTGCGACCCACGCCGCCCACGCCAAACTGATCCAGGATTCGCTCGCCACTGTCCACCCGGCGTTTGAGGCGAGCCCCCTGCTGGACAAAGCCCTGCAGGTAGATGGAGATGGCCATCAAGCCCAGACCACCGACGAGAATCAGCCCCATCAGGATCAACTGACCGAAGCCCGTCAGGTCGTGGCCGGGATCAATGATGGACAGTCCCGTGACGGTGACGGCGGACGTGGCTGTGAACAGGGCCTGCCAGTAGGAGATGGGCTGGCCATGGGACCAGGGAATCCAGAGAAGCAGGCTGCCGACCCCAATCACCAGAAGGCCACACAGGGCCGTGAACTGGGGTACCGTCAGGCGCGACAACCTGTCCCTTTGCTGAATGGCCCAGGGAGAAAGCCGGTTGAAAAAGCGCCGGATAACCAAGGTTGATCCCTCATGCCTCCGCCGGGACGGCGGTCCATTCCATTGGCCGGCCAAGGGAACAACCTGGCGCCTACTTGTTGGGCTGCGGCGTCATGCGCAGATAGGGCTTGATCTCCGTCACCCCCTTGCTGAACTTCACCTTGGCGTCCTCCGTGGAGATGGACGGCACCACCACGCAGTCTTCACCATCCTTCCAGTTCACTGGCGTGGCCACGGAATGGTTGTCCGTAAGCTGGAGGGAGTCAATCACCCGGAGAATCTCGTCAAAGTTGCGGCCCGTGGAGGCGGGGTAGGTGATCTGCAGGCGCAGCTTCTTGTCGGGATCAATAATGAAGACCGAGCGCACCGTCAGACTGTTGGAGGCATTGGGGTGAATCATCCCGTAGAGATCGCTCACTTTCTTGTCCTCGTCCGCAAGGATCGGATAATCAACCGTGGCGCCCTGGGTCTCGTTGATGTCGCTGATCCATCCCGTGTGGCTTGTGGCCGAGTCCACACTCAGGGCAATGGTCTTGACGTTGCGCTTGTCCCACTCGGCGCGCAGCTTGGCCACTTCGCCCAACTCCGTGGTGCAAACAGGGGTGTAGTCCGCAGGATGGGAGAACAACACCACCCAGCTTTCACCAGCAAAATCGTAGAGATTGATGGGGCCCAACTGGGAACTCTGGGTAAAGTCGGGAACGGTGTCACCAAGCTGGAGAGCCATGGCAGAAACGCAAATCACTCGGTAGTCCCTTTTACACTCTGGCCCCTGCTCCTGGCAACCCATGGGCCAGGTTTTCCAGAATTTCTTCTGTCTGTCTTTGCGTGGCGCCTGCCGTGGCGTGCATATTGACCTCCCCCTGATCCTTGCAGCGTGGAGGGCTTGCGGTCTAATTTGTGTTGACCACCCCTGCTACTGTGGACGCTCATCCCTTTGACCTGCGTCTGCAAATCCTCAATGAGGGCTTCCGCACAGGCGGGTTGCCCCTGCGCATTGAACGGCGTGGGCGGCGGTTGGGATTGCGGGGCCGGTTGCCGCGGCGGGATGGCCCAGGCGTCCGGGTCCAGCGCCTCAGCCTCGGTCTCCAGGCCGACGGGACGGGGCTGGAGGCGGCAGTGCGGCAGTTGCACGTGATTTGTGCGGACCTCGCCAGCGGCCGCTTTTGCTGGAGCCAATGGCTCTCCAGTCGACATGGCCCCCAACGGCCCCACCACCACCAGCAAGCGGGGGGGCACGCTGACGGCCTCACTCACGCCTTGCAGCGCTTTCAAGAGGCTTTTGCGTCCGACCCTGTGCGCAGCCGGAATCCAGCGGGGCAGCGCAGCACCTGGGCCGCTGCCTATTGGCCCTATCTGCGGCGGCTGACGATGCTCTCTGAGCAGCATCCCCTGTCTCAGGCATTGCTGGTGCAGACCTTGGAGAGCTACCAACTGGCCAGCCGCAGCCGGCAGCAGTGCGGCACGGTGTTGGCGGCCCTGGCCCGTCAAGAGGGCATCCCCTTGCCCGAGGATTGGTCGGTGCGCTCGGGGGGGTACGGCCTGCACCGGGCTGGACACCGCCAGCTTCCCACCGATCAGCAGATCATGGCGGCATGGCACAGGATCCCCAATCCGGCCTGGCGTTGGGTGTTGGGTGTGATGGCCACCTATGGCCTGCGCAACCATGAGGTGTTTTTCTGTGATTATTCAGCCCTCCATGGGGGCAGCGTGCCTGTGGTGCGGGTTCTGGCCACCAGCAAAACCGGCGAACGCCAAGCCTGGCCATTCCTGCCGGAATGGGTGGAGCATTTTGCCCTGGCGGACGTGCGACGACCACCCGTCACCACCGACCTGGAGCAGGTCACCCTGCAACAGGTGGGGCGGCGGGTGATGGAGCAGTTCCGCCGCTACAAGGTGGGCTTCAGCCCCTATGACCTGCGCCACGCCTGGGCCGTGCGCACCATTCACCTGGGCCTCCCCGACACCGTGGCCGCACGCATGATGGGCCATTCCGTGGCCATCCATACCCGCACCTATCACCATTGGCTCACCCACCGTGACCAACAGCAGGCCGTGAACACGGCCCTGGCGCGGCGCCACCCCGTTGTCAGCCCATGAGCCGGCGCCCCCTCCGCACCTTTGCCTATGGCCATCCCTGGTTCTACCACCTGGTGACCGGCATCAGCGCCCTGCCGGTGGGTGGTCCCCAACGGTTGCGGGAGTTGTGCGCGCAACGGTTGGCGCCGCTGCTGCCGCCACAAGCGGCGGTGCTGGATCTCTGTTGTGGCGACGGGGCTGCCAGTGCTGCTTTGTTGGCCCGTGGTTTCCGCGTCACGGGATTGGACTGCTCCCGTCAGGCCCTGGAGCGGGCGGCGCGGGCCTATCCGAATCTGGCGACGGTGCAGGGGTTAGCGGAGCGGCCGCCGTTGTCGGCGGGGCAGTTTGCAGGGGTGCAGATCAGCCTGGCCCTCCATGAGTTCCACCGCCCTGCACGACTGGCGCTGCTGAAGGCGACGTTACGGCTGCTTCAGCCCGGCGGCTGGTTTGTGGCGCTGGATCTGCACACCACCCATGGGCTGCTGGGTTGGCCCCAGCAATGGTTTGTCCGTTTGTTCGAGACGGACACCGCCGTGGATTTTCTGGCCTCGAACCTGGCGGCAGACTTGAGCATGGTGGGCTATGGCTCCGTGGTTCGTGAAATCCTGGCCATGGGCTCCCTCCAGTTGGTGAGTGCCCAGAAACCCGTCCCCTTCCCTGTGCCATGACCCTGTTTCCCAAAAGTCCGCAAGAGCAGGAGCACCCCTTAGATGCCGCGGCGGCGGATCTGGGCTCCGGTGGCACCACAGCCCCGGAGCAGGGCGCTGCCGCCTACCGCCGCCGCATGGAACGGCGCCAGCAGGTGCAGCAACAGCGGGTGCAGGCCCGGCAGCTTGAGAAGGGGTTGCGGCTGGTGTTCACCGGCCAGGGGAAGGGGAAAACCACAGCGGGGCTGGGCCTGGTGCTGCGCACCCTGGGCCATGGGGAGCGGGTGGCGGTGGTGCAGTTCATCAAGGGGGCCTGGACACCGGGAGAAGCCAGGGCCCTGGCGGTGTTCGGGGAGCAATTGCGGTGGCACGCCCTGGGGGAAGGCTTCACCTGGAACACCCAGGATCGGGAGCGGGATCGGGAGATGGTGAACCGTGCCTGGCAACAGGCTTGCATCTATTTATCCGATGCCGCCGTCAAACTGGTGCTGCTGGACGAGATCAACATGGCCTTGAAACTGGGCTACTTGTCCCTGGAGACGGTCTTGGCCGGCCTGGAGCAGCGCCCGCCCCTCACCCACGTGGCCCTGACGGGCCGGGGCGCACCCCCCGGCCTGGTGGCTGCCGCCGACCTGGTGACGGAGATGATCATGGTGCGCCATCCCTTCCGGGAGCAAGGGGTGAAGGCCCAGGCGGGGATTGAGTATTGAGGGGATTAGTGGCTAAAAAATGGGATTTATGTACGTAAGTACCCAAGAGTTCAAAAGCCGCTCCAGCACTAGCTTTTCAGCAAGAGCTTGCATGGCGGTACTGAAGTGAAGTGATTGAGTCCACCCAACCGCTTCGCTGTATGAAGCGATTGGCATGACAACACGGGCGTCATGCTCGACGGTGATTGGGTTTGAGAGCGGCATCAGCGACCTTGTTGCCTTCGAGACCAAAACAAGATCTATAAGATTACCGCCAAAAGCAAGTGCTGATACGGGATTTCAGCGCTTGGGTACTTACGTACATAAATCCCTAAGGAAGCTCTGGAGAACCGGGACTCACGCCAGACATAAGAAAGAGTTGAATAATGCAGTCAATGGAGCATTGTAGGATCAAAAGATTGTATCTTTGCTCTTCAATAATCTTCATGATGCTCTATGATTCCATAAAAGCAGTGTGTTGACAACTTCCTCTACATCTATGCTGCCATTGCTAATAATCTCTTCCTCGACAGGAAGAGATTGGTGAGAGCGGCCAAAACCATCACCTTGCAGTGGTTCTTGGCCAGACCTTGCAGCCTGGTCTTCTGGAAATCAAACTGCTGCTACGATCTCATCCTTCTCCAACCGCTGTGGAATCGCTCAAGACTTCTATATTGCAGCACCGGGCCAGTCTGTGCTTGTGGCCAATACATACTGCCGACCCAAT
>VXWH01000042.1 GCA_009836025.1 Synechococcus sp. SB0668_bin_13 | reverse complement strand
TGACTCTGTGGAGACCATCCCATGCTCCTCCTGACCTTATCCAGAACTGGGGTTCGTAGGAATCCGTGGCGGCGTTGTAGCCCTCGTTGAAGGGGCGACCCTTCACGTTCTCCGCCACCACGGCGCCGTTGATGCCGGCGTTGTCCGCAATGCGGCACAGGGGAGCGGTCAAGGCGGAGGCCATGATCATGGCGCCGGTCTGCTCTTCACCGGAAAGATTGTCCGTAGCCCAGGCCTGGAGTTGGGGCATCAGATGCACCAGGGTGGTGCCCCCACCGGGAACAATGCCCTCTTCCACAGCCGCTTTGGTGGCGTTGATGGCATCCTCCAGGCGTAGCTTCTTGTCCTTCATCTCCGTCTCCGGGGCGGCGCCCACCTTCACCACGGCCACACCGCCAGCCAGCTTGGCCAGGCGCTCTTGCAGCTTCTCCTTGTCGTAGGAGGAATCCGTCTCGTCGATTTGGCGGCGGATCTGCTCGCAGCGCTCCTTCACCTGGGCTTCATGGCCATCGGCCACGATGGTGGTGGTGTCCTTGGTGATGGTCACCCGACGGGCGCTGCCCATCATGTCCACCTTGGCGTTGTCCAGCTTGAGACCGGCGTCCTCGGTGATCATCTGACCACCGGTGAGCACGGCCATGTCCTCCAGCATGGCCTTGCGGCGGTCACCAAAGCCGGGCGCCTTGACGGCAGCCACGTTCAGCACACCCCGCAGACGGTTCACCAGCCGTGCTCGGGTGAAGGTACTGGACACAGACTTACTTGCCGTTCAGGATTCCCTGGCATCGGATCTTCATTCTCAATCCTCACCTGTGCGTGTGCGGGGAATGGAAAACTCCTCGTCTCCTACACGAATCGTCAAGTACTCATCACCCATTGCCAACAACAGATCGGGCAGTTGAGTCGGTTCCTCGGCAAGTAGCACTTGAAGCGGATTGTGAACGTACTGCTCCAGGAATCGGGCCATCGTAGATCCGGCGAGATGCTCAAGGTGCGCCCATGCGTCTTGACCGACATAGACTTCCCCGCCAGCATTGAGGAACGCCGCTCGGAGTTCGTCCAGCTTCGGGCTCGGTGTCGGGTCCAACACGATAAGGACAGGGACATAACCACTCTGCCGGCAGTCCTCCGGGAACTCCAATTCCTCTCCCCAACGGCCTTGACCGGACGCCGCAATTGTCATCCTGATCTTGATCTCGTATGCCCGGTTCTCGCGGAGGCAGTCCACCTGTCGGCCTTTGTTACTGTCCTTCCGTCGCTTGACTGGACTCTTCCTGGCACTCGCGGGCACTCCCCCAATGGCCGCAGCGATGATCGGCTCAAAAAGGTAACCGGTCTCCTGTCCGGCACGATTGTCGATGTCGAAAATCCATTTCCTCCACAACAGGAACCCGGCCAGCATCTTCGGGTTCATGCCGCCGTACTGCAATAGTCCCCTGGGACCGACTTGGTCCAGGTTTGGGACAGCCTGCGTTTCCAGAATACGCTCATACTTTAGACGCGCTTTGTGGAGAGCAGCCAAGCTCTCGAAGTAGACGTCCGCATTGGGGTCCAGGGCAACGAGGCGCTCGAACATTTCCAGGAACGGGATCTTAGCAAGCTTCAAACGCGACAGTGGACCAGGGCTGAAAAACTTGGGGAACGTCTCCGGTGTTTCCGGGAAGTGGGCATGGAGATCCAGGTCACGCACAATCACCGCAACGAGGTACGCGCATACTTCTTCATTCAGTGCGACGGCCTGCCCGCCGGAGCCGAGAGATTGCACGCGGGCAATCATCGTCTTCTGGCCCTGTGTCAAGACCATAGAGAGAGTTGCATCCTCCTTCCAGCAGGCTCCGGATAGCGTGATCGTACCTCTCGCACAACCTTCTCCAAAGCCGGGCTCATCCCATTGGAGAGCGTTGGAACAAAGCTCAGAAGCGCTCCTGGTTCTCCACGGATCTTAGCTGATTGCAGGCTCTGAAGCACGGAATCAGCGATCTTTGAAGCCAGGCGTGGTGGCACCGCGTTTCCAATCAACTGCATCCGTTCCGAGGCACTCCCGAAGAACCGGAAACGATCCGGGAACGTCTGCAGGCGGGCACACTCTCTCACGGTCAGGCAGCGGTCTTCCCTCGGGTGGACAAACTCGTTGCGCGCCGCACCGGTGATGGCCTTGGACGGTTCCTCCAGGCGCAGCCGCCGGATCCCAGCAGGAGCTCCCCCTCTTCTCTCCGTTGGCGTTCCGTCCATGACACGCCGAAACGCCCGCCGACGGTAGCTGTCGTGCCAATAGGATTCAGGCAGATCCTTCATCGTCTGGCCCGGACGAAGCATCCGCGCCCGTTCCAGATCCCGACCCTCCAGCGGAACACGGTAGTGATCCTCAGGTTCGCCGGGACCAACTTCCGAGGCCAGCGGGAGGTTGGCAAGAGCCTCTCCCAGGGTTGGAGTTGGCGGCAGATGGAATCCGCCTAAGCGAGCGCCCGGTGCGCCATAGGCCGTGTGCGTCGGTTCCGGGAAGTGGGGATCCCATCCCAGGGCTCCAATGGCGATCACGCGCTTCCGATGTTGTGGAACCCCGAAGTTGGCAGCGTTGCCCTTGCGAAGATGGATCCGATACCCCGCCACTACCAATGGCTCAAGCAACTCCATGACCCTTGATCCCCCCTCTGCAGTGATGAATCCCTCCACGTTCTCGAATACGAACATCGCCGGACGGAACTGAGCAACCAGCCTGGCGAAACGGCTGACAAGCGTATTGCGCTTGTCTCCCTGCTTCCGCTGCCCTGCAGACGAGAAACCCTGACAGGGCGGACCTCCCACAATCACCGTTGCTGAGGGGAGCACAAGATTTCCCGCGCTCAGGTCAAGATCTCGGGCAGGGGCACCGAGATTCCAGCGATGAGTCTCCACGGCGGCGGCACAGTTGTCCACAGCCATTTCCACGCGGAACCCAGCACGAGCAAAGCCGAGAGAGAGCCCCCCGGCCCCAGCGAAAAAGTCGATGACCGATGGCCTGGACTGCGTGGACCAGTCCAGATTGGGAGGGTGAGGCAGGGGCATCTAGGCAGTGTGACATCGGCAATATAGGTGGTTCGCTTTAACTGGTCAGCCGAACCTCAATTTTCTCTTGGTCGGATGCCAATCGCTTCTTCCACGGCGTCCAGCAGCCGATCCTCAGGCAGGCGGGCGGGGGGAACCTGCACAAACGGTGCCGGCACCACCTGAGTAGGCAGTTGCTCAAGCGCCATCCCAGACCAGCACTCCCGGGTAGTGGGGTCCCAGTCTTAGGATCGTTAAGGAAGGCCTGCCACACCACGGTGCTGCCACCAGCGAACGGAGCAGGAATGGTGATTTCTTCTATCATCTTGTCGCCAGAAAGCAGACAATTGCGAACGCAACAAGAGCCACAATCAACCACCTTACCACCAGCAGTGAACGCGCCAACTCAGACTGAAGATGAGCGGATTCTCGAGGTTCTTGTCTAGATGGAGCAGATGGATACCAACGCCATCCACGATCAAACACCCCATGTTCACGCCCTTTTCTATAGAGAAAAGAATTCACCTGAGACTTTCTTAATCCGAGGCGCAATGCAATCTGCCTGCCGGTTTGCCCAGGGTCGGAATGCACAGCTTCAATGATGCGAGATTTTGTTTCGTCTGAGAATGGCATCACCCTGCGTGACTGGACCACCGCGATCTTACTACCCCAGTGGGCAAAGTCCAGGCCACCCACCAGTTCCGTCGTGACCTTGCTGGCGCTATACAGTCCATGACGAGGTCGCAACGCCTCGGCGGCAAGGCTTGATGCAACCCCACGCCCCCCTGGAAGCCAGCCCCCGGCACACCCTCTCCCATGTCATCATCTGTGGGTGTGCTTCATGTAACCCATGCCCATGAGGAGATGGGAGATTCGCTACCGCATCGGCAGGTCCCAGTACCACTCCCGGATTGTCGAGGCCTCTCCCAAGCGGATGCCAACAGGATCTTTGATGCCGAGATGCCCGGCGCCCGGCGCTGCGGTTCCGCCCAACCCTGCGCCAATTAACTCGCCAACCAAAAAGCGCCCCCCGCAGGAGGCGCCACACGTGTAGAAGTTCCAGGATGTGACATGGAACCCGACCACTGGGGAAATCAGTAGTCGAAGTCCCCACCCATGCCACCGCCGCCGGGAGCGGCAGGAGCGGCTTCCTTCTTCTCGGGCAGATCCGCCACGATGCACTCGGTGGTGAGCACCATGCCGGCGATGGAGGCGGCGTTTTGCAGGGCGGAGCGGGTCACCTTGGCCGGGTCCACAATGCCGGCAGCCAGCAGGTCCTCGTAGGAATCCTTGGCGGCGTTGTAGCCCTCGTTGAAGGGGCGACCCTTCACGTTCTCCGCCACCACGGCGCCGTTGATGCCGGCGTTGTCCGCAATGCGGCACAGGGGAGCGGTCAAGGCGGAGGCCATGATCATGGCGCCGGTCTGCTCTTCACCGGAAAGATTGTCCGTAGCCCAGGCCTGGAGTTGGGGCATCAGATGCACCAGGGTGGTGCCCCCACCGGGAACAATGCCCTCTTCCACAGCCGCTTTGGTGGCGTTGATGGCATCCTCCAGGCGTAGCTTCTTGTCCTTCATCTCCGTCTCCGGGGCGGCGCCCACCTTCACCACGGCCACACCGCCAGCCAGCTTGGCCAGGCGCTCTTGCAGCTTCTCCTTGTCGTAGGAGGAATCCGTCTCGTCGATTTGGCGGCGGATCTGCTCGCAGCGCTCCTTCACCTGGGCTTCATGGCCATCGGCCACGATGGTGGTGGTGTCCTTGGTGATGGTCACCCGACGGGCGCTGCCCATCATGTCCACCTTGGCGTTGTCCAGCTTGAGACCGGCGTCCTCGGTGATCATCTGACCACCGGTGAGCACGGCCATGTCCTCCAGCATGGCCTTGCGGCGGTCACCAAAGCCGGGCGCCTTGACGGCAGCCACGTTCAGCACACCCCGCAGACGGTTCACCACCAGGGTGGCCAGGGCTTCTTTCTCGATGTCCTCGGCAATGATCAGCAGGGGCTTGCCGGTGCGGGCGATTTGCTCCAGCACGGGCACCAGATCCTGCACCAGGGTGATCTTCTTGTCGGTAAGCAGGATGTAGGGCTCCTCCAGCACCGCTTCCATGCGCTCGTTGTCGGTGGCGAAGTAGGGGGAGATGTAGCCCTTGTCGAAGCGCATGCCCTCGGTCACCTCCAGTTCGGTGCTCATGGACTTGCCTTCTTCCAGGGAGATGACGCCTTCCTTGCCCACCTTGTCCATGGCGTCGGCGATTTTCTGACCCACGTCGGCATCGTTGCCAGCGGCAATGGCGCCCACCTGGGCAATGGCGTTGTTGTCCGTCACCGGGACGGCGTGCTTCTCAATCTCGCTCACCAGGAAATCGGCGGCCTTGTCGATGCCCCGCTTCAGGGAGATGGCGTTGGCGCCGGCGGCCACGTTGCGCAGACCGGCCTTCACCATGGCGTGGGCCAGCACGGTGGCGGTGGTGGTGCCGTCGCCGGCGGCGTCGTTGGTTTTGGAGGCGGCCTGGCGGATCAGGGCCACGCCGGTGTTTTCAATGTGATCCTCCAGTTCGATCTCTTTGGCGATGGTGATGCCGTCGTTGATGATCTGGGGGGCGCCGAATTTCTTCTCCAGCACCACGTTGCGGCCCTTGGGACCCAGGGTCACGGCAACGGCTTCATTGAGGGTATCGATGCCTTTTTCCAGAGCGCGGCGGGCGCTTTCGCTGTAGATGATGCGCTTGGCCATGGGACGTGTTTTTCAGGAAGATTGGAAGGGGAAAGGAGACGGGGAGATCAGTTCACAATGGCGAGAATGTCTTTCTCGCTGAGCAGGACGTACTCATCGGCCCCCAGCTTGATGTCCGTGCCGGCGTACTTGCTGTAGAGCACACGGTCGCCAACGCTTATTTCCGGAGTCTGCCGGGTGCCATCATCGTTGCGCTTGCCGGGGCCCACCTGGGCTACTTCGCCCACTTGGGGCTTCTCCTTGGCGGTATCGGGAAGGAGGATGCCGCCGGAGGTTTTCTCTTCGGACTCGGAGACCTTGATGAAGACGCGGTCACCGAGGGGCTTGACGGTGGAAACGCTGAGATTCACTGCTGCCATGGGAAAAGGGGAGTTTCAGCATCTGAAAACCAAGGTGGCTCCTGGGTTGGGTTGGCCTTGGATTGGCCAGCCCTCGTCAGGCAAGCCATGGGTTGACGCCAGAGTTGGCACTCTCGACGCTTGAGCGCCAAGGTAGGGGTGCAGGGTGGCGCCCAACAATGGTTCGCCTGTGCGGTTGACCGAACTCCCCCGCAGTCCGCCCACAGCCCGTCAGTGCGGTGGTAAGGTGCTCATGCATTCTCCCTCCACCCGCGAGTCCCCCCCTTTATGACCGCCACCGCCGCCGTGTCGACAACCCAAGGAACCATCCGCCAGGTCATTGGACCTGTCGTTGATGTGGAGTTTGCTTCTGGTGATTTGCCCAGCATTTACGATGCCCTGACCATTGAAGCCACCAACCCGGCGGGCCAGGGGGTGGCGGTGACCTGCGAGGTGCAGCAGCTTCTGGGGGACCGCACGGTGCGGGCCGTGGCCATGAGCAGCACCGACGGCTTGGTGCGGGGCATGGAGGTCATCGCCACGGGCAAACCCATCTCCGTCCCTGTGGGCGAATGCACCCTGGGGCGCATCTTCAATGTCCTGGGGGCGCCCGTGGATGAGCGTGGCCCCGTGGACCAGAGCCAGACCGCCCCCATCCATCGCACTGCCCCCCTTCTCACTGATCTTGAAACCAAGCCCCGCGTCTTTGAAACGGGTATCAAGGTGATTGACCTGCTGGCCCCTTACCGCCAGGGGGGCAAGGTGGGCCTCTTCGGTGGCGCCGGGGTGGGCAAAACCGTGCTCATCCAGGAGTTGATCAACAACATCGCCAAGGAACATGGCGGTGTGTCCGTGTTCGGTGGCGTGGGTGAGCGCACCCGGGAAGGGAATGATCTTTATGAGGAATTCAAGGAGTCCGGCGTCATCAATGCCGATGACCTGAGCCAATCCAAGGTGGCCCTCTGCTACGGGCAGATGAATGAACCCCCCGGCGCCAGGATGCGGGTAGGCCTCTCCGCGCTGACCATGGCGGAGCACTTCCGGGACGTGAACAAGCAGGACGTGCTGCTGTTTATTGACAACATCTTCCGCTTTGTGCAGGCTGGCTCGGAAGTGTCCGCCCTCCTGGGGCGAATGCCGTCCGCCGTGGGCTACCAACCCACTCTGGGCACCGACGTGGGTGAGCTGCAGGAGCGCATCACCTCCACACTGGAAGGCTCCATCACCTCCATCCAGGCGGTCTATGTGCCAGCGGACGACTTGACTGATCCAGCGCCCGCCACCACCTTTGCCCACCTGGACGCCACCACGGTGCTCTCCCGCGCCCTGGCCTCCAAGGGCATCTACCCCGCCGTGGATCCCCTGGACTCCACCAGCACCATGCTCCAGCCCTCTGTTGTGGGTGATGAGCACTACACCACTGCCCGGGCTGTGCAGTCCACCCTTCAGCGCTACAAGGAACTGCAAGACATCATCGCCATTCTCGGCCTTGACGAGCTCTCGGAGGAGGACCGCAAAACCGTGGATCGGGCCCGCAAGATCGAGAAGTTCCTCTCCCAGCCCTTCTTTGTGGCCGAGGTCTTCACGGGGCAGCCTGGGGAGTACGTCAAGCTGGAAGACACCATCAAGGGCTTCCAGGAAATCCTCTCCGGCCAGTTGGATGATCTGCCGGAAGCAGCGTTCTACCTGGTGGGAAGCATTGCCCAGGTCAAAGCCAAGGCAGAGAAAATCAAGGCTGACACCAAGGCCTGAACTCCGCCCACGCCATTGGGGGACCAGTCCAGGCTGGGACCCCCCTGTTCTCCCTGCTGCTGTGTATTGCCATGAGCCTCACCGTTCGGGTGCTTGCCCCAGACGCCAGAATTTTTGATGGGACGGCTGATGAAGTCATCCTGCCCAGCACCACCGGCCAACTGGGGGTGCTCAAGGGCCATGTTTCCCTGCTCACCGCCCTGGACGTGGGCGTGCTGCGGCTACGGGAGGGGTACACATGGAGTTCCATTGCCCTGATGGGAGGCTTTGCCGAGGTGATTGACGATGAAGTCACCGTGCTGGTCAATGGGGCCGAGTTGGGCGCCGCCATTGATCGCGCCAAGGCCGAGCAGGCTTTTGCCGCGGCCCGGGAGGAATTGGCCCGTGTTGCAGAGCAAATCAACACCCCGGAAAAACTTCAGGCCCAGCAGAATGCCAGCCTGGCGCGGGCACGGCTTCAGGCCGCTGGCGGCAAGGTGGATTGAGTTGAGCTTGCATCCATGCCATCGGGCCGCCCAAGGCATGGCGTCCATGGAGAATTGTTCTTGATTTGGCCAGTGGCTCGGCAGCAGGGATGCTCCGCTCTGGCAAGCTAAGGCAGCACAATATTCTTCATGGGCCTCACCCACTGTCCACTTTGTGTTGGCTTGGCCGTGGTGGCGGCGCTGCGCTTCTGCGCCCATGGTTGGTTGCTGGTGGCCAGCGGGCTGCTTGAGGTGCCGCCCCTCGCCCTTATGGAGCGCAAGCTTCCACGCAAGCCAGCACCAGCACCTCTGGCCAGATGTAGCTAGCTTTCTGCGGGTGCAGATGGATGATGGGGGCAGATTCGTCATTGGTTCACGTCTGGCCCTGCTTCTCTTGACGATGTCCAGGGCATCCGCCTAGAATTGCTCAGCGATTTTCCAGCTTTCAAGAGGTATCCATGGACACGGAAAGCAACGCCAGCCAAGCCACCCTGGTCAAGCAGCAGGAAGCTTTGTGCAAAGAAGACCTGCGACGCACCTTTGACTCCACCCTCTGCTTCGGCAGAATGGAAAAGCCGATTGTATCAACCATTCGCCTGCAGCGAATGAGGGTCATGGTCGGTCTCTGGGACGCTGCCCGTCAAATCAATGAAGCCAATGAATCCTAGTTGAATTTCCGGCGAAGACCAGATCGCGTTAGGGAAGGTCTAACAGGACTCAATCCTGTAATTCCCCTCTCTCTGCATCTCTGCCGTCCTGCCCAATAATCGTAATGGCCTGGAAGTCAGGACGCGACTCCAGTTCAACCGCCAAGTTCAACTGAGGTTTGCCTGTGCTACTTCTTCAGTTGATAGATCTTCACGCACCTCATGGTGGACTTCCACAAGAGACAAGGTGCTGTTTTGCCATGAGTAGATGGACCGCGCCCGATAGCGGGCGTCATCCACCAAGCGGATGTGCTCCAGGATATCCCATTCCATGTAGTGGGACTCAAACACCACCTCCTGCTCATCCACTTGGCGGATGCGGGAACGGGTGGGGGAGCCGCAGAAATAGCCACGGCTACGGTAAAGCTGATGACCAATGAGATAGGCTTCTATGGTTCCTGTGATGGCATAAGGAGGATTTCGGCCAAACGGCGTGTCTTCCTGGGCAGGCCACCAGCGGAAGCGGTAGCAGGCATCCCCCTTCAAGGGGTCTTCAAAGGATTCAATCCGCAGCATGGTGTCCATGGCCACAGTGCTGCCGTCACAGAAATCAAACCGCCGGTGGCTGCGCCATAGGCCGACGTTGCGATTGAACCAGCGGCGGACAACCTGGTCAACCCCGTTGCCAAAGGGTCCGTGGCCTTTGGTGAGTGGTACGCGGGTAATCAGCTCACTGGGATGCTGGTACATCAGGAATAACTCAACGGCGGATCAGGCCAGCACTGCCAACCTCTTGGTCTTGTTTAGCGGGAACTGCGCCCCTGGACCAGGGGGAAAGCTTTCGCTGATCAGAAGCTTCCCGGTTCCACCTCCCAAGCGTCACGATATCGAAACAGTCAACGATGACATCTTCATATTCTCTTCAAGAATCGGTTACGCTGGCTTCACCTCCGTAAGCATTAACAGGTGGGTGGTCCCACTGCAACCAACCAGCAAGCCAGCGTCTGTGTATCCCTTCTGCTCGTGGCCAGTCCGCATCACCTGGCCACCAAGGACCTACGTCAGTTGACGGCCTTTCTGCGGAATGACCACCGCGAGTCGGACATCCGCCTTCAACTCATTGATCCCAGAAAAAATCCGGAATTGCTGGAGTTGCACAAGCTTGTAGCCACGCCGGCGCTGGTTAAGCTTTTCCCCCCGCCACGGCAGGTGTTTACAGGCAGCACCATGCTGAGGCAAGTGCGGGCCTGGTTGCCGCGTTGGGGCCAGATGGAGCGATTAAACAGCTTGGCCATGCCGGTCATTCCCTCACCTGTGGAGGATGATCGCGATAGCCTCAGGGTTCTGGAGTTGGAGGATCAGCTTCTGGTGCTGCGCCAGGAGAATGAAGCCTTAATTGCCCGCTTGCAATTTCAAGAGCGCCAACTGCGCATGGTAGCCCATGACCTGCGAACGCCCATGACCACAACCAGCTTGGCCCTGCAAAGCTTCGAACGAGGTCAGCTTAGCAATGGGGAGTTCCTGGATATCCTCGGGCGCCGCATCCACGACATGGAGCAGCTATCCAGCGAACTGCTGGAGGTGGGGAGTACCCGCTGGGAGACCCTCTTCAATCCACAACGCCTCAGCCTCTCCCAGGTCTCTGCCGATGTGCTGCTGGAATTGGAAAAAATGTGGTCTGGCCGCAACCTGGCCATGCAAACGGATGTCCCCAGGGACCTCCCCGACGTGTTTGCCGACTCACGCCGCATGCGCCAAGTGCTGCTCAATCTGCTGGAAAATGCCTTCAAGTTCACCCCGGATGGGGGGCAGGTGAAACTGAGCCTGATGCATCGCACCAGTCAATGGGTGCAAGTGGGCATCTGTGACACTGGCCCTGGCATCCCCGTGGACGAGCAAGAGCGCATTTTCCAGGATCAAGTGCGCCTGTCGCAAACCTCGTGGAAAACTACGGGGTTTGGCGTGGGTCTCTCCGTCTGTCGCCGGATTGTGGAAGCCCATACCGGCAAGATCTGGGTGGTGTCAGAGCTTGGCAAGGGATCCTGCTTCTATTTCACCGTTCCGGTCTGGCACAACCAAAAACTACCCAGCCGCTAGGTTGCCCTGGAAGCAGAAGGAAAGGGTTGACCCTTTCCCCTCCCAAGCCTATGATTGAGTCTTGCCAAAAGCTCTAGCCCCCATCGTCTAGAGGCCTAGGACACCTCCCTTTCACGGAGGCGGCAGGGGTTCGAATCCCCTTGGGGGTACTTCGTTACGACGGAATATCCTGCAAGACCGCAAGGACCTGGGTCCTTGCCATGATTATGGCAATGGAGTTGTCACGCAATACCACCTAGCCTCTGGAGAATCCAGACTTCCAGCAGTTCCCATGAATGTCTTGCTTGCGGCTGGCCCTGAGTCCACAACTCTGTTCACCATCACTGTTCAGGAGTCTGGGTACTCCTCTGGACGGCTTGTTGGCCAGCGTCATATCATGGTTCCCCTGAATCGTCTGCAGTCGACTCATCGGCGACTTCTCCTGGCCGGGGATACCATTCTCTCCGTCACCCGATGTGGGCCCATCGGCGAGCCCATGGGTGATCCACCGCTGTTTGCCCATCCTGTTCCCAGGCCAGATCCGGATGGGCTTTCGGTTTCCGAGGCGCTGAGCGTGGCTGATTCCCCCGCTCCTCCCCCAGCGCCCCAAACAGAGGAAACGGCACCGCAACATCCGGTAGACCACTCCCCGACGCCAGTCCATGAAAATCAGACGGCAGCCATCTCCGTTGGTGAGGATGCGGTGGTGCTCCTGCTCTCCGTGCTTGGTGTCCTGATTCTGCTCACTCTCCAGGTAGTGCATCACTTGGCGCAACAGTGGGAGACGAGTGCCCAAGCTCGGCAACGCCCCGATCCGCCAGCCGTAGGTGTCCGGAAGCGAGAATTGGTCAACTGTTGAGGCGCCAGGGTATCTTGACCCAGGCTGTCCTGGGATAGAAGCCCCGCCCTTGTGCTCGGGTTGTCTGAAACGACACCTGGCCTTGAGCAACCGGCTCCATCAGCAGGGACAGCAATGGGATCTGGACTTGGCGTCCCGTCACCTCCGACGGGGAAAAGATCACCCCATTCCCCACCCCACCGCGAACATCACAAGCCACGCCTGACCTCATCCAGAACTGGGGCCAGGTTAAGATGCATCTCGCTGCGCCTTGCCCCATGGGAGGCCCTCCCCGGAAACCCGAGCAGGTTCCCCACGGCTGTTGGCATCCCCATCTCTGGCACCCCTTTGCCCAGGAGGCCCGCCATGATCCGCCCCGGATGGTGCGCGCCGGTCACGGCCCCTGGCTGGAGTTGGCGGACGGTCGCCGGGTGCTGGATGCCATCAGCAGTTGGTGGGTGACCCTGCATGGACATGGGGAGCCCACCATTGCCGCGGCCATTGCCCAGCAGGCCCGGAAGCTGGAGCAGGTGATCTTTGCCGATTTCAGCCATGATCCGGCGGTCACTCTGGCCCAGCGGCTCTGCCGAGCCTGGCCTGGTCTGGATCGGTTGTTTTTCTCGGATAACGGCTCCACGGCGGTGGAAGTATGCCTCAAGATGGCGCTGCAGTATTGGCACAACCGGGGGGAGCCGCGTCAGCAGTTGATCGCCTTTGACGGCGCCTATCACGGCGACACCTTCGGTGCCATGGCGCTGGGGGCCCGCTCCCTGTTTACCGTCCCCTTCGAGCCTCTGCTCTTTGCCGTGGCCCGCTGCCGGTGTCCAGCCACATGGTGGGGGGACGACACCGTGGAGGAACGAGAGCAATCCGCACTGCAACACCTGGACCAACTTCTGGAGACCCCCACCGCAGCGGTGATCATTGAACCGCTGGTGCAAGGGGCCGGGGGCATGGCCATGGTGCGTCCAGGTTTCCTCCAACGGGTGGCCCAGCGGGTCAGGGCGGCAGGCGCCCTGCTGGTTGCCGATGAGGTGATGACGGGTTTCGGGCGCACGGGAGCGTTGTTTGCCAGCAGGCGGGCCGGCATCGAGCCGGATCTTGTGGCCCTCTCCAAGGGATTGACCGGGGGCTTTCTGCCCATGGCCGTGAGCCTGGCGCGGGAGAGCGTCTACCAGGCCTTCGTGGCGGACAACCCACGGCACACCTTCTTCCATGGCCATAGCTTCACTGCCAATCCCCTGGGTTGTGCGGCCGCCAATGCCAGCCTGACGCTGTTGAATGCCCATCCGGAGCGCTACCAGAGCTTTGCCGACCGGCACCGCCCCCACCTGGAGACCCTGGCGCGGCTGCCCGGCCTGGAGCACCCCCGCCTCTGCGGCACCATTGCCGCCGTTGATCTACAGGTGAGTCAACCCGGCTATCTGCACCAGGCAGGGCGGCAGATCCAGCGGGCCTGCCTGGAAGACGGGGTGTTCGTGCGGCCCCTGGGTCATGTGCTGTACCTGCTGCCCCCCCTCTCCATGAACGAGGAGCAACTGGAGCAGTGCTATGGTGCCCTGGAGAGGGCCGTGCAGGGGGTGATGGGCTGAGCGTTCATGCCGACGACCCTGCGATTTGCCGCAGCAAGCCTGCCGGCGTGAGTTGCTCGTAGCGCTCAAACGGCTGGAGAATCCAGGGGCTGGCCGGCAGTTCCATGGCCCAGATATGGGGGCGCAGGGCGCTGTGGCGTTTCAGCCAGAGCACAGCGGTGGTAAGGGAATCCGGTCTGATGGACCGGCGCAGCCATGTGGTTGCCGCCCCCAGCGTGGTGCCCCGATCCGCCAGATCATCCACCAGCAGCAGGTGGGCCCCAAGCCGCGGACAGGTGTGGGCCAGGTTCTGCCCCACCCGCACGCCGCCCTGCTCCCGGCCGTTGGCGCCCCCGTAGCTGCTGACCGCCATCACCACCAGGGGGCGGTTGAAGAGTCGGGAAATCACGTCCCCCACCCGCAGACCGCCACGGGAGAGGGCCACCACCTGGTCAAAGGGGCAGCCACGGTCATGAATCAACAAAGCCAGATGCTCGATCAGGGCATGGTATTGCTCCCAACTCACCACCAGTTCCCCGGCGGTGGGATCAATGAAGGGTTTCACGGGCTTGAGCGCTTGCCTCCAGCTTATCCAGGCGGGCGCGGACGGCTTTGAAGTCTTCCCAGGTGAGCCATTTGGGTTGCCCCTTCTGCCGTGATGCGTTGCGCAACAGAAACGACGGATGGAAGACGGGCATATAGACCCTGCCGTCCCGTTCAATCCATTGGCCCCGCATCCTGGTGATGCCGGTTTTGATGCCCAGCACCCCCGTCATGGCGGTGGATCCCGCCAGCAGCACCATGTCCGGATTTACCAGTTGAATCTGGCGCTGAAGCCATGGACGACAGTGGGCCATTTCTTCCAGCGTGGGCTTGCGGTTGCCGGGAGGTCGACACTTGACCACGTTGCAGATGTAGATGTCCTGCTCCTGGTCAAGGCCCACGCTGGCCAGGATTTGATCCAGGAGTTTGCCAGCTCGTCCCACAAAGGGGAGGCCCGTTTCATCTTCGTGCTGGCCGGGACCCTCCCCGATGAGCATGAGCCGCGCCAGGGGATTGCCCCGGCTGATGACCACATGGGTGCGGGTGGCCGCCAGTTCACAGCGGCGGCAGTCCAGGCACTCCCTGGTCAATGCCTCCCAACCGTCTTCGCTCGCCCCCTCCTGGATGGTCGCCACAGCAAGTGGTGATGGCGGCGGCCCACTGGGTGGATGTTCAGTGGGGGTTGCGCCTGCGGAGAAAAGATCGAGCTGACTGCGCTGGATGCTCATGGGCTCAGTCTAGACCGGGCGCCCCATGTGGGCTATGGGGGGTCTTCCCACAACAGCACACGGTTGCCTTCGGGATCCAGCAGCCATTGCTCCCGCCCGAAGGCCTCCTCCTGGAGAGGCTCCAGCACCTTGGCCCCCAGGGCCATGGCCCGTTGGCGCGTGCATTCCAGGTGGGTGCAACGGAGACAGAGGGCCAGGCACTCCCCCTTCCGGTTCCAGGGTTGGGGGCGCTGGCGAGAGGGGCGATACAACACCATGTCCATCCCTGTAGGCAGACGGATCGTGATGGCTCCTGCTGGAGCAACGGTGATGGCCCCACCGTCAACAAGCTGCGCGTAAAAATCAGCCAGGCGCCGGGGATTCCGGCTGGCCAGCACCAGACAGCAGCGAGGCGCTATGCCGTCGGGACGGGCATCCTCAACCATGGGTTCATTCTGTGGCGGGGACGGCCGGATTACACTGAAAACAGATGTCGCGAGATGTGGTCGCGAAAACACATGAAGCTTGCTGAGAGGGCCCAACAACTCCAGCCTTCCCTCACTCTGGCCATCAGCGCCAGGGCCCGCGACCTGCGGCAGCAGGGGGAAGACATTTGCAGTCTCAGCACCGGTGAGCCGGATTTCCCGACTCCGCCTTTCATCTGTCGGGCGGCGGAAGCGGCCATGCAGGCTGGCCACACCCGCTACGGCCCGGCGGCAGGGGAGCCTTCCCTGCGGGAGGCCATCGCCGACAAGCTTCAACAGGAGAACAAGCTGACCTACGGCCCCGATGAAATCATGGTCAGCAACGGTGCCAAGCAAGCACTGTACAGCCTCTTTCAAGTGCTGCTGGATCCCGGTGACGAGGTGATTCTTCCAGCGCCCTACTGGCTCAGTTATCCTCCCATGGTGAACCTGGCTGGCGGCCGCAGCGTGATTGTTCCCACCCGCCGGGATCAGAACCACCAACTCAGCCCTGCAGCCCTGGCGGCGGCCATCACACCCCGCACCCGGCTGCTGGTGATCAATAGCCCCGCCAACCCGACGGGCACGGTTTACCCGGAGCAGGCTCTGGCGGAACTGGCCAGTGTGCTGCGCCAGCATCCCCATGTGGCGCTGGTGAGTGACGAGATCTATGAATACATCCTCTATGATCGGAACCGTCATGTGAGCTTTGGGGCCGTGGCCCCGGACCTGGCCGAGCGCACCTTTGTGGTCAACGGCTTTTCCAAGAACTGGGCCATGACCGGGTGGCGGCTGGGCTACCTGGCGGGGCCTCGACCCGTCTTGCGCAAAGCCGCGGCGCTCCAGAGCCAGAGCACCAGCAACATGTGCAGCTTCGTGCAACATGGGGGCCTGGCGGCGCTCCATGGGTCGCGGGCGTGCGTCCGCACCATGGTGGAAGCTTTTGCCCAGCGGCGCCAAGTATTGCTCCAGGCCATGGGAGCCATGAGGCATGTCCATGGCCGGGCGCCACAAGGAGCCTTCTACGCCTTTCTCGACATTGCCGCCACCAACCTGGGTTCAGTGGTGTTTTGCGAGCGCCTTCTGGCGGAAGCCGGGGTGGCCATCGTGCCCGGCGCCGCCTTTGGCGATGACCACGCCGTCCGCCTCTCCTTTGCCACGGACACCACCACCTTGCAGCGCGGTCTGGAACGGTTGCAGAGGTTTCTGGCCGGGCTTTGATTCATCCTGCCCGGATCGTGTCCCTCCTTCTTTCGTCTGGGGTCACGGCCCTAAGAATCCGCCTTTTGGCGGATGATTTTTCAGCATTTGGGAGGATGCCATTGGCCCGGAATTCGTAGACCGTAAATATGCTTGCATTATCTTAATGCCATCCCGTGAGACACGTGACATTGTCACGGAAACACGTCAACTGTTTACGGTGTTAATCCGAAATCGTCATCAAAATGATGATACATTTGATCTGCGCAATCGCATTGTTGAAATGAACAGCCGCCTGGTGCGGCAGGTGGCTGGTCGTATGGTTCGGCGTTACAGCCTGGATTTTGACGATCTGGTCCAGATTGGCAGCCTGGGGTTGATCAAGGCCGTGGACCGCTTTGATCCACACGCCGGCTACGCCTTCAGTTCCTTTGCCGTGCCGCTGATCCGTGGCGAGATTCTTCATTATCTCAGGGACCGTGTGAGTCTTGTTCGTGTCTCGCGCCGCTTGTTGGAATTCCATTCCCGCGGCGCCAAACTCCAGGAGGCCATGGCAAGTCGCTCTGGCCGGCCCCTCACGGAAACGGAGCTTTGTGCAGCACTGGCAATCACCCCAATGCGGTGGCAACAAGCCTGTCAGGCGAAGCGTAGTCTGCGGCTCTGCAGCCTGGATCAATGTATCGTTGGCCTCGACACCGAGGATGAATACCTACCCCTGCTGGATCTGCTCTCTGCACCGCCACCCCCGGAGGATGACAACGCCGAACTTCATGACCATCTGCAACATTTGATCGCACGTCTGGGGGCGGATGCACAGCGGCTCCTCAAGTGGCGTGTTGTTGATGGGCTGAGTCAGCGGGAGTTGGCTCGTCGGGAAGGCGTCAGTGTGCGGGTCACCAGCCGACGGCTCCGTGCCATTCTGCAGCAGCTTCAGCATCAACTCAGCCCCATGGTGAGTGGTGAGTGACTCGCCCACCCGCAGCCACCGGGCGACCTCAGCGCCAACCCAGTCCCACCGCAGCACCCATGGCCAGGAGCGCCGCCACAATAGTGAGGGCAGCGTTGACCAGTTCATTGGTCAACCACGCCACGCGCCCTTGCCATGTGGCCCCGATCCAGCTTTCCACCATGGTGGCGGTGGCGGCGGCAGCACCCAGGAGCACAAGCTGCGCCAAGGGACCAGGACCAATGGACGGCCTCAGCAGGGCCAGGGCCAGGGCTGTATAGACGGCAATGGTCACCATGCCAGCGACCGTGCCGGTGAAACTGATGGCCCCCTCCGTACCTGCGGGCACCGGTTGGAGGGTGGTGATGAGCAGGGTGCGCCCACCCCAGCGTTTGCCAATTTCACTGCCCCATGTATCCCCCAGCTTGGCGGCAAAACTGGCCACAAAGCCCAGGGTCAGCAGAGATCCTGCCCCGGGCGCCATGGTGGTGAGCACGGCCAGGCTCAAACCCGTTGCCGCAGATCCCCAAAGGTTGCCTGGACCACGGCGCCCGCCACGGGCTTCCGCCAACTGGAGCGCCTGCTTGCGCTTGAGGCCGAGGCGGGTCACCGCTGAACCCAATGCCAGGTAGAGGACAACGGTGAGCCAGCCGGGCCAGCCCATGGTTCCCCAAAGCATGGTGCCCAGTGCGCCGCCGTGGAACCAGCCTCGGGCGGTGAGCACCGGCAGGCGATGAACCAGAAGAATGAGCCCCCCGTTCACCAGCAGTCCCACCCACCAGGGATTGAGAGATGCAACCAAAGGTCATGGGATCAATGTGCAATTGACATCCTCCTCGCCCTCTCAGGGCGAGGATTCCTGAAGTCGCCCTCAGGATTTCCTGGTTCACAGGCGCTGCAGGGAGCCAAACACTCCTCCGTCTTACGCCGCCTCCACAGGCCCTTTAACGTCCCCCCGAGCCCCGAGGTTCGGACGGTGCAGTAGCACTCCTCCAAGTTAGCACACCGCCCTGAAGGGCGGGGCTTCGGACCCTGGGCAGCCGTGGTGACCTTGGGGTGAACCGGGATCCCGTCGGCCCCCATGGGCCTTGGGACAGTTTTTGCTGCTGGCGACTGCCGGCGCTCGCCCCCATGATTGGTCCTACGCTTCCCGGATCTATGCGACGCCTGATGTGAGCTTCGTTGCACTACACAACCACAGTGACTACAGCCTCCTGGATGGAGCCTCCCAACTCCCCCAACTGGTGGCCCGTGCCAAGGCGCTGCAGATGCCCGCCTTGGCCCTCACAGACCATGGAGTGATGTATGGCGCCATTGAATTGCTAAAGCTGTGCCGGCAAGCGGGCATCAAACCCATTATCGGTAACGAAATGTATATTATTAACGGCTCTATTGCGGCACCGCAGCAAAAACGAGAGCGCCGTTATCATCTGGTAGTCCTGGCGAAAAATGATCAAGGCTATCGTAATTTGGTGAAGCTAACCAGCATCAGCCACCTACAGGGAATGCGGGGCAGAGGAATCTTTAGCCGACCCTGCATTGATAAAGAGTTATTGGAAAAGCACAAAGAAGGCCTCATCGTTTCCACGGCTTGCCTTGGGGGTGAAATCCCGCAGGCGATTTTGCGGGGACGGTTGGATGTGGCCCGTCAGGTGGCTACATGGTATCAGAATTGTTTGGGGGAGGACTTCTACTTGGAAATCCAGGACCATGGTTCCCATGAAGATAGGATTGTGAATACAGAGATTGTCAAGATCGCCCATGGGCTTGGCATTGAAGTCATTGCCACCAACGACGCCCATTATCTGAGCAATCAAGATGTGGAAGCCCACGACACCTTGCTTTGTGTCCTCACAGGCAAGATGGTGACAGACGAGAAACGGCTCCGCTATACGGGAACAGAGTATCTCAAGTCTCCAGAGGAGATGGCGTGCCTGTTTCAAGACCACCTGGAACCAGAGGTGATTCAACGGGCTCTGGCCAACACCTTGGCTGTGGCTGAGAAGGTGAAAGACTACGACATTCTCGGCAAATGCCGTATGCCTCATTTCCCGGGCTTGCCTGGGCAGACCACGCCGATTGACCATCTGCGCCAAGTGAGCCGTGACGGCCTGCAAGAGCATCTTCAGCAACCCGGATGGGAAGCCGCCGTCTCCCGGTATCCCACCTATGCGGAGCGGCTGGAGCGGGAGCTGGAGATCATTGAACGCATGGGATTTCCCACCTACTTCCTGGTGGTGTGGGACTACATCCGTTTTGCGCGCCTTCAGAAAATCCCTGTGGGCCCTGGTCGCGGCTCGGCAGCAGGTTCTCTGGTGGCCTTTGCCCTGGGAATTACCAACATTGACCCTGTGCATCACGGCCTTCTCTTTGAGCGTTTTCTGAATCCTGAGCGCAAGTCCATGCCTGATATTGATACAGATTTCTGTATTGAACGCCGCGGCGAGGTGATTGACTACGTCACCCGGCTCTACGGTGGCGATCGCGTGGCTCAAATTATCACATTCAACCGCATGACGTCAAAAGCCGTCCTCAAAGATGTGGCCCGGGTTCTGGACATACCCTACGGGGAAGCCGACCGGCTCGCGAAATTGATTCCTGTAGTTCGCGGAAAGCCTGCAAAGCTCAAGACCATGCTCAGTGATGAGAGTCCAGCGCTGGAGTTTCGGGAAAAATATAAGAAGGATGAAAAAGTGCGCCGCTGGATTGATCTGGCCCTACGCATTGAGGGAACCAACAAAACCTATGGCGTCCATGCTGCCGGCGTAGTGATTGGCGCGGATCCCCTTGATGAGCTGGTGCCTCTGCAGCGCAGCAACGAGGGCCAGGTGATTACCCAATACCCCATGGACGACGTGGAGTCCATGGGGCTTCTCAAGATGGATTTTCTGGGCCTCAAGACTCTGACCATGATTGACAAGGCTCTGGAGTTGATTCAACAAAACCAGGATGAACCTCTGGATCTATATACCATCCCTCAAGATAATAAGGACACCTATGATTTGTTGTCCAAAGGAGACCTGGAGGGCATTTTCCAGTTGGAATCTGGTGGCATGCGGCAGGTTGTGCGCGACCTGCGCCCTTCCTCATTGGAAGATCTTTCATCCATACTGGCCCTCTACCGACCGGGGCCACTGGATGCGGGGCTGATTCCCAAATTCATTAACCGCAAGCATGGACGTGAAGACGCCCATGTTACCCATGCCAAGCTTCAGCCGATTCTGGAAGAGACCTACGGAATTATGGTCTATCAGGAGCAGATCATGCGCATTGCCCAGGATCTGGCGGGGTACTCCTTAGGACAAGCTGACCTGCTGCGCCGAGCCATGGGTAAAAAGAAGATCGCGGAGATGGAGAAACATCGCACTATCTTTATCAATGGCGCCCAAGATCATGGCGTGGACAAACGCATTGCCAGTAAGTTATTTGATCAGATGGTTCTATTTGCTGAGTATTGTTTTAACAAGAGTCACTCAACAGCCTATGGCGCCGTAACTTATCAAACAGCATATCTCAAAGCCAATTATCCCGTTGCCTATATGGCGGCCCTGCTGACAGTGAATTCCGGGAGCAGTGACAAAGTACAGCGTTATATTGGCAACTGCAATACCATGGGGATTGAAGTGTTGCGGCCTGATATCAATGAATCGGGCCTGGACTTCACGCCCGTTGGCCAGCAGATTCGCTTTGGTCTGGGGGCTGTGCGGAATCTGGGGGAAGGGGCCATCAAGGCAATCCTGGCCAGCCGTGACGAGGAGGGACCGTTCCATTCCCTGGCTGGTCTTTGTGACCGGTTACCCATGGGGTTGCTCAACAAGCGGGCACTGGAAGCCCTGATCCACAGCGGCGCCCTTGACGACTTTGAGCCCCATGGCAATCGAGCCCAGTTGATGGCCGATATGGAGTTGGTGGTCAGTTGGGCCAGCGACCGGGCCAAGGACCGGGCCAGTGGTCAGGGAAGCATCTTTGACCTTGCATCCACCACCAGTTCTTCCAGCGCCCCCCTGGAGAACGCACCCAAAGCCGCGGCCACCCACGAATATGACCTGCATCAGAAATTACGGCTGGAAAAGGAGATTGTGGGCTTTTACCTTTCGGACCATCCCCTGAAGCCACTGCGCAATCCCGCCCGCCTGCTGGCCCCCGTCAGCCTGGCTGATGTGGACCAGTTGCCGGACAAGCGCAAGGTGAGCGCCATTGTCATGGTGTCGGTGCTCAAGGTCGTCACCACCCGCAAAGGAGACCCCATGGGGGTGTTGACCGTGGAGGATCTGAGCGGAAGCTGCGAGGCGGTGGTGTTCCCCAAGACCTATGCCCAACTGCATGAATACCTGAGCGAGGACACCCGCCTGTTGTTGTGGGCCACCGTGGATCGCCGTGATGAGCAGGTGCAACTGATTATTGACGACTGCTCTGTGGTGGAGGACCTCAACCTGGTTCTGGTGACGCTGGAGGCCAGACAGGCCGGTGATCTGGCTTACCAGGCAAAGCTGCGCACATGCCTGCAGAGCCAGGGCAGCCACGAGCGGGTTCCGGCCAGAAGTCCGGTGGTGATCGAACTGCGTCACCAGAATGCACGACGCTATGTGCGTGTTGGCCACCAGTTCCGTGTCTGCGATCCCGACGCAACGGTCAAGGCACTCAACCAGGCACAGTTTGAAGCCCGCCGGGAGCCCCTCATGCAGTCCTTGGCTTAGGGGAATGGCCGGCGGATTCTGCAACGTCACTCGATGTATCAAGAAAGCTGATTAAAGGCGGCTCTGGCCCTTTGATCAGGCCCTGGCAAGGCACAATGGGAACGAACCTGCGTGACCAATCTCCCATGTATACGGACTTCACCGCAGCCATCCTGCTCCTGCTCACCGCAGTTCCCTTGGCGGCTGTGGTCGTCGCCGCTGGCTACTGGGCCTATCGGCAGAGGAAGCTGGGCAACGAGCAAGTCTCGGAGCAGCGCTGAGTGCTGAGGCTGAGAAAGTCCCTGGCATCAGGCTGACGCCAGGCCACTAGCCTCCCCGCTTCATGGTGCGAATTGAGGCGCGCAACCGTTGAAGGTTGGCGCCAAACTGCTCCAATCCCAAGAGGGATCCTGGCGCATCGTCCCAGCTTGCGGACAGTACCCCGTAGCTGAGTCCCAACAGTCCCAGCACAAAGAACACGCCCGACACCCCAATGGTGACAATGGGCTCAACCCGCATGACGCCTTGGCTCATCAGCATATAGCTGAGCACAAACACCCCCATGGCCAACAGGGTGGGAGCCCCGCTCAGCAGGAGAACGCGACGCACCATCCGGTTGGCCACATGGTCGGGAATGGCAGAACGTTGCCGGGCCGTCTTTTCCGCTGAGTTCCGTGGAGAATGCGTCCTCTGATGAACTTTCCTCTTCCGAGGAGGCCCCACAGCATCCCCGGATCCGCCAAAGCCCTTGGATGGTTGTTCGGCAGCGGCCATGGCGCTAGCCCCTGAGCTTCAAACGTTTGATCAATTCCCGGTACGCCCCATCATCCCGCTGGCGGATGTAGCTGAGCAGTCGTTTACGGCGCCCGATCATCTTCAGCAGGCCCTGGCGGGAAGCGTAATCCTGATTGTTGCGTTGCAGGTGCTGGCTCAACTGATTGATGCGCTCGCTCAGCATGGCCACCTGCACCGGCGCTGAGCCCGTGTCGGTGCCATGGATCTGGTAGTCGTTGATCAGGGCCTGCTTCGTGGCCACCGTGAGGGCCATGGAAATCCTTGCGTGAAATGAGGTTGAGGCAAAATCATACCTCAACATCAACCATGGCCTTGCTGGCGACAGGCCAGCCAGCGCAGGCAGCCACGAATCCAGTCCTCTGAACTCCCGGCATCCTGGCTCTTGACATCCTGGTCCACCGCCACGGCCGCCAGCGCCTGATGCACCTCCCCGGGCTCATAACCCAGCGCCGTCAGGGTCAACTCCACGTCCTGCCGCAGCGCCCCTGTGGGCAGCGGGGCAGCATCCATCAGCGCCACTTCCTCTGCCTGGCCAAAGCGCTCGGCCAGCTTGCGGCGCAACTCCACCGCCAACCGCTCCGCACTGCGGCACCCCACCCCCGGCGCCTGGCTCAGGCGTTTCAGGTCCGCCTGCACCAGGGCCTGCACCAACTCGGGCAAGGGGAAAAATCCCAACAACCCGAGCGCCAGTTGGGGGCCGATACCACTGACACTGATGAGTTCCCGAAACAACTCCCGCTCCGCATCGGTCTCAAAGCCAAAGAGCAGCCAGCCATCATCCCGCACCTGCAAGTGGGTGAACAGGGCCAGTTGCCGGGGGGCATCCGACCGCTGCGGCAACCCCCTCACATGGCTGTGAAAGCGCTGGTGCAGCACCACCTCATAGCCAACGCCCTGGCACACCAGCAACACCCCCTGACGGGCGCCCCGCTGCCAAAACTGGCGCACCTCCCCTTCCAGCCAGCCAATCATGGCCGATTTCAACCTGGGATCAGCTTAGCGATGGCCCGAAAACAGGAACCGGTTCAAGCCACCCTTGAAGTTGCCGGAACTTACGCGAGGCTGAATCCTCTAGGAGGGATTTGAGGCATGGGAGAGTAAGTCCCCAGCACCCTAAGCAGACAACCACGCTTTTGTCAAGCTCTTGGCAGCCCAGGGGAAAGCTGGGCAATCAGGAAATCAATCTTCACACACAATGGGCGCCTCCCCATTCCCTGGCGTTATTCCCTGGCGTTCAATCAACTTCACGGCGTTTCAACCTTCTTGGGAAACCCCAATGCCAGGACGGCGGAGAGGTGACCTTTGATAAACGTCACTGATAAACGTCACCTCTCCACGCAGTTCCTTGATTTCGCCGCTGACCTGGTCGATGCGACCGCTCAACTCGTCACGCACCTGGTCGATGTGGCCATTGAGTTCATCACGCACCTGGTCGATGCGACCGTTCAGTTCGGTGCGGACGGCCTTGATTTCGCCACTGAGCCGTTCTTCCACCCGCTCGATGCGGCTGTTGAGGTCTTTGACGTCCCCATGAACCCCTGTGGAGAGGGTGCGAATCTGATCTCTCACCTGGCCGGACAAGCGGATCTGGATGCCCATCAGGGCAACACCTACGCCAAAGACGGAAAACAGAACACTGAAGGGCATGACCATGGTCGACGTGAATCCACACTAAGCGAGGATTGCCACAAGGTGAGCGCAGCCGTTGCTCGGAGATTCCTCCCCAGAAAAGCACCAGTCCCAGTGCTTCAAGCCCTTGTAACCCTTGGGCTTCACACCGCTGTTACCGGCTTGGGACTCACCCGAGAGGCTCAGCCAAGTGATCATGGCCTGGGCAGCCGTGGGGAAGCTGACGCCTGTCTGCTCCTTCAATAGGTTCTTCGGGCGCCAGGAAAAGTCATGGGATTACAGCACAGGGCCACCTCCCTCACCAACCGGCGCGATAACCGGTGAAGAAGGCCCACTCAGCCAAGGCATCGCGCTGGTGACGGGGCTGCTCGCTCCGGGTGGCGCCCAGGGAGATGTCACCCCCCAGCGCTGGAAACTCCACCATGGCGGTGAGGTCCAGTTGGCGGCCGGTGGGAACAAGAGAGGCGGAGAAATCCCTGCCTGTCACGCTGCCGTCCTGGGTGCGACCGGTGGGAAGGGAGAGGTCTGCGGCGCCACTGTCTACCCGTAAGGGGGAGGAGAGGGAGAAGCGCAAGGTGCTGCCGTTGGCAAAGGGCCGGCTGGCTGCTAGACGGAAGGCGCTGGTGGAGAGGGAGGAAAAATCGTTGATGAACTGACTGGAGGCCACGGATGGACCAACCATGCCCAGTTCTCCTTGTGCGGCCAGTTGCCAACCTGCCGGCAGGGCGGTGTCCAGTTCGGTGGTGAAGAAGAGGGTTTGTCCCGAGAGTTGACCCAAGGCGCCGCTGGCACTGCTGCCCAGAAGGGAGTCCTGCTCGTTGAGGTAGCCGGCTCCGAAAGCGATGCCGGGGAGGGGAGCAGGACTCCAGGCGAAGCTCAGGCCTTCAAGCGCCTGGGGCTTGTGGAAGGCTGTGGCGGAAACCCCTTGGGGGCCAGCCATGGTGAGCCGTGACGCCCCGTTGGTGAGGGCAAGGTGGCCGATCTCTGTGGCCGTGGCCTTCTCTTGAAGGTTGAACTGCCAGGTTTCAGGGATGGAGCGCAGTTGAGCAGGGTGGAGGAAATCATTGAGGCGGGTGGCGAGGGATGCGCCTCCAGAGGGAACCGTGAAGCTGGCGGCCTCGAACCAGAAGGGGGCGCCAAGACTATCGAAAGCGGCAACTTCCTGCTGGCCCAGGGACTGGGTGAGGCCATCACCGAAGGGGGCGCCTAACGAAAGGAAGGACGAATCGACTCTGGCTCCGCCAGAGCCTGGAGCGGATGAGCGGGTGTCCATGAAGGTGGCAACGCCCCAAGGGTTGGTGGCAGCCCCCAGATCCATGAGGCCTTGGCCATATCTGGATCGGTCAGCATAGATCCCTGACTTGTTGGCGGTGGCAAACAGCCGGCTCCTGAGTTCGAGGGGGCTTAGCTGATCACGAAAAAGCTGCTTCATGACCGCCAAGCCGCCTGCAACAATGCCGGAGGAAAGATCAGTAGACGTGTAGTTTCGAAAATCAACATCAGTATCATCACCAGCCGCATACTGATGTGACCCATTGTATGGAACAGTAATGCAATAATCGGCTATCCGAGATCCACAATTGCTTCTTGATGCCATGACAAGAGGCATATTTAGAAAATCCGCTTCGAATGTCAAGGCATTAGACGTATCGCTAGCATCGGAAACAAAGATCGTGTCCGAATAGTTTCTTCGTAAAGTTGTTGATATGGTTAGTGGATTGTCAAGATAGTCATCTAAATGATCCGATAGGCCCCACGAAGGAATCATCAGAATATCTACATTAGCTAGATCAAGTAAAATCCCAATAAATGAATTGACAGTAGATTCACCTAATAATTGAAGATTGCTTGCGTCGCTACTTCTTATGGTCGAGTATTGTAATCTTGCTCCTGGTGCAACACCAAACATCCCTGTGCTTGCGTCAAAGCGTCTACCCGCTGCAACACTTGCCAGAGCCGTCATCCTGGGACTAGCGCAGGCATCAAGAACACAAGCTGTACCAGGAAATGCATCTTGCAAAGATTGATGACTTTCCAGAGGATGTGGTCCATCACCGTCTTCAAACACAGCAAATATTCCTATATCAACACCTGCCCCTAATTGATCTAACTCTATGTCTCTCATCAGCTTAAGATGTCCGTAGGCATCATCGGCATTAATTCCATCAAGGAAGTAGCTATTTGTATAAGCCTGACCACCCCAGGATCGGTAGGACCGCGCCAGACTGAGTTTGCGGTCATTCAACTCGCTCTGCGTGAGACAGCCTTCAGTGGTACTGACACAGTCAGTGGGAGTTGGAGGGGTTGGAGTTGATGCCGTATCCACACTACCACCGCCACCGCCACAGGCAGCCAGCAGGAGAAAGGTAAGGCAGGAAGAGCACTGCCATAGAGAGTTCCTTAGCCGCCAATGCTCAGGCTGTCGGGGGGGGGGGTGGCATTAAGAAATTATTAAATCCCCGCTGGCAAAACTGGGAAACGGCCTCGCCTAAATGGATTGCCTGGCGCACGCCTTGCTTGCTCCGTTGCCTGCGGTTTGAGAAAGGTTGAAGCAGCATTGGACATGGAAACAACATAGAGGCAAGTTTAGCAGACAATCGCTGCCCCACGATGTCTTCAGGAATTTCCTTGAGGTAAGGGTCAGGTGGGGAAACCGGGACTTTTCCTGGTCGTCTTATCCGGAACTCGGGCTTGATACGGAACAACGCCCCCGCTCCCACCAAAAGGTGGGCGGGGGCGTCTGGCTTGGACTACAGGGCCTCTTTTGAGGCGGATCGATCAGCCGATGGCGGGGGCGGTCAACGCCACCGTGGTGGACTCGGCTGATGCCAGGTCCAGCGGGAAGTTGTGGGCATTGCGCTCGTGCATCACTTCCATCCCCAGGCTGGCGCGGTTCACCACGTCCGCCCAGGTGTTCACCACCCGACCCTGGCTATCCAGGACGGACTGGTTGAAGTTGAAGCCGTTCAGGTTGAACGCCATCGTCGATACACCCATGGAGGTGAACCAGATGCCGATCACCGGCCAGGCCGCCAGGAAGAAGTGGAGGCTGCGGCTGTTGTTGAACGACGCGTACTGGAAGATGAGACGACCGAAGTAGCCGTGGGCCGCCACGATGTTGTAGGTCTCCTCTTCCTGGCCAAACTTGTAGCCGTAGTTCTGGGATTCGCTCTCGGTGGTTTCACGCACCAGGGAGGAGGTCACCAGGGAGCCGTGCATGGCGGAGAAGAGGGAGCCGCCGAACACACCCGCCACCCCCAGCATGTGGAAGGGGTGCATGAGGATGTTGTGCTCCGCCTGGAACACCAGCATGAAGTTGAAGGTGCCGGAGATCCCCAGGGGCATCCCGTCGGAGAAGGAGCCCTGCCCAAAGGGGTAGATCAGAAACACGGCGGAAGCGGCAGCCACAGGAGCGCTGTAGGCCACGCAAATCCAGGGGCGCATCCCCAGCCGGTAGGACAGTTCCCACTCCCGACCCATGTAGCAGAAAACGCCAATGAGGAAGTGGAAGACCACCAGTTGGTAGGGGCCGCCGTTGTAGAGCCACTCATCCAGGGAGGCTGCTTCCCAGATGGGATAGAAGTGCAGACCGATGGCGTTGGAAGACGGTACAACAGCACCGGAGATGATGTTGTTGCCGTACATCAGGGAGCCGGCGACGGGCTCGCGGATGCCGTCGATGTCCACCGGAGGGGCGGCAACGAAGGCAATGATGAAACAGGTGGTGGCAGTCAGCAGAGTGGGGATCATCAGCACGCCGAACCAACCCACGTAGAGCCGGTTGTCAGTGCTGGTTACCCACTGGCAAAAGCGTTGCCAGGCGCCAACTGAACCACTGCTGCGAATGACGGTTGTCATGAGTGCGGTCAGAGGTTTAGGAAAAACCGCCACAAGGGCGGCAGGTCAATCCTAAGAAGACTGAACCTCCAGGGCACAGGAGTTCACGCTTCTTAACCCTTGAGAAGGATTCATCATCCCGGTTATTGGGGCGGTTGATGATTGAATGCTCTTCGCAGAAGTCCATACTTGGGTGCAAAGACCATGGCCATGACAAACAACAGGGTTTGCACCACCACGATGCAGCCCGCTGGCGACGCATCGGACCAGTAGCTCAGATAGGCCCCCAGCAAGCTGGAGAGGATGCCGGACGACACCGCCAGCACACTCATGGTGCTGAAGGAGTCCGTCAGCAGGTAGGCCGTGGCCCCGGGGGTCACCAGCATGGCCACCACAAGGATGATGCCGACGGTTTGCAAACCCGCCACTGCCGCCAGGGACAGACTGGACAACAGCAGGTAGTACAGAAATCCCGTGGAAATGCCGATGGACTGGGCGTGGGTGGGATCAAAGCAGAACAGCACCAGATCACGACGGAATACCACCAGCACCACCAGCACCAATGCGGAAATCACAAGGGTTTGCTGGAAGTCCTGGGGACGAATGCCCAGCACGTTGCCAAAGAGGATGTGCATCAGATCCAGACTGCTGCGCACCTTGGACACCAGGATCAGGCCCAGCGCAAAAAAACCCGTGAACACCAGACCAATCACCGTGTCCTCCTTCACCCGGGTGCTCTGTTTGATGAGGCCGATCACCGCCACGGAGCCCACCCCGAAGACAAATGCGCCCACCGCAAGGGGCAACCCCAGGGCATAGGCAATGACCACTCCGGGCAGCACGGCATGGGAGACGGCGTCCCCCATCAACGCCCAGCCCTTGAGGGTCATGAAGCAGGAGAGCAGAGCACAGACCCCCCCCACCACGGCACTGATGAGCAGCGCCTTGACCATGAAGACATGCTGGAGCGGCTCCATGAACCAATTGAGGGGGTCCATCAACTCCACCCCTCCCCATGGTCTGCCACCCTGGAGCCCCGCTGGGGTTCTGGTCTTTTTTGGGGCTGATCCAGCACACAGCCCCCGAAGGTGAGCGCCAGGTTTTCCCGCGTAAAGACCTCGCTGGTCTCCCCGTAGGCCAGGACGGTTTTATTGATCAACACCACCTGATCGCAAAACCCGGTGACATGGTCCATGTCATGGGTGGAAATCAGCAGGGTGCGTCGCTCACGCCGGAAGGCCATGAACAACTGGGCCATCAACTTTTCCGTGCGCACGTCCACGCCGTTGAAGGGCTCATCCAGCAGCAGCACGGAAGCCCCCTGGACCAGGGCCCTGGCCAGGAAGGCCCGCTTGCGCTGCCCACCGGAAAGCTGGCCAATCTGCCGTCGCCTCAGGTCCCAGAGTTCCACCAGTTCCAGGCTGTGGCGCACGGCCTCATGGTCCCGGCGCCGCGGATTGCGCAGGGGTCCCATGGAGCCGTAGCGGCCCATCATCACCACGTCAGTGACGTTGAGGGGGAAGTCCCAGTCCACGCTTTCCGACTGGGGCACGTAGGCCACGGACTGACGGCGCTGGGCCTGGGCCACGGACCGGCCGTTGATGCGAATGGTCCCCGTCGAAGGGCGCACAAAACCCATCAAGGCCTTGAACAGGGTGGACTTGCCTGCGCCGTTCATGCCCACAAGCCCGCAAATGGTGCCCTGGTTGAGCCGCAGGCTGGCATTGGAGAGGGCCACCACACCGGCGTAGCTCACACTCAGGTTCTCCACCGCAATGTGCGGTGGTTCCATGGCTCCGGAGGTGGCGGTCATGTGGTGTCCATGGCGTATGGGCTGATACGCCCTTCAGAAAGCCGCTTGGCGGGCATCTTGCAAGAGGCCGTCCGTCAGGGTGCGGATGTTGTGACGTTGCAACTCCAAAAGCGTAGGGGCGGGTCCCTGGGGTCCCGAGAGGGAGTCCACATAAAACACACCAGCCAGACGGGCGCCGGTGGCGGCTGCCACCTCTTCCTGGGCGGCGCTGCTCACCGTGCTTTCGCAAAACACTGCCGGCAGTTGCCGCTCCTCCACGAGGCGAATGACCCCCGCCAGCCGCTGCGCCGTGACCTCGGAGTCCCCGTTCACAGGCCAGAGATAGGCCTCCTCCAGGCCATAGTCCCGGGCCAGGTAACTGAAGGCCCCCTCACAGGTCACCAGGAGACGCCGCTCTTCCGGCAAGCGGGCAACGGCCTGACGCAACTCTTCATCCAGTTGCAGCAGTTGCTGGTTGTAGGCCGCCGCATTGGCGGCAAAGGCCTCCCTGTGCTCCGGCGCCGCCTCCGTAAAGGCCTGGCGCAGGTTCTCCACATACACCATGGCCAGACGGGGAGACATCCAGGCATGGGGATTGGGCCGCCCCGCCACCGCCGCGTCACCGATGGACAGGGGTTCGATGCCTTGGGTGAGGGTCACCCGCGGGATAGAGTCGGGCAAATCGGTGTAGAAACGCTCCCGCCAACTCTCCATGTTGAGACCGTTATCCACGATCAGCACAGCCGCCGCCGCCTGCCGCAGGTCACTGGGGGTGGGTTCGTAGCCATGAACCTCGGCGCCCGGCTTGATGAGGGATGTCACCTCCAGGTGGTCCCCCGCTACGGCCTGGGCCAGGTCCGCCAGGATGGTGAAGCTGGCCAGCACCCTGGGGCGGGTGACCTCCTGCTGGCGCAACGGGCTGGCGGCTGTGCAGCCCATCAGTGCCGTGAGGATTACGGCTGCCATGAGGTGGGATCGGCGACAAGTGATCACGGCCAGGGACACCAATCATGGGGTGGGTGAGCGTGGAGCGTATGGTAAGTTCCCCTAGGATTTCAGCCACCCAAGTTTCGGTACAGACCTCCCATGCATGTGGAGCCTCAGGCGAGACCCCATCGTCGGCGTCGGGCAAACTGCCTGGACACCAAGGACATTTCAATCTGCGTCTGTCCTGGAAGCAATGGAGTGAGGGCCGGAAATGGCCATCAATGAAGACTTTCTTCCGGGGCTGGACGAGAATTCTCAAGATCGTCCCCCTGGGATCGAACGGCGCGGGGCGCGGCGCGTATCTGGAGAACGGTCAAGTCGTTCGGCGGGCCGTGAGCAGGGGTCCCTGCGCATTCGTTTAAGCGACAACGAGCTGCGTGCAGCCCAGTTGATCCAGGAGCGTTTCCAACTGCGTTCCACTGTTGCTGCGTTGGGATTCTGCCTTCGGACCATGGCCCAACTGGTGGAGCAAGGTCAACTCGGCGAGGACACCATGGCCGCCCAACTGCCACAGCACACCGGGCCTGGTGGCCGTGGCGGCGGGCAACAGCCGAAAACCCAGGCGCCGGCGGTGCGCCCTGACCCGCTGGCCCGACCCGCCAAACAGCAACCCAAGCCGCTGAACGACCATCAGCCCCCCACCGGTCCTGCCGCAGAAACGGAAGCTCCCATGGCGGATGGTTCCACCACGGACTCCCGCCAACCGGAAGAGACCTGATGGAACGCAAGCGGGTTCTCTCGGGAGTGCAGCCCACAGGTGCGCTCCACCTGGGCAACTGGCTGGGGGCCATTCGCAATTGGGTGGCGTTGCAACATCAGCACGACACCTTTTTCTGCGTGGTGGATCTGCACGCCATCACCGTTCCCCATGATCCAGCCCTGCTGACGCGGCAGACCCGGCAAACCGCGGCCCTCTACCTGGCCTGTGGCATTGATCCCCAACTGGCCACGGTCTTTGTCCAGAGCCATGTGCCGGCCCACAGTGAACTCTGCTGGCTGCTGAACTGCATCACCCCTCTCAACTGGCTGGAGCGCATGATCCAGTTCAAGGAGAAGGCCAACAAACAAGGCACCCAGACCTCCGTGGGCCTCCTGGACTATCCGGTGCTCATGGCCGCGGACATTCTCCTGTACAACGCCGACCTGGTGCCCGTCGGGGAGGACCAGAAACAGCACCTGGAATTGGCCCGCAACATTGTCCAGCAGCGCCTGAATGGCCAGTTTGCCTCCCGTGGAGAGATCGTTCTCAACGTGCCCGAGCCATTGATCTTTCCAGAGGGGGCACGGGTCATGAGTTTGACCGACGGCCGGAACAAGATGAGCAAGAGTGATCCCAACGACAACAGCCGCATCAACCTGCTGGACACCCCTGAACTGGTGCGCAGAAAGATCAGGCGGGCCAAGACCGATGCGGTGATGGGCCTGACCTTTGACGACCCGGAGCGACCGGAAGCAGGCAATCTTCTGGCGCTCTATGCCCTCCTCGGTGGTCGGAGTCGCGCTGCGGCTGCCGAAGAGTGTGGCCGGATGGGCTGGGGCCGGTTCAAGGCCATGCTCAGCGATGTGGTGGTTGAGGCCCTGGTCCCCATTCAGCAGCGCCATGGGGAACTCATGGCTGACCCCGCCGCCCTGGATCATGTGTTGAGCCAGGGGCGGCAGCGGGCGGAACGGGTGGCTCAGGCTTCTCTGGAGCGGGTGCGCACGGCCCTGGGACTGACGCCTCGCACCCCCGAGATGCCATAACGTGTCGTTGGCGCAGGATTTGGGTATCTCATTGGGCGCCGTCCTTGGCGGCCATGGCCCGAATCAGGTCGGCCCGGCTGAACACCCCGATCAGTTCTCCCCTCTCCACCACAAACAGCCTCTCCGTGCCGGCATCGTGGAGCAGTGCCGCCGCCGCCTGCAGGCTCGTGGTGGGACCACACGTATGGGGGGAGCGGCTCATGACGGCTTCAGCGGTTTCCCCCAGCGCCTGATGCACCTCCCGCTCCCAGCGCAGGGGATTGCGCAGGTAGATCACACTGTCCAGGAAGACCACGTACGGCCCGGGCTCCAGGCCGCTTTCCCGCACCATCAGATCCTTGGCGCTGATTTCCCCCACCAGCCTGCCCTGGTGGTCGCACACCGCCAAGCCACTGATATGGGCGGTATCGAGCATCTGGATCACCTCTGTCAGTGGTGTGTCTGGATGCACGAACTTCACCGGCGTGGTCATGAACGCCTGGACAGGCTGGCTTTGCACCATGATGGTCTCTCCGGAGTGTGGTGATTGTGAAGGCGCAGAGCCTGGCCAACGGCCTCACGGTGCTCAGGGGCCTGGTTGCCGTGCCTCTCCTGTTGGCGTTGCAGGGGGGATGGGGCTGGTGGGCCTGGTGGCTGCTGGTGGTTGGCGCCCTCACCGATGCGGTGGACGGGTGGTTGGCGCGATGCGGTGGCGGTGGGTCGCTGTGGGGGGCGCGTCTGGATCCCCTCTGCGATAAATTATTGCTGCTGGCGCCGCTGTTGTGGCTGGCTGGCCACGGTGGTGGCGCATCCGATCCCGCCATCTCCCCCATCTCCATTCCTCTCTGGGCCATCTGGCTCCTGCTGGCCCGAGAGTTCCTGGTGACCGAGTGGCGAAGTCGTCAGCCCCATGGAGCGCCAGCCCATTGGAGCGGCAAACTGAAAACCACCGGTCAGTTTCTTTGTTTCGGGTGTCTGCTCTGGCCGGGTCCGGCCCAGGCGCTGACAGCCGCCGTGGGGAGCGGCCTGTTCTGGGCGGCCCTCGCCATGGCCTGGCTCAGTGGGATCCGCTACATCAAGTCAAGCCTCGCCTGAGTGCTCCCGCAGGGACTGGATCATGCGGGCGTTGGCGGCAGGGAAAGGGTAGCGGTGCAGGTCGTGGGGCCACACCCAGGCCACCTGTTGGCTGGCCACGGGCCGAGCCTCTCCAGCCACCACGCGGCAGAGATACACCGCAAAGGTGAGCCGCCGATGGGTATAGGCATGGTCAAAGCGCAGCAGCTCCCGACCTACAGCCACGGTCAGGCCCACCTCCTCTTGCAGTTCCCGCACCACGGTGTCGGCCATGGTCTCGCCGGGCTCCTGCTTGCCGCCGGGAAACTCCCAAAGACCACCCAGCAGCCCATCGGGTTGGCGCTGGCCGATGAGCACCTTCCCCTGCTGATCCAGCACAATGCCCACGCCAACCATGACATGGGGAATGGGTGTGGGAGCCTGGCGCACAGGGAGTTGGTGCTGAATCCCTTTAGCGTAGGCATGGCAATGGGTCTGCCAGGGGCAATGATGGCACAAAGGCCCACGGGGGCGGCAGACCAGGGCACCCAGGTCCATCAGGGCCTGGTTGAAATCTCGCGCCCCTCTGTGGTCCAGCAACAGCTCAACCATGCTCCAGAACAGGGGGGTGGCCTGCCGGGGTGGTGCTGGAAAGGCCAGAAGGCGCGCCAGCACACGCATCACGTTGCCGTCCAGAATGGGGTCGGGACTGTTGCCGGCCGTGGCGGCAATGGCGGCCGCTGTGGTGCGACCGAGGCCCGGAAGCCGTTCAAGGCCGGCGCGGTCCGTGGGCAGTGGACGCCTGACCGCCGCCAACTGGGTGGCCACCCCATGGAGCCGCCGTGCTCGAGCATAGTACCCCAGTCCTTGCCAGCAGTGGAGCACGTCCTGCCGGGATGCCGCCGCCAAGGACTCCAGATCCGGAAACCGTGACCGCCAACGGCGCCAGAAGGGAAGCGCCACCGCCAGCCGGGTCTGCTGCAGCATCACCTCCGCCACCCAGACGGGATAGACGGGGAGCAGGTCGCCAGGTCCGGGCTGGCGTCCATCGGACAACAATCGCCACGGCAAATCATGGCGTCCGTGGCGTGCCCACCAATTCAGCAGCCTGGAGACCAGATCGGGGGCAACATCACGCAGCCAGGCTTGCTGCTGCCGTTCAAACGCCTTGGACCATTGTTCTGGCGACATCGCCAAAGTCAAACAGGGCGCTCCACGCTAAAGTTGTTGCTCATGGAGTCCTGGCCATGGATCAGCCGCGGCGGATTGCCGTTGCCTTGGGGGATCCCGCCGGGATCGGGGCGGAGGTGGTGCTGAAGGCCCTGGCCAACCGGCGGGTTCAGCAGGCGGTGGAGCCGGTGCTGTTTGGCTGCCGCCGCTGGCTCCTGGAGCAATACCACACCCTGCGGCAGCGGGAACAACCGGTGGTAGATCCGCGGGATCTGCACCTGGTGGACATGCCGTTGGCGGAGCCGGTTTCCTGTGGCCAGGCCACTGCCGCGGGCGGGGCCGCCAGCTTTGCCTGGTTGACCGCCGCCTGCCGTGCGGTGCTGGACAGGCACTGTCAGGCACTGGCCACCGCCCCCATTGCCAAGCACTGCTGGCAGGCCGCTGGCCATGCTTACCCGGGACAGACCGAGCGCCTGGCGCAGCTTGCGGGGGGCATCAGGGCATCCATGCTGTTCACCGCCCGCTCACCCCAGGGGGACTGGCGGCTCAACACCCTGCTGGCCACAACCCATCTTCCCCTCAAGCAGGCGCTGCAGACCCTGTCTCCAAACCTGGTGCAGAATCAGCTCACCGTGCTGGGCCGCTTTTGTCGCCAATACCGGGGCCAGCCGGTTCTCAAGGTTGCGGGCCTCAATCCCCATGCCGGGGAAGCCGGCCACCTGGGCAGCGAGGAGCGGGACTGGCTGGAGCCCTGCTTGAAGGAGTGGCAGGCACTGCACCCCGACTGCACTGTGCTAGGTCCCGAGCCACCGGATGCCTGCTGGTTGGATGCGGGTCGGGCCTGGCGGGGTCATGGCCACGCTGCTGACGGCTACCTGGCCCTCTACCACGACCAGGGACTGATCCCCACCAAGCTGATTGCCTTTGACGAAGCGGTCAACACCACCCTGGGGCTCCCGTTCATCCGCACCTCACCGGACCACGGCACAGCGTTTTCCCTGGCAGGTCAAGGACTGGCCAGGGAGGGGAGCATGGTGGCCGCCCTGCTGGCGGCGGCTGAACTGGAGCCACTGCCAACGCTCCAGAACCGTCCTTCACCGTGAACAGAACCCAATCCGCCAGGCAACGCCAAGAATCACCACCAGGGTGGGGGCGGAGACGACAGGACCCCGCGAAAGAGACCACAGGCAATGGTGATGGGAACGGCAAGGGCTGTCCACGTCCCGGCGTTCAGTCTTCTCCTCTTCATAAAGGCTTGAGGCGGATCAAGGGCTGGTCAAACTCCACAGGCGTGCCGTTCTCCACCAGCACCTCCACCACCTCGCCAGAGACCTCCGCCTCAATCTCGTTCATCAGCTTCATGGCCTCCAGGATGCAAAGGGTCTGCCCCACCTGAACCTTGTCACCCACCTCCACGAAGGGGGGCTCCTCCGGCGCCGGCGCACGGTAGAAGGTGCCCACCATGGGGGCATGCACCTCAACCAGGTCTGATCGACCGGGTGGCGCGCTGGTTCTGGGGGCTGGTGGGCTTGCCGTTGGCGGGGCGGCAGTGGCAGCCGCAACCACTGGCGCGGGTTGGTTGCCCTGGTAGCGCCGCAGTTCCAGGCGAAAATCCTTGCCTTCCAGAATGAACTCCTGGATGTCGCTTCCGCCAAGCAGTGTCAGGAGGTCCTTGAGTTGACTGTGATTAAGCTGCACGGTCAATTGAGAGCGGGTGAAGTGGTAAAGAGGAGACAGACCATCAAAAGAGCTACTCCCTACTCAGGTAGGTATCATTGCGGGTGTCGATTCTGATCCGCTCGCCGGTGCTGATAAACAGGGGCACGTTCACCTGTGCGCCTGTCTCCAGGACAGCGGGCTTGGTGCTGCCGGCGGCGGTGTCCCCCTTGAGGCCAGGATCGGTTTGGGCCACCTCAAGGACCACGGTATTGGGCAGCTCCACCTCCAGTGGTTTTCCGTTCCAGGACAGAATGTTGACATCCATTCCCTCCTTCAGGTACTTGCACTGGCCGCCAATCTGCTGGGCCGTGAGTCGCATCTCCTCAAAGGAGGTCATATCCATGAACACGAAGTCTTCCCCCTCCTTGTAGGTGTGCTGAAAACCGGACTTCTCCAGCACCGCCTGGGGCACCATCTCTCCGGCCCGGAATGTTTTCTCCACAACGTTTCCAGACACAACCGCCTTGAGCTTGGTGCGCACAAAAGCCGATCCCTTGCCGGGTTTGACGTGGAGAAACTCAACGACACGCCAGACCTGGCCATCAAGTTCAATGCTTGTGCCCGTACGGAAGTCATTGCTGGAAATCATCCACTGCCTGTCGTGAAGCACATGGATTCTAGGAGGCGTCCGACCCGGGTCCATGTGGCAGAGTTCCTCAGCAAGTGACCCATGACCGGCCCTGTGGCCAGATCCCATGGCTTTTCCAGGCTCTACCCTTCCTCTCCCCAGGCTTCCAGCGCTATGGCGCTGGTGTTGGTCTCTGACCCTGGTCCTGGTTCTGCTGATTCCCCTTCCCCAACCCGCTGCCGCCGCCCTGCCGGCGGGGGATCCCGTCACGGATCCCGGAGCCCTGCTGCGGGATGCGTTGCCCGTGGATCAGCGGCAACTGCGGGACCTGCAGCACACCATGGAGGGCAGCAGCATCGATCTGCGCGCCAAGCGGTGGAGTCGCTTGACGAAGCGGGCGCGGCGCCTGCAGAGCCTGCTGAACAAAGGGGGCGCTGCCATTCAGGCGGATGCTCAACAGCGGGGCGTGGACGTTGAGGAACAACTTGAGCGCCTCGGGGAACTCCTCCCCCGGTTGGAGCAAGCGGCGGCCCAGGAGGATCGCACGGCCTTCCTGGCGCTTCGCGCCCAGATTCTGGAGTTGATCGGTTCCATGGAAGCGGACCTGGTGCAAGGGTTCCCCTTCTCCATTCCGCAGCAGTACGACGCTCTGCCCCGGCTGCTGGGGCGGGCCCAGGTGCGTCTCCACACCACGGCCGGCAACCTGGTCACGGTGGTGGATGGCTACAACGCCCCCTTGACCGCTGGAGCCTTTGTGGACCTGGTGCAACGGGGTTTCTACGATGGTTTGGGCTTTAACCGGGCCGAAGCGTTTTATATCCTGCAAACCGGTGATCCAGAGGGGGAGGCTGATGGATTTGTGGATCCCCGGACCCGGCAACTGCGCACCGTCCCCCTGGAAATCCGCATTGCCAGCGAGGAACAGCCTTTGTATGACCTCACCTTTGAAGACCTGGGGCTGTTCAAGGAGACGCCTGTGCTGCCCTTCTCCGCACGGGGCACCATGGGCTGGGCCCACTCCGGTGTCGCGGTTGATGATGGGTCCTCCCAGTTTTTCATCTTCCTGTTCGAGCCTGAGTTGACTCCTGCGGGCCTCAACCTGATTGACGGACGGTTTGCCGCCTTCGGCTATGTGGTGGAAGGTGCAGACGTGCTGGATAAGCTCACATCCACGGACCGGATCCTTGACGCCACGGTGATCAGCGGCGCCGAAAACCTGCATGCCCATGGGTAAGGTTCATTCCCCTTCTGTGGCAGAGTTGGGGGAGCGGGAACTGCTCAGACGTCTGGAGCGCTTTGCGCCGCCGGGCCAACTGGCGGATGATGCTGCCCTGATGCCGTCCACGCCGGGTTGTCGCTGCGGGGTCATCAGCACTGATGTGCTGGTGGAGGACCGTCACTTTTCACAAACCACCACCCCGCCCGAGTCCGTGGGTTGGCGGGCTGTGATGGCCAATGTTTCCGATCTGGCCGCCATGGGCGCGGATCAGGTTGTGGGCATCACCGTGGGTCTGGGTTGCCCAGGATCCCTTCCCTGGCGTTGGCTGGAGTCTGTCTATGGGGGCATGGTCAGAGCCCTCACCCGCCATGGGGGCCATCTCCTGGGAGGCGACTGCGTGGAGAGCCCCATGGTGAGCTTGGCCATGACCGCCATCGGTACTGTGGATCAGGGGCGTGTCATCCGTCGCCATGGTGCCCAAGTGGGAGATTGGCTGGTCTGCAGTGGTCCCCACGGCCTCAGCAGCTACGGCCTGTCTCTGCTGCTCCATGGGGTAAATCCCAAGTCAGGGAGCCTCCAGGCCCAGGCCATCGCGGCCCATTGCTATCCCCGGGCCCGCCTGGATGTTCTTCCACGGCTCCGGGCCAGTCAGCCCCCTGGGACGCCATGGCGTGTGGCTGGAACAGACAGCAGCGACGGCCTTGCCCAGGCCCTGCACCTGCTCTGTGGGGAGCAGGGTCTGGGCGCCCATGTGCATCGCCTTCCCCTTCCCGCGGCCTTCATGGGCCTGCCTGATGGGGAGCGCCATTGTCTCTGGGGTGGGGAGGATTTCGAGTTGGTTCTGGCTCTGGAGCCCCGTTGGGCCCAGGCGCTCCTGGAGCGTGAACCGAGCTTCTGTCATGTGGGTGTGGTGACTGCCAGCCACCACCTGCTGCTGAAGGACGCCCAGGACGGCCAGTTGCGTCCCTTGCCGCCAGGGAAGCCATTTGACCATTTTGATTTTGGCCCCACGGTCTCCATGGCGGCAAGGAACGCCAGATCAGAATGCGAACCCAGGGTTCATGGGGCCGCAGGGGAAGGCTCCCACTTGCTGGCCACAACCTCCGCCAGGTCCACCACCCGCTGGCTATAGCCCCATTCATTGTCGTACCAGGCGACGACCTTGACCAGGTTGTCCCCCATGGCCATGGTCAGGGCCTCGTCAAAGATGGCTGACTCGCTTGTGCCGGCGTAGTCACTGGAGACCAGGGGCAGGTCGCCGTACTTGATGATGCCCGCCATGCCGTTTTGGGACGCCTCCTTGACAGCGGCATTCACCTCTTCCGCTGTCGTGGGGCGGGAGGACTCAAAGACCAGGTCCACCACGGACACATTGGGGGTGGGAACCCGCATGGCAATGCCGCTGAGCTTGCCCTTCACGACGGGATACACCAAAGCCACCGCCTTGGCTGCGCCGGTGGAGGTGGGGACGATGTTCATGGCGGCGGCCCGGGCGCGGCGCAGATCCCGATGGCTGGCATCAAGAATGCGCTGATCGCCTGTGTAGCTGTGAATGGTGGTCATCAGGCCCTTGTTCAGGCCAAACTGCTGATCCAGCACCTTGACCAGGGGGGCCATGCAGTTGGTGGTGCAACTGGCGTTGCTGATGATGGCGTGGTCACCATGACGGTACTCATGGTCGTTGACCCCAACCACGAAGGTGCCCACACCCTGGCCCTTGCCGGGCGCCGTGATCAGCACCTTCCTGGCGCCAGCCTCCAGGTGCTTCCCGGCGCTTTCCCTGGTCACAAATACGCCGGTGGACTCAATCACCAGGTCCACACCCCATTCCGCCCAGGGCAGGTTTGAAGGGTTGCGGTCGGAATAGCACTTGATTGTCCTGCCGTTGACGACGATGGCTCCCTCTGTGGAAGAGACCTGCGCATCCCGGATGCGGCCAAGCATGGAGTCGTAGGTCAGCAGGTGGGCGTTGGTCTTGGGGTCGGAGGTGTCGTTGATACCAACCACCTCAAGACCCGTCTTGTCCCCACGGCTTAACCAGCAACGCAGGAAGTTGCGGCCGATGCGGCCAAAGCCATTGATGGCAACTTTCAGTGTCATGAACAGGTCGGGCAGCGGAGGTGATTCGGCAGTGGATCATACAGAAGGCCGTTGGCTTGCAAAAGCACGCAACCGTTCCGCTGATGCCTCTGAATGCGAGAATGCCTCTGTCTTCTCTTGCAAATGTTCGCTTAGCTTAGGGCCGTAGAGGCAGGACCCATTGACACACACTCTTGATCCACGGCGGCCCGTTCACTTTGTGGGAATCGGCGGTGCTGGCATGTCAGCCCTTGCAGAAATCCTCATGGCCCGTGGGTTTCGCGTCAGTGGTTCAGACATCTGTAACTCCAATTCTATCAATACTCTGCGTGGTGCCGGCGCCAGGATCACCCTCCAGCAGGATTCCAGGGCGGTTGAGGCCCTGCGCAAAGACGCTCCGCTGCCTCCTCTGGTGGTGGTTAGCTCTGCCATTCAAGAAGACAACCCGGAACTCATGGCCATCCGTGCGGCAGGGGACGTGCAAGTGATTCATCGCTCGGACCTGCTGACTGACCTGCTTGCCAGTCACCCCCGGTCTGTCGTGGTGGCTGGCTCCCATGGCAAAACCACCACCAGCACCTTTCTCAGCACCCTTCTGATGGAAGTGGGCCTGGATCCCACAGTCGTCATCGGTGGTGTGGTGCCTTGGTTGGGCAGCAATGGTCGTTACGGTCGTGGCGGTGTTGCGGTGGCGGAAGCGGATGAGTCCGACGGCACGCTCGTGAAATTCCGGCCACGGATCGGGGTTATCACCAATCTTGAACTGGATCATACAGACCATTACACCGATATCAACCATTTGCTCGACACCATGGCCGAGTTTGGCCGCAACTGCCAAACCCTGCTCACCAACGGGGATTGCCCTCTTCTGAGCCAGCATCTTCCAGGCACACGGCAATGGTCTCTTGGTGGGACAAGCTCTGCCCACTATCGCTTCTCAGACATCAGATGCCGGGGCTACGCCAGTGAGGCGATTGTCCACGCCGGTGCCGAGTGCCTGGGTCCCGTCGTCTTTCCCTTGACGGGTCTCCACAATCTGGCCAATCTGGCGGCGGCCCTGGCGGGGGCCCTGGAACTGGGAATCCCCTTCCCTCTGCTGCAGAGGTCCTGCAAAGCCATTCGTGCCCCTGGCCGCCGGTTTGAGTTTCACAGTGTTGTGGATGATCGGCTGTTGGTGGACGACTATGCTCACCACCCCAGCGAGGTGGCCGCAACTCTTGCCATGGCCCGGGCCATGGTGGGGAGCGATGAATCCGCCCTCCCCTTGATGCCCCAGCGGGTGATCGTGACCTTCCAGCCCCATCGCTATAGCCGAACCAGAGACTTTCTTCAGGAATTTGCCCTGGCGCTGACTGCTGCCGATGAAGTGCTGTTGCTTCCCATTTACGCCGCAGGGGAAAAGCTCGTCGCTGGAGTCAGCCATACCGCCCTGGCCAGGGCCATTGCCGAAATCGGAGGAACAGTGCATTGCTTTGACAGCCTGGAGCACTTGGCGCAGGAGTTTCACAGCTACACCCGGCCTGGTGATCTGGTGCTGGCCATGGGAGCAGGTTCCATCAACCGGTTACCCGGTTTGATCCGGTCCTCTGCCCCCATGGCGGCGTAGGTGATGATATGTCCCCCGTCTCCCTTCCCACCACTGTCCGGCCCAACCAGCCACTGGCTGGTCTGACCAGTTGGAAGGTGGGGGGGAGCGCTGAATATCTGGCCCAGCCGTGCAGTGTTGACCAGTTGGTCAATGTGGTGCAATGGGCTGTAGCCATGGGATTGAGCATTCACCCCATTGGAGCCGGCTCCAATCTGCTGGTGAGTGATGAGGGTGTGCAGGGACTATCCCTTGGCCTGAGGCGCCTGCAAGGCGTCCGGTTTGATCCCACGACGGGACTGATCGAGTCCTACGCCGGTGAACCTCTACCGACCCTGGCCCGCAAGGCAGCGCGAGCCGGTCTCAAGGGCCTGGAGTGGCTTGCGGGAATTCCAGGAACCATTGGTGGAGCCGTTGCCATGAATGCGGGCTGTCAGGGGAGTTGTCTGGCAGAGCGGCTTGTTGATGCTGAGCTGCTGGACCCTGGCACAGGCAAGTCCTGGCGCCTGCGGGAGCAGGACATGGCATTTGGTTATCGTCATAGCCTGCTTCAGGACATGGCGGCTGCCCAGACGCCATGGGTCGTGATCTCGGCTCGCTTGCGCACCAGCCCTGGTCATCACCCCCAGCGCCTTTTGCAGACCATCAAAGCCAACCTGAGCCGGCGCCACAGCACTCAGCCCTGCAATTTACCCTGTGGAGGAAGTGTTTTCCGCAATCCCCTCCCGATGAAAGCAGGGCAACTCATCGACGTCCTGGGCCTGAAAGGCCAGCGACGGGGTGATGCGGAGATCTCAACGGTCCATGCCAATTTTATTGTCAACCGTGGCCGGGCCAAAGCCCGGCACATCCAGGCATTGATTCACCTGGTGCAAGACAGTGTCATGCGAGGGAAAAACATCCCGCTGCAGACGGAAATCAAACACCTTGGCCGGTTCGACTTCAACCAATCCTCCCCAAGTCCCGTAGGCTGATAAGAGTTTGGTCTGTCCTGATGGCCGGCTTTGGACTCCCCAATTTTTCCCAACTCACTGAAGCCTTCCAGAAGGCACAGCAGATCCAGAAGGATGCGGTGAGGCTTCAGGAGGAGTTGGACGCCTTGGTTCTGGAAGGCTTCAGTGGAGATCGACGTGTACGGATCACCATCTCGGGCAACCAGGTTCCACAAGGGGTTTTTCTGGATCCCAGCTTGCTGGCCGAGGAGTCGCCCGTGGTGGAAGCAGCCGTCCTGGAAGCCCTGCAGGCAGCCCACCAGCATTCCACGGAAACCATGAAAGCCCGCATGGAGGAACTCACAGGAGGTTTGGGGAACCTCAATATGCCCAACCTGCTGGGGGGATGACGCCGACGCTGGGATCTCCCCGTGTCCTGGGCTAGGGGAAGAGGCGGGTGATGAGGACCGTTGCATGTTGCCCGGAGCGGACCTCCACGTCCACCTGCTGCCCGGCGTCGAGAAATTGATTCACCACGCTCTCCAGGGGTTCACCGGAATCCAGTTGCACCCGCAGCCCTTCACCCACCGCCAGCTTCTCGAACGCCAACTGACAGCGAACAGCATTCAGAGGACAGGGAACGCCGCGCAGGTCCAAGCCAATGGTGTCCATGGTCTTTGGCGCCGCGTCTTAGAGAAGGCCGCCCAGCATGCTGCCCTTGGTCTGAACTTTCTTGTCCAACTGTTTGAGCAGGGTGCGGCCTTCCTTCGAGAGACCACCAGGGACGTCCTTCTCCTTTACGGAAAACCTGCCCTTGGGAAGTCTCACCTTGATCGTCAGCAGATGGTCACCCCGTGCGACAGGGTTACCCAGCTTGGGAACGCCCAGACCTGGCAGGGTGAGAACTTCGCCTGGCTGGGTTCCGGCTGGCAGTTCGACGGATTGGTCGCCGTCCACCGTGGCCACTGTGATGGTGTCGCCAAGAATGGCTTGCAGATAGCTCACCTCAGCGGTGGAACGGATGGTGACGCCTTCACGCTGGAACCTGGGATCGGATTCCACCTGCAATTCCACAAACAGGTCTCCGGCCGGACCACCCCGCTCACCCGCGTTCCCCTCGCCCGCCACCCGAAGCTGCTGGTCGGATTCCACACCCCGAGGAATGGTGATGCGGAGTTTCTTGAGCGCCTGGATGGAGCCTTGGCCGTTACAGGCGCCACAGCGATCCTCCGGCCTGGTCACTTTCCCCCGACCGCCACAGGTGGGACAGGTGGTCACCTGGGAAATCACGCCGAAAGGGGTGCGGCTGGTGCGGCGAACCTGACCCTGACCTCCACAGGTCTGGCAAGTGCTCAGACGGCTGCCGGGTTTGAGGCCACTACCTCCACATGTGGAGCAGGTTTCCCTGTGGCGGATCTGCACCTCCCGGGTTGTCCCGAAAACAGCCTCGCGGAAGGAAATGGTCAGGGGCAGGCGAAGGTGCTCCCCCTGGGTCGGCCCTTGCCGCCGCCGTGATCCGCGACCGGTTGCCGCCCCGCCGCCAAAGAAGTTCTCGAAGAGATCAGCAAAGCCCCCAATATCGCCCATGTCAGGCATCCCGCCGGCCGCTCCGCCCACACCCGCTTCGCCAAATTGATCATAGCGGGACCGTTTTTCCGGGTCACTGAGCACCTCATAGGCCCGCCCAATCTCCTTGAATCGTTCCTCCGCCCCCGGCTCCTTATTGACGTCAGGGTGGTACTGACGCGCCAGGCGGCGGTAGGCGCGTTTAAGGGTCTCCGGGCTGGCGTCCCTGCTGACATTCAAAAGGTCGTAGTAGTCGGCCATGCAGAGGGCTTCACTGCTTCAACAGTTGGTTTCCCAGCTTAGGGCTTTGATCCGGGGTTGTGATCCGCGTAGCCCCAATGCCAGCGCAACCTGAGCAGTTGGATGCTTAAGCCCAGCCAGCCGAGAAGTCCGCCAACGGGGTTGTAATCGGGGGAAGCGGCAACGGGATTGTAGTTGGGACCCATCAGCCAGGCGGGGATGGAAGGCTCCAGGCTCAGAAGGCCCGATTGCAGTGCAAACCACCCTGCCACCAAGCCACCGTGCAGACCCACGGCGCCAGCCAGCAGGCTGTCGTCCTTGCTGCGCTGCCCAGCCAGAACCAGCCCCAACATCAACATCCCTGGCCATAGGCCAAGGGGGATTGCCCACCCCTGGTCAAAGCGGGTGTGGAGCACGCTGAACACCACAGCCTGGGCCATGGCGGCCTGGCGCCAGGCCAGTCGCAACTGCAACTCCCCCCAAAGCCAGCCACGAAACAGCAACTCTTCGGCAAAGCCGACGCCCATCAAGGCCACGGCATTGATGGTTTGGCCCATGGTGAGCCCGCCGCCCCAATGGGCGTGCCCCAGAAACCGGAGCAGAATGCTCAAGCCCAACAGCAGCAGGACAGCCTGGAAAAGGCCATGGGCCAAGGCGCGGATGGACCTGCCAAGGGGAGCGTTGAGCCCCAGACAGCGCCAAGGGCGAGCGACCGCCCAGACACGGCGCAGGCGCAGGGGGAGGCAGACGAGAAACAGCACAAAGGCTCCCAGGCTGACCAGCAGCTTCACCGCCGCCGGGTCCATCCCCAGCCACAACAGGGGACGGGTCAGCAACCAGGCTACGGCCAGCAGCAAGGGCACAAACAGCAAGGTGCCCAGCCAGCGGGGACCTTGCCTGGCTTCCCGCCTCACGTTTCCGGTTCAATCGTACTGGTGAGTCCCTTGCTCTTGAGTTGCTCGCTGTAAAACTCAGCGGGCTCCTGGTCACAGACAATCACCAGACCCACGCCCGTGTTGTGGGCTGCCAACATCACAGCCACGGCATCTTGCTCGCTGAGTTGGGGAACCACCATTTGCAGCGTTGCCACCACGTAGTCCCGCGTATTCACGGGATCGTTGTGGAGAAGGACGCGATACAGGGGCTGCCGCTTGCGTGTCCGCTGCTGCTGCTGGACAAGGACAGTTGCGCCACCTCGTTGTGAAGCCATGTCACGGGGCATGATCAATGCCGAGTCTCTGGACAGAATCTTCCCGGCTAGTCTAGCTGACCGGTGGGTTGATGGCACTTTATTGCAGCCTGCACCGGGCAATCCGGGCCATGGCAGCCTCTACCCGGGCGCGACTGTTAAAGGCTGAAAGGCGCAGGTAGCCCTCCCCGGCAGCGCCGAAACCAGCCCCGGGCGTGCCCACCACCCGGGCCTCGTGCAGCAGTTGGTCAAAGAACTGCCAGGAACTGACCGACTCCGGCGTCTTGACCCAGACATAGGGGGCATGTTGGCCACCATACGCCGCCAGACCCAGGCTCTGGAGCTGCTGTCGGATGATGGCGGCGTTCTCCATGTAAAAGGCTACCAACCGGGCCACCTGGGCTTGGCCAGCGGAGGAATAGACGGCCTCGGCGCCCCGTTGCACCACATAGCCCACCCCATTGAACCTGGTGCTCTGGCGACGGCTCCAGAGTTGCCACAGGGACACCGCATCCCCGTCCCTGGTGCGGCCGGTCAGGGTCCGGGGCACTACGGTAAAGGCACAGCGTGTCCCCGTGAAGCCGGCATTCTTGGAGAAGGAGCGAAACTCGATGGCACAGTCCCGGGCCCCCTCGATTTCAAAAATGGAGTGGGGCAGTTCCGGATCCTGGATAAAGGCTTCGTACGCCGCATCAAAGAGAATCAGGGCTTCATGGCTGCATGCATAGTCGACCCAACGCTGCAATTCGGCACGGGTGGCCACCGCGCCGGTGGGATTATTGGGGAAGCACAGGTAGATCAGATCGGCCGGTGTTGACGGCAAAGGGGCGCAGAAGTCGTTGTCCGCGGTGAGGGGCAGGTATTGCAAGCCGCCGTAGCGACCCTGATCGTCAGCGGGACCCGTATGGCCAGCCATCACGTTGGAGTCCACATAGACGGGGTAGACTGGATCGGTCACGGCAATGCGGTTGTCGTCCCCGAGAATGTCCAGAATGTTGCTCGTGTCGCACTTGGAGCCATCGGAGATGAAAATCTCGTCCGCTTCAATGGCACAGCCCCGCTGTTGGTAGTCATGCTGGGCAATGGTCTGCCGTAGCCAGTGGTAGCCCTGCTCGGGACCATAGCCATGGAACCCCGTTCTGGTTCCCATGGCCTCGACAGCGGTGGCCATGGCCTCGCGACAAGCGGCGGGCAGAGGCTCCGTGACATCCCCAATGCCCAGGCGAATGACATCAGCCTCGGGGTGCTCGGCGCTGAAGGCCTTGATGCGGCGCTGAATCTCCGGGAAGAGGTATCCCGCCTGCAACATTTGGTAGTGGCTGTTGACGCGCACCATGGCAGCACTTGGCACAGACACTCCATCCTATGGATAGGGGTGTGCTTCACCCTGTGCTGTCCCTTCCTTTCCTTCCCCGTCCATGCCCTCTGCCGCAGCGACCGCCCCCGTCCCCTTCCATCAACTGGTCAATCGCGGCATCAGCAAGCCGGGTCGCTACCTGGGTCAAGAGCGGGGCGCCCTGCATCAGCCCTGGGACCAGGCGTCATTGCGCTGGTGTCTCACCTATCCGGAACTCTACGAAGTGGGCGCCAGCAATCTGGGGCACATCATTCTCTATGGCATCCTCAATCGCCTGCCGGGGCAACTCTGTGACCGCGCCTACCTGCCTGCGGCGGATCTTGCAGCCCGGCTGCGGCGGCGGGAGGTTCCCCTGTTTGCGGTGGAAAGCCGCCGGCCTCTGAAGGCGTTCCACATTCTTGGCTTCAGCCTCAGCTATGAGCTGGGCGCCACCAACATCCTGGAAATGCTGGACCTGAGTGGCTTGCCTCTGTGGGCCCGGCAACGTCCGGATGGGCCCCTTGATCACCCCCAGGCCCAACCCCTCGTCTTTGCGGGTGGTCAAACCGCCACGTCCAATCCCGAACCCTATGCCGCTTTCTTCGACTTCATCGCCCTGGGGGATGGGGAGGAGTTGCTGCCCGAGATTGGCCTGGTGGTCCAGGAGGGTAAGGCCGCACGCCTGAGCCGCTCCGCATTGTTACGGGATCTTGCCCAGGTACCGGGGGTGTATGTCCCCAGCCTGTACCAGCGCAACAGTGACGGGCGGGTTGTACCCCGATCGCCCGCCGCTCCCGCCCGGGTGATGCGGCGGGTGGCCGATCCCATTCCCCACTACGCCACGGGATTGGTGCCCCAGGTGGAAACCGTCCATGATCGGCTGGTGGTGGAAATCCGCCGGGGTTGTACCCGGGGCTGCCGCTTCTGTCAACCCGGCATGTTGACCCGCCCCGCCCGGGATGTGGCGCCGGAGGATGTGGTGGATGCCGTGGAAACGGGCATGAAGGCAACCGGCTATAGCGATTTCTCCCTTCTCTCCCTGAGTTGCTCCGACTATCTGGCGCTCCCGGCCGTTGGTGTGGAGATCCGCAATCGCCTCCAGGGGCAGTCGGTTAGCCTCAGCCTGCCCAGTCAACGGGTGGACCGCTTTGATGAAACCATTGCCGGGATCATCGGTGGTACACGCCGCACAGGCGTCACCTTTGCCCCGGAGGCGGGCACCCAGCGACTGCGGGACGTCATCAACAAGGGCCTCACGGATCAGGACCTGCTCCGTGGTGTCCGCACCGCCTACGAGCAGGGCTGGCGAACGGTCAAGCTCTACTTCATGATCGGTTTGCCCGGCGAAACGGATGCCGACGTGCTGGGCATCGCGGAGACGGTGCGCTGGTTGAAGCGGGAGTGCCATGGCCATGGCCCCCTTGGCTTTCACCTCACCATCAGCAATTTCACCCCCAAGCCCCACACGCCGTTCCAGTGGCACCAGGTCTCCAGTGACGACCTGCACCGCAAACAGGCGTTGTTGCGTCAGGCGCTGCGGGGCATTTCCCGCCTCAAGGTGAATGAAACGGATGTGCGGATCTCCGCCATGGAGGATTTTGTGGGCCGCGGGGATCGCCGTCTGGCGCAGGTCATTGTTGGAGCCTGGCGCAATGGTGCGGGGATGGATGCCTGGTGGGAAAGCGTGGAGCGGGCCCACCAGGCCTGGAATCAGGCCATCTGCGCAGCAGGATTGAGCTGGAGGGATCAGCAGCAGGAGCAGGAGGGCAAGGATCCAACAACCCTTCCCCTGCCCTGGGACCATATCGATACAGGCGTGGATCGGCAGTGGCTGCGAGACGACCTGCAACGGGCCATGGCGGCCGTGGTGGTGCCGGACTGCTCCTTTGCCGCCTGCAGCAGTTGCGGGGTGTGTGGACCAGGGTTTGGGCACAATCAGATTGTGGCGCCGCCGCCAATCCCTGTGGCATCAGCCAGGGTCCGGCCCGTGAGTCGCCGGGTCCAGCGGCTGCGGTTGCGCTTTACCAAGGAGGGGGACGCGGCCCTGCTCAGCCATCTGGACCTCCTGCGCCTGCTGGAGAGGGCCCTGCGCTCTGCAGCCCTGCCCATCAGCTTCAGCGCAGGGTTCCATCCACTGCCGCGGCTGCAGGTGGGCCATGCTCTACCCCTGGGGGTTGAGGGTGGCGGTGAATTGCTGGATCTGGAGTTGGCTGAAGTCGTCCCGCCGGTGACATTCATCAATACCCTCCAGCCCCGGCTTCCCACGGGGATCCGGCTCCTGACGGCTGAAGAGGTTCCCCTTGGGCAAAAGAGCCTGGCTCAACTGCTGGAGGGGGCCCGCTGGACCATGGGTTTCCGCCCGGAATCAGGGGTCACCCTGCCAAGCCAGGCTTGGCAGGCCGCTTGTGAGGCGGTGCTGGCTGCTCCCGGCCTGCCCTGGGACGACACGGATAAAAAAGGACGACCCCGGCAACGGGATCTGCGCCCGCTGCTCAAGGGTCTGACCCTTCATGGTCAAAGGGGCGCCGCTGTGCAGTTGGCTGTCGATGTGGCCATTGACTCCAGCGGACGCAGCCTGAAGCCTGAACAGTTGGAGACGATTCTGGCGGGCCGTCTCGGCGAGGAACTGACCGTCACCACTCTGTGCCGCGACTGGCTGTACCTGCGTTCCGAGGCCGCCAAGCCCCAGCCAGGCAAGAGGCGCCCCGGCCTGTGATGGGTTATCATTGTGACCGGGACGACAAGACTTCACTCCATGCCCCAGTCTGCTGAGCAGCTTCGGTGACAGGCAAATAACGCTCTTCAACCACCCCGTCTCCTGTAAAACTTTTAGGTTTTCTTCCATGACCAAGCAAATTCTTATTGCTGAAAAGCTGCGCATTGCTGCCATTCTCAACAATGAACGTGTTGACCAACTGATTGTTGCCCAAGGCCAACATCAGATCGGCGACATCTATCTTGGAATGGTGGAAAATGTCCACCCAGGAATTGATGCTGCCTTTGTGAAAATCGGCGAAAGTGAAAGAAACGGCTTCATTCACGTCACCGATCTAGGCCCTCTGCGACTGCGGCAAACTGCCGGATCCATTACGGAACTCCTTGAGCCACGCCAGAAAGCTCTGGTGCAGGTCATAAAAGAGCCCACCGGCAACAAAGGACCTCGGCTCACAGGCAACATTACCCTGCCCGGTCGCTTTCTGGTGCTCCAGCCCAATGGGCAGGGGGTCAACATTTCTCGCCGTATTCACGAAGAGGCCGAGCGTGATCGCCTTCGGGCCCTGGCGGTTCTGATCAAACCTGCCGGAACCGGTCTGCTGGTGCGCACAAAGGCCGAAGGGGCGGGGGAGGACCAGATTATTGACGACCTTGAAATGCTCTGCCGCCAATGGGAGACCATTCAGACCACCGCCGAGACGTCCCAACCGCCCGCACTCCTGAATCGCGATGATGATTTTGTTCATCGCACCTTGCGGGACCACTGGGGACCTGATCTGGACAGAGTTGTGGTGGACAGTCCGCAGGTGGTGGAGCGGGTCAAGGCCTTCCTCGGCGCGGAAAAGAACACCATTGGGGTGGACTCCTTTGCCAGCGCAGAGGAACTGATGGAGGCCTTCCGCATTCACGCGGCAATTCGTCAGGCCCTCTTGCCACGGGTGGATCTGCCGTCCGGCGGTTACGTGGTCATCGAGCCCACGGAAGCCCTGACGGTGATCGACGTGAACTCCGGCTCCTTCACACGCTCCGCCACGTCCCGGGAGACAGTGCTGTGGACCAACTGTGAAGCCGCCACCGAGATTGCCCGACAGCTTCAGTTGCGCAACATTGGCGGCATGGTCATCGTCGACTTCATTGACATGGAGTCACGCCGCGATCAGTTGTTGCTGCTGGAACACTTCATGAAGGTCATGGCTCCCGACAAGGCCAGACCTCAGATTGCCCAACTTACGGAACTGGGGCTGGTGGAGTTGACCCGCAAGCGCCAGGGGCAGAACATCTATGAACTCTTTGGTGACCAGCGCCCTGGTTATGCCGGGCAAGGCCATGGGGCCATGGCGCCGGGCAAGGTTCCCACGCAGCCGTTGACAACAGGGATCGTGCAACCCCCCGTGACCACGGCCGCTGCCCCTGGGGAGACCGGTTCGGATGCGGGTCGTGCTGTTGTTGTCAGCAGCCGGCGTCGCCGCCGTAGCGGTGGCCGCAATGGTCTGCAAGCGGCGGCTGAGACTCCCGCCATCCCAAGCACGGCTGCGGACGAACCGGCAACCGTTCCCTCTCCCGAGGCAGAGTCCGCCACCCCGGCCAGAGAGCCGGAGACCATCAGTGTACCCATGAGTCAAGATCAGGAGACGGTCTTTAGCTGGTGCGGCTTCAATCCAGCCCTCATGGCCCCCACGCCACCCAGGGACCTGAACAATGTGGCGGTTCGCGTGGTTGGTTCTGGCGAGGATACGCCGCCTCCATCCGCTGAAGCCGCGGCACAAGTGGCCAATGGGGGCCCCCACCGCCAGCCCGACGGCATTGAGACCGGCAAGAAGACCGGCACTCCCGTGGCGCCGGAGACTGCCACGGACCAGCAACCGGGTGAGCAGAGCCGGGCGCAGGGGCAGGAGGAGAGCGCCGCGCCCGTGCGTCAACGCAGGAGCCACACACGCTCAAGGCAACAGAGTCCGTTGCCTGTGGCTGCTGATCAGGACTCTTCCACAACACCCTCGCCTGAGACTGCCATCCCTGAGATCGTTGCTCCTGCCCAGGTCGAGACACCCATGACCAATCAGGAAAACGCTGGGCCAGTGGCGTCCGGTCAGAACACCGGCGCCTTCCCCACAGACGTTGTATCTGCCGGGGCAAACCCCAACTCCGAGGAGGAGCAGGACAATGACCGACGGCGACGGCGACGGCGACGCTCTGCCGCCTGAGGATCCGACCCAGGTGGGAGAGGACGCACGCCATGGGGCTGCCGCCGGGGTGGCCTTGGCGTCTCTTGCCGGGGTGGACGAGGTGGGACGAGGCTGCTTGTTTGGTCCTGTTTTCGCAGCGGCCTGCTGTCTGGATGCAGCGGCGTTGCCCATCCTTGCCGCTGCTGGCGTCCAAGACAGTAAAGCTCTGACATCAACGCACCGCCAAAGACTCCTGCCGGTCATTCGTCGCCTGGCCGTGGATCTGGGCCTGGGGCAGGCCTCGGCCCGGGAAATTCATCAGCGGGGGATACGGGCTGCAACGGAGTTGGCCATGATGCGCGCCCTGCAGCGGCTGGCCACGACCCCACAGTTGGTGTTGGTGGACGGCAACCTGAGGTTGCGGCCCTGGTGCAACCGTCAGCGGACGGTGGTGCATGGGGACCAACGTTGCCTGACCATTGCCTGCGCCAGCATCGTGGCCAAGCAGGCCAGAGATGGTTTGCTCCTCCGACTGGATCGGCGCTTCCCCGGCTATGGCCTGGCCAGCCATAAGGGTTATGGAACGCCGCAGCATCGGGCGGCACTCAGGCGCCTGGGTCCCACGCCACTGCACCGTCTCAGCTTTCTGGGGAAGATTCCGGGAACGGCGGCGGCGGTGGCGGCGATGCCACTCCATGCCCACGGCGCCAGACCTGGAAGTCCTGCACAAACTCCCGGCTGATCCTGGCCTTGATTCTGCTCAACACACCGGCCAGCACACGGTCGCCAGTGCCTTCCAGAACGGCTTGGGGAATCAGGCGCAACAACGCCGGACGGCTCACCTGTACAGCCAGGGATGCCTCTCCCTCCAACTGGTCGTCCCGGGCCTCCAACCAGGCCTCCAACTGGAGTTGAAAGTCGTTGGCAGCCAGCGCCGTGCTATCGAGGCGGCACTGACAGGAGTGAATGACCAACCGGTGTGGCAAGAGGGTGGTGCGCAGGTCAACGATGGGTTGCACCTGCAACTGAAACACCTTGAACCGGGGGAGCGTGTAGCGATAGTGGGCCGGCCGTAGAACCTGAAGTGCATCGGCGCCCAGCAGGACCCTGACCACCCGTTCCTCCTGCCTCAGGTAGGCACTCAGATTTCCGGAAGACCCTGGTACAGCCAGACCCAGCTTTTGCCGGGCTGAGAAGGCCAATTGCATGGCCATGGCGCCACTGTTGATGGGATCTTAACCAGGTGAGATCCCGTCACCCACCCTTGTCTGTCCCCTTCATTGCGTTTCTGGGTCCCTCCGGCACCTATGCCGAGACGGCCTGCCGCCAACTGGCTCAGGCCCAAGGCCTGCAGGACCACACTCCCCGTTCCGGTCTGTCCATCCAGCATGTGTTGCACCAACTCAGGGCGGACCACGGGGGAGATGGAACCGTGGCTGCCGCCGTGGTGCCCGTGGAGAATTCCGTGCAAGGTGGCGTGACCGCCACGCTGGACACCCTCTGGAGCTTGAGCGCTCCCTGTTGTCCTCCAGACTCCCCCAACCCCTATGGTCCCCAGGGCCTGGAAATTGTGCGCGGCCTGGTGCTGCCCATTCGCCATGCCCTGCTGGGGAGCGCCCGCATGGAAGACATCAGCGAGGTTATCTCCCACCCCCAGGCCCTGGGTCAGTGCAGCACATGGCTGAACAAATACCTTGCCCAGGCTCTGCAGTTGCCCACCACGTCCACCGCAGAAGCTGCACGGATGGCGAAAGGTAGCCGCTTCCGCGGGGCCATTGCCTCGCTGGATGCCGCCAAGGAGCAGGACCTGAACGTTCTGGCCTATCCCATCAACGATGAACCCAACAACTGCACCCGCTTTCTGCTGGTGCGGCCTGTGGCAGCAATGCTGTGCTCCAGCGCCCCCTCTGCACCTTCGGATCACGGCGTGATCACCAGCCTTTGTTTTGCTCTGCGGCAACGGGACCGCCCTGGGGCGCTGGTGGAGGCGTTACAGGTGTTCCATGGGCAGTCCCTGAACATGTCTCGCATCGAATCCCGCCCTGCCAAGACTGATCTGGGGAAATATGTGTTTTTCATTGATGTTGAGGGTCACTATCAAACTGAAGCTTTCCAGAGGGCTTTACAAAACCTGTATCCCATCTGTGAGCAACTGCTGAATTTTGGCAGCTATCCAGTGATGACTGTGCCACCGGAGAAAATCTAGGGAAAGCCTGGGGAATGGGGAGGGATGTGGTGGGATCATAGAAGGAGTGAGGTTGGAGTTCCATGAGCAAGAAGGGTCAGGTTGGCTTCACCGATGTTGAGCGGAGCATGGTGAAGAGGCGGAGCATGGTGAAGAGAGAGACGAAGCGTGAGAGATTCCTGTCGGTGATGGAGGAGGTAGTGCCTTGGGAGGAGCTGGAGGGATTGCTCCAACCGTTCTATGGGAAGCAAGACGGAACAGTGGGGCGCCGTCCTTATCCATTGGGGATGCTGCTGCCCATTCACTTTCTGCAGCAGTGGTATCTCTGAGCGATGAGAGAATGGAGGAGGAGAGAATTGATGTGCCGGTGGTGCGTACTTTGCGGGGATGGACCTGTTGGGAGGGAGTGTACCGGATGAGAGCACGATCCTGGCGTTCCGCCATCTGCTGGGAGAGAAGAATCGGGGCTTACATACTTAACTATTCAGGGCAAGTAGGAGGCGGGTGGCTTTAGCCTCCCA
>VXWH01000055.1 GCA_009836025.1 Synechococcus sp. SB0668_bin_13 | reverse complement strand
GCAATACGACACTCCACTCTCTTGTTCTCCATCTCCCCTCGTCCCTCCAGTCCTTTTCGCTGGCGGCGGCCGTGCTGGCGCTGAGCCTGGTGGAGACCTACCGCGGCGGGATTCAGCAGTTGCTGTTCGGCGACATCCTCGGCATCAGTTGGCACGATCTGGGGATGATCGGAGCCCTGCTGGTTGGTGCTCTGGTATATCTGGTGCTGAGCCTTCGGGCGCAGGTGCTCCTCACCCTCAACAGCGATCTGGCCGGGTCGATGGGCATCCGTACCGGCTGGGCATCAGTTGGCCTTCATCACACTGCTGGCCGTGGTGGTGGCGGTTTCGATCAAGGCCGTGGGCGTACTGTTGATCAGTGCTTTTGTGGTGATCCCGGCCTGCACCGGTTGCCTGCTCAGCCGAAGTTTTCCGCTCTACGTGCTCAACTCGGCTTTGCTGGGGGGAAGTTGCGCCCTGATGGGTCTTCTGGCCTCCGGCCTCACCAACCTGCCCTCGGGTCCCTCGGTGGTGATGGTGCAGTTTCTGGGGTTCCTGGCCGCTCTGATCTGGCGTGGGCTTGGCCTCAGCCGTCCAGCAGCTTCGGGGCCAGCAGCGCTCCAAACTCCTGATGCAGATCCAGGCGGCCGGGGATGAACGTCACCTGATCGGCGTCCTGTGCCAACTGCTGCATCGAGCCACGGGAGCGGGGCGGAGCTTCAGACGCCACCACCACGTGCAACGGGCACTGGAGCATGGCGGTCTGCCGCCGCCACCAGTGGGGATCCGTGGTGCAGTCCAGTCCTCCGCTCACGAAGGCTGCGCTGGCAAAGCGGGCCCGAGGGCGGCGAGCCAGGCGTTGCTGCTGGTGCAGCCGTTCCGGCGTCAGCCAGGCGCTGTTCACCCATACATGGCGGCGCAACATCAGTCGCAACACCGGCAAGCTGGTGTTGAGCCGGTAGAGCAGCGGGCCGATCAACGGCAGCATCACCAGGTTGCGCAGCCAGCCGAAGCGCTGGGGCGGCCAGCCGCTCATGGTGGGCAGGGGGCCGCGCCACGTGGGCGCCACGGCCACGAACTTCTGCCAACGGGATGACCAGGCGGCGGCTTGCCCCAGCGCAATGGGGGTGCTGTGGCCGGCGGCGATCACCGTGATCCGTTGGCCCCGCTCCCGGCCCAGGCGCTCCAGCACTGCGCGCAGTGCCGCTCCCATCGACTCTGCGGAGTAGGGAATCGCATCACGATCACTCTCACCAAATCCAGGCCAGTCGAAACTCAGCAACTGGCGACGATCCCCCACCGCCTCTGCCAGGGGCTGCCATTCGCTGCGGCTCGACACGGTGCTCAAAGCCGGCAGCAACAGCCACAACGGCGCCGTCCACGGGCCGCAGCGTTCGAGCGTGATCCAGCTCAACTCGACCGTGAGCCTTTCCAGTGTACCCCCGAAAGCTGGAGTCATGGGAATCTCCGGGCTTTGTGCTGTGATGGATCGACCGGCTGTGCAGCCCCTGCTGATGGCTGAGGACGTGGTTGAGCAGGGTGACGGGGAGCTGAATCATGAAACGACTGGCCGGGGCAGGTATTCATGCCGAAGACGAGACCTGTCCGTGTATGCGTGAATGATTCTCATTCTAGCTTGTCCCTGGCGGTGGTGGCCGGTCGGCAGCCTGAGTCGTTGCGCTGCCATCTCAAACGTTTAATGCCGCCGCTCCCTAGGCTTGGCGCCGTTGTCTGGCTTGCGGCAGTTGTTGAAGCGGTCTCGTCAATGCGTGTCCCACTTGCTTGTGGGCGCCCTGCTGGCTGGTCCACTACCACTGGCGGTTGCAGCGGCGGAGACAAGGTCGGCGTCCAACGGCAATGGACCCTTGCCCGCCTCTTTGGCGGATCTGGTGGCACCATCGCCCTCATCCGGCACACGGTTGCCCGATGAGATGGCGGATCAACGACTGCGGCCGTTGTCCCTGCAGGAGGCCCAGCAACTGGCTCAGGTCAATCATCCTGCCCTGCAGGCTGCGGCGCTTGAGGCGGACTCGCGGGAGGCCCGGTTGGAGGCTTCCCTGAGCGCCTGGAAGCCGCAAGTCACCATGAGGTCGTCTGCAGGGTTGCCAGCCTTGGCCCTGGAGTACCAATACAACCCGGATAACTCCTATCCCCGTGGCGAACTGGAAACAAGCGTCAATGTGGAGGCGACCTGGTTGTGGCGAGATCCTGAACGGGCGGCCCGCATTGCAGTGGAACGCCATGAACTCGAGCAGGTGAGGCTGCAACGCCAGCTCCTGGAGCGTGACGTGAAGCTCCAGGTGGCGGAGTCCTACCATGAACTCCAGCGGACGGATGCGGAAGTCGAATTGCGTTTGGCAGCAGTGCAGACTGCTGGGGCCACCCTGAAGATCAGCCGTGCTCGCCATGAAGCCGGAGTGGCGGCCCGCCTGGATGTTCTTCAGGCCCAGGCCCAGTTGACCGATGATGAAGCCCTGCTTGCTGGCGCCAAGGCCCGGCAGAGCATTGCCCGCCGCCACTTGGCCAGGGTGCTGAATCTGCCCCAGGGGGTCGTTCCCACAGCCCGGGATGCCAGCACGCGGCAAGGCCGCTGGACCGCAACTCTGGGGGAGAGCTTGGCCGCCGCCTTTGCGACCCGGGAAGAGTTGCAACAATTTGTTTCCGCCATCCAGGAGCGGGAAGCGCGGGCCGAGGAGGCGTTGGCTGCGCTTGAGCCCACCCTCTCCCTCTTTGTGCTGGGGTCCTGGAACCAGACGTCCGGCAACGTTCTCTCCGACGCTTTGCCCATGGAAAGCCAGTTCAGGGGACGGGTCTCCACCTCCATGGGGCTGCGCTTTACGGCGCCGCTCAGCGACGGAGGTTCTGCCCAGGCCAGCGCTCGCCGCTGGCGACTGGAGGCGCAGCGGCAGGAGCATCTCCTGACGGATACCCGCAACACCTTTCAGCAGCAGGTGGAGAAGGCGTTTTACACCCTTCAGGCCCAGGAGGAGACGCTGGAGTTGCTTGCCCGACAGGTGACAACCCGGAAAGAGGTGCTGAATCTCACCACTGCCCGCTACGAGGCTGGCGTTGGCACCCAGCAAGACTTGCTGGATCAGCAGAATGCCCTGACCCGCGCCGCCATCGACCACGCCCAGGCCGTCCTGGACTACAACCTGAGCCTGGCGCAACTGCACCGTTATACGGGTCTATCCGGGTCTATCCACCTGGATGGAGCGGGGGGCTCCGTCCTTCTTCAGGGGGGAGGGGGATAGGGACCAAACATGGCCGCGCCAGAGGCGCGTCCGCTGCGTCCTGTCTCCTAGCATCCAAGGAGAGCGGTCACAGGGTTGCTGCCCTCAAGCGCTCCTCAACCCCCCTGGCATTGCAAGTCCACTACCGCTACCGACTCTACCCACCCCCCGGCCAGAAGCAAGCCCTGGCAAGGCAGTTCGGCTGCTGCCCCGTTGTCTGGAACGATATCCTGGCGCTCAGCCAGAGCATCTACCAAGAGGGTCGGAAGTACCCAGGTGGTGGGGAGTTACAGAAACGCTGCATCACCCAGGCGAAGCGGACCGAAGAACGCAGTTGGCTTTCCGAGGTTTCAGCCTCCGTTCTTCAGCAGAGTGTCCGAGACCTGGACAAGTCCTTCAGGTTCTGGTGGAAGAGTAAAGGCAAGGTCCGTTGGAGTCGCCCCCTCCCCAGTCCTCCAAGCTCCTGCACCATCATCAAGGACTGCGCTGGCCGCTGCTTTGCCAGTTTTGTGGTGGACCTGGAGAACAGGGACCTCTCTCCTGTTTTCGGGCAAAACATCGGCATCGACCTGGGCTTGGCATCCCTCGCCGTCACCAGTGACGGTGAGAAGATCGCCCCTCCCAAGTTTCTGCGTGCTGCGCTGAAACCACTGAGGAGGCTCCAGAGGAATCTGAAGCACAAGCAACGTGGCTCAAATCGCCTGGCCTTGGCCAGGCTGAGGGTTACCAAGCTGCACGCCAAGGTTGCCGACCGGAGGCTGGACTTCCTGCACAAACCCAGTACTCGATTGATTCACGAGAACCAAGCGGTCTACATCGAGGAGAAGTCAACAGCCCTAGCCTGCCCCCAGCCCACACCCTTTTACCCCCGTCCCGAGCTCGCAGAACGTGGCGCCTTCTCAAAATTCCCCGGCAAGTCCATCGGGTTTATCCCTGTTGCAGGTGCTTCGGCTTGGCTTGTTCCAGGGCTGCCTGGGGACCATGGCGGTGGTCTTTGCGGGCCTGTTGAACCGCATCATGCTCACCGAACTGGCGTTCCCCGGTTTGCTGGTGGGCGGTGCCCTGGCCTTTGAGCAGTTGGTGGCCCCAAGCCGGGTGCTGTTTGGTCAACTCTCCGATGCCAGGCCGTTGCAAGGGCGCCATCGCGTTCCCTATGTGGTGACCGGTTCTATCCTCTATTGCCTCATCGCGGTGCTCTCCATTCCGCTGATCTTCTTTGTGGGCAACGCCATCGCAACGGACAACAGCCGCGCCTTCTGGGGTGGCGCCACTGCGCTCTGCGGCCTGTTTGCCCTGTTCGGCCTGGCGGTGGGCATGGCCACAACACCCTATCTGGCCCTGGTGATTGACCGCACCACCGAGCAGGAGCGCCCCCGTGCCGTGGGCATCATCTGGTGCATGTTGACTGTGGGCATCATCGTTGGGGCCATTTGCATTTCCATCACCCTCCGGAGCGTGGACGGGGTGACGGATCCAGCGGTGCTGCAACCTGCGTTGCAACGCTTCATGCTCCAGTTGGCCGTAGTGGTGACCACCTTGACCGTCGTGGCCTGCTGGGGGATGGAGCCCCGGGGCGGCTGCCGGGGGGGAGGCAACCAGAACCCTGAAGAAGAGGTGATGACCCTGCCCCGCACATGGGCCCTGCTCACCTCCAGCCGCCAGACCTTCGTGTTCTTTGGCTTTCTGGTGCTGTTTGCCCTGGGGGTTTTTCTCCAGGATCCCATTCTGGAGAGCTATGGGGCGGAGGTCTTTGGTCTGCCCATCTCCAGAAGCACCATCCTGAATGCCCTCTGGGGCGCCGGCACGCTGCTGGGCCTGCTCCTGGCGGGGTTTCTGATCACCCCCAGGTTGGGGAAGATGGCCAGTTCCCGTCTGGGCTGCCAGTTGACCACCCTGTCTCTGGCGTTGCTGTTTCTGGCGGGATGTACCGGCCAGGTGATGGTGTTGCAGGTGGTGATGGTGTTGTTTGGTTTTGCTGCGGGCATTGCCACCAACGCCACCCTCTCCCTCATGCTGGATTTGACGCTGCCAGAGGCCGCCGGCACGTTTGTGGGGGCCTGGGCCCTGGCCCAGGCCCTGTCCCGGGCGCTGGGCAAGCTCATGGGCGGGGGCCTGCTGGACCTTGGTCATGCCTTCATCCCCGAAGGATGGGGGGCAAGCTGGCTTCCACCGGCCTTCCCCGCCTATGGCTTCGTGTTGTTCCTTGAAGTCCTCATCATGGCTGCGGCCACATGGTCCCTGGGGGCTGTGCGCGTGCATCAATTCCGCGGGGACACGGCCGGCACCTTGTCCAAAGTGCTGGCTCTGGAGTTGGACTGAGGCTTTCCATGCAGAGAACCATCGCCGCCTGGCAAGAGCAACTGGGTCCTCTTCTGGACCACGTGGCCGCACGGCAGATGGGGGACTTTGGCCAGATCGGGGCCGAGAGAAAAGCCGACGGCTCCCTGATCACAACCTGTGACCGCTGGAGCGACCACACCATCGGCCAGTGGTTGCAGGAACGCTTCCCCGCCACGGGGGTGCTGAGCGAAGAAGGCAACACACGGGTTCCCCGGCAGGAGTGGGCCTGGATCCTGGATCCTCTGGACGGGACCACAAACTTCACCTACGGCATCCCCCACTGGACCATTTCCCTGGCTTTGCTCCATCGGGGGCGCCCCATGATGGGGTGGCTGGAGATCCCCCCGCTGCGCCAGCGGATCATTGCCGTGCGGGGAGAAGGGGTCCAGTGCAACGGCCGCCGCCTGCAGCCGCCAACGGACGTGGTTACCCCCAATGCCTGCGCCAGTCTTTGCACCCGCAGCATGGTGGTCCTGCAGCGCCGGGCACACCATCGGTTCCCTTGCAAGCTGCGCATGTTTGGCGTGGCCAGCACCAACATGGCCGGCGTGGCTTTGGGCCAGAGCCTTGGCGCCCTGGAGGCCTCTCCAAAAATCTGGGACCTGGGCGCCGCCTGGCTGGTGCTGGAGGAGTTGGGCTGTCCCGTTGAACCGCTGGCGGGCCACCCCTTCCCCGCCACACCCGGCGCTCAACTGGCAACGGTGAGCTATCCCTTGCTGGCTGTTGCTGCCCCGTCCCTCTTTCCCCTGTTTCGTCCCTGGGCTGCTGCCCTGCAGCCTCAAAACCAGCCACCGCCGGGCTGACGTCAGGCGCAGGTTGCCAGGCGGTCCCAGATGTCCTGCTTGAGCTGCTCCAGTCCCTGGCCCGTGACGGCGGAGATCCGATGGCAGGGCCGTTGGAAGTGTTGGGCGAGCATGGTGGTCAGGCGCTCTGATGTGCCGGCTTCCACCGCATCACTTTTGTTGAGGGCCAGCAGGCGCGGACGATCCAGCAGGGTGGGATCATAGGCTGCCAATTCCCCCAGCAGTACGTCTCCGTCTCTGCAGGGATCGTCTGCTGTGACATCCACCAGATGAACCAGAAGACGGGTGCGCTGGATATGGCGCAGGAAGTCGTGCCCCAGGCCGGCCCCCATGGCGGCGCCCTGGATCAGACCGGGAATATCGGCAAACACCGTGCCGTCTCCCGTTGGCCGCCGCACCACCCCCAGGTTGGGCGTCAACGTGGTGAAAGGGTAGTCCGCCACCTTGGGGCGCGCCGCGGAGAGGGCGCGGATCAAGGTGCTCTTGCCGGCGTTGGGACAACCCACCAACCCCACCTCCGCCAGGAGTTTGAGTTCCAACCGCAACTGCCGCTGCTGGCCGGGACGGCCGGTGGTGCATTGCTCCGGAGCCCGGTTGCGGTTGCTCAGGTAACGGGTATTGCCAAAGCCCCCCTTTCCCCCCACGGCGACACGGAGTTGCTGCCCCGGCGCCGTCAGGTCCCCCAGCCAGGTGTTGTCCACCAGATCATGGACCTCCGTACCGCAGGGCACCTTCACCAGCAGGGACGGGGCGCTGGCCCCGGTGCAATTCTTGGGGCCGCCCCGGCGACCGTCACCAGCCGTGAACCGGCGCTTGTACTTGAAATCCAGCAGGGTTTGCAGGTTGGTCGTGGCCTCCAGAATCACGTCTCCGCCACGGCCGCCATCCCCACCCGCCGGACCACCCGCCGGGACAAATTTCTCCCGACGGAAGGCCACAATGCCGTCCCCACCATGGCCCGCCTGCACCTCGATCTGCACCAGGTCAATGAATTGCATCAAGACCTGCTCCTGTACCCATCTGCCACCCCATCTTGCCGTTCTGGATCACGGCATGGCCATAAGGATTCTTCACCGGTGTGGTGATTGGGCTTAATCTGGAGACCCAGTCTCCACCCAATGCGCTGGAAACCTCTAGCCCCTCCATCCTCAGTGGTTGTGACCCTCAAGGGAGGGGTGTGGAGTGGCTGCAGCAGCATTACGGTATGCCGCTGCCCGCTTGGCTGGTGAAATGCCTGCAAGAGGCGCCGCCGACGGAACACCACCAGACTCCTTGCAAGGGGACCGCTCTGATTGCCGCTGCTTTTGATTTTGCCTGGCAACAGCACCAGGGGCAACGGCGTGCCAGTGGGGAACCCTACATCAGCCATCCCCTTGCCGTTGCAGATCTGCTGTGGGAGATTGGCGTGAGCCCCGGTGTGATTGCGGCAGGCTTCCTCCATGACGTGGTGGAGGACTGCGGTGTGACCACAGCCGATGTGGAAGCCAGATTTGGCCGCGAGGTGCGGGCACTGGTCAATGGCGTCACAAAGCTGGGGGGCATTCATTTTGTCAACCGCACCGAGGAACAGGCCGAGAACCTGCGCCGCATGTTTCTCGCCATGGCCAGCGACATTCGTGTGGTACTGGTCAAGCTGGCGGATCGTCTTCATAACATGCGCACATTGACAGCTTTGATACCGGCAAAGCAAAGAAGAATCTCCATGGAAACACTGGAGATCTATGCACCTTTGGCCAATCGCCTTGGCATTGGCAAGCTGAAATGGGAGCTGGAAGACCTGGCCTTCAAAGTGCTGCATCCACAGGAATTCCGTCATATCTCTCAACAACTGGCCAGCAAGCGGAGTGAGCGGGAAGCACGGCTCAACGCCACTGTGGAGTTGCTACGTCAGCGGCTATCTGAGGCTGGTCTCAGCCAGGTGGATGTGAATGGTCGTCCCAAGCATCTTTACGGTATCTGGAGTAAAATGAAACGACAAAATAAAGCCTTTCATGAGATCTACGATGTGGCTGCACTGCGAATTCTAACAGAGAACCTGGAAGGATGCTATCGAGCACTTGCTGTGGTTCATGACACTTTCCGTCCCATTCCCGGTCGTTTCAAGGACTATATTGGCTTGCCCAAACCCAATGGCTACCAATCATTACATACTACTGTTATTGCTAATCAACGACCACTTGAGGTGCAGATTCGTACACAGCAAATGCATCAAGTTGCGGAATATGGAATTGCTGCCCACTGGAAGTACAAGGAGGGGGGCTCCCCTGCCAGTGGTCAAGCGGAGGAACAGTTCAACTGGCTGCGCCAGCTTCTCAATTGGCAACAAGAGACTTCCGATGGCGATGGTCAGGACTACTTGGCTTCCATTAAGGATGATTTGTTTGATGATGAGGTGTTTGTATTTACCCCCCAAGGAGATGTTCTGGGTTTACGGCGTGGTTCCACACCTGTGGACTTTGCCTATCGTATCCACTCCGAAGTGGGGCATCACTGCCATGGCGCCCGCATCAACGACCGCCTCGTGGCCCTGTCCACTCCCTTGAAGAATGGCGATATTGTTGAAATCATTACAGAACGCAATGCCCGTCCCAGTCTGGACTGGCTAAACTTTATTGCCACACCAACAGCCCGCAATCGTATACGTCAATGGTACAAGACCAGTCATCGTGATCAGAATATCAACCGTGGTCGAGATATGCTGGAGCATGAGTTGGGCCGCCATGGACTGGAGGAGTTGCTAAAGTCCCCAGCGATGCAGAAAGTGGCTGAGCGTTGCAACCTTTACACGGTCAACGACCTGTTGGCCGCCGTTGGCTTTGGCGCACTCACCATTCACCAGGTTGCCAACCGCATACGGGAGGAGATTCGCCTCCAGACCAAGCATCTCTCGCCGCCCAAACCCCAACCTGTCCCCACCACCCCCGCTCCATCCAGTCGCGATCTGAGTGCTACGGCGGATCAGTTGCGGGGAAATCCAATTCTGGGTGTGGACGGACTGGACTTCCGCCTGGCTGGTTGTTGTACGCCTCTCCCCAAGGAACCCATCGTTGGCGCTGTCTCTTTGGGCAACCATGGCCTCACAATTCACCGACAGGATTGTGACAACGTGGAACGCATTCCTGTGGAGCGCCGTCTGCCGGTGCAGTGGAATCCCAGGCATCCTGAAGACAACACCTATCCTGTTCGCCTAAGAATTAACGTGATGGACCGTGTTGGTGTGCTCAAGGATATCCTCACACGCCTTTCCGACGCCAACATCAACGTGCTGGACGCTCGTGTGCGCACCAGCCGCGGCAAGCCTGCGCGCATCGATCTGAGCATTGAACTCCACAGTGCTAATCAGTTGACCCACACCATCAACCGCATTCGCGCCATGGCGGATGTGCTCACGCTGTACCGTGCTGGCATGGGTTAGTCGCAGTTGTGATTCACAAGCATCAATGGCCCAGGTGTGGATTTGCCACTGTGCCAGCTTGGGGAGGTGATCTGTCCTGGGATGCAAGCCCCGCTGCCCGCACGGTATTGGATCTGCTAACCTTGAATAGACCAGCGCAATACCAAGCAAGCGCAGTGCCGCTGGGCTAGTGGAGACGTAAAGCCGCCTGTGGAGTTGCCAGTAAGGGGGGTTCTTCCGCGTCCGGCCATGAAGCAGAAACCCACCTGAAGAAGGAGGCAGTCTGCCAAAATTGAGAAGGAATCCCTGAACTTCAGGGCGGGGAGGAGATCAGATCACGGAGAAGTTCATGGCAGCAAGCAATGCCCGAAACAAGCAGGTTCTCCAGGACAGCGCCCAGGCTCGTCGCCAAGCCTCATGGACTCTCTCCAGGCGGCGGCCCACCTGGCCCGCCGCAATGGGGACATCCCTGCCCAGCAAGCGCTCTATCGGGAGGCGGTTGCCCTGAGCCTCCCTCTGGATTGCCTGGATCCAGGATTCTCCCTCAAAGGCCAAAGATGACCTCCTTGACCAACCATCTGGACATGTGTTGCGTTTCCTTGGGCTGTCCCAAGGGGTAAAGCGGCAGTAGTAAAATTACTTTTGGAATCCTGTTGCAAAAGACACCTGCGAAGGCCGGATCCATGCTCGCCTGCTGGAAAAACTTGAGGCTGCCCGTAAAGCCCTGGAGGCGCGTCTGGGATGGGAATTACATACCTAAGTAGACCACCTGGTGGTCGCCCCGTTTCCCTTGCTGCTCATTTGGTCGTCAATGGTTATCGGGTGGAGAAGAAAGGGATCGGGATGGCAGATTGGCAGAGGCCATACAAGAGTGTGAGGCTTGCCCCGTTAGACTGCCAGGAAGTGTGGCAGAGAGCAGAGACTTGCGCAGTAGGGGTTTCTCCAGTGTTTTTCTAAGATGAAGGTTCATTGATTTGAGCATTTTCTGAATCATCCTGTGTCGAATTAGTTTCTTTAGACGAGGGAGATAAATAAATGGTATTTACGCGAGTATTGACATCATTTATACGGTCATTCAGATAACAAAATCCACCAAATACTCCAATTGCTGCACCAAGCATTCCAAGTGTTAGGGAAAGCCTGGGGAATGGGGTCTTCATAGCAGCGAGGGAGTCAGAGTGACCTATT
>VXWH01000119.1 GCA_009836025.1 Synechococcus sp. SB0668_bin_13 | reverse complement strand
CCAGCCGCCAGTTGGGTGGTTTGACTTACCCGGAGATTACGCCCCCTTCAATTTCTACCACCTTCGAGACACATCCCTGCCCGGGCCGGAGCTACCAGTCCACTGGCTGCTCTCTTTGTTATCGCTCCTGCTCCTCCTGCTTTGGCCCACGGCGATCATACAATAAAAATTGTAGATCTATGGACAAACGAAGTACGCTGGACATATAATTTAATTTTACCTGCATGCACTGATAGCTTAATCAAAATCCTTAGGGAGCCTGCTCTTGCAGATAGTGTAGGTGGTTCATTCGATTATTCTTATGACGCAGATGGTAGAGATAGATTCTGGGGTGATTTAAATGATCATGATTCAGAACAGGAACCAGAACCCGGACCGGAACCGGGAGAAACCTGTGAAGAGAATCCAGGCCAAGACAAGTGTAACCGCCCTCCCAGGGTCGTTCGTGGAATTCAAGACTACGGCTTCCCCAGACCTGCCATTCAAGACCAGAGCTCTCCTGAGGCCTGATCTTATCGTGACAATCTAGACAACAATTCCGCGATCCCGATGGCGACGACCTCACCTACAGCGCCATGAGCAGCGATCCTGGCAAGGCCACGGCATCGGTTGTTGACTCTACACTGATTGTTACCGCAGTGGCAGAGGGGAGCGCCACCATCACGGTGACCGCCAGTGACGGCAAAGGGGACGGCACCGCCAGCGTCTCCTTTACCGTCACCATCGATTCCAGAACCACCATCATCATCAACAAGGAGGCGCTAAGGATCGAAGATCCCCTGAACCAGGTTGACTCCCCTGGGGCGCTGAGGCAGGTTGCCGATGTGGCGTCAGGCAAGATTTTCAAGGATAAAGCCAAGCAGGAGACATCGAGTGAGAAGAGGCTGGTCGATGGTATAGAAACGGTTGTGAACGTCATAGACTACGTGATCGATCAAGACAGCTTTGCAAACGCGGTTGCAGACCTTCTCACCAGTGGAGACGTTCGTACGCGGCTTCAGAACAAGCTGGATGAGGTGACCGGAACCGAAGACTATACGGTCCGTCTATCCGAAGAACCGCAAGAGGACGTGGTCGTCCGCATCACCAGCGATCAGCCCGCCGCCTTTGTCGTTACACCCCAAACGCTCACCTTCACCCCGGACAACTACAGCAGGCCCCAAACCGGTCACGGTGCGACCGGCCTTCACCGTGGCCAATTACGTTACCGGAACCGTGCCCAACCTGTCCACCTTGTCCCACAGCACGTCTTCAGGGGCCACCGCCCAGGTTCGGGTTGACGTGTTCGGCACACAACCCATCCGTGATCGTGTCAACAACGCGCTGGTGGAGATCTCTATCCCGATGTGCAACAACTGGTCTACGAAGGGCTCTGTGCGTTGAATCCTCTTTGCAGGGTAGCCAGCCTGGGCAGAACCATAGGAGAGCTGGTCAATGAACTCATTGAAGACACCCCTGTTCGGGAAGCCATTGACAAGGTGGCAGAACAACTGGGGGACGCGGTGGGCACCATCAGAACCAAATATCAGCAGGGCAGCATCACCGCAGTGAAGGATTACGTGAGCGACCAGTTCACCTCCTCCGCTGCCGATCCTGTGCTGTCGGTGTCCGCCACGCCCAGGGGGGCGGTCCAATTCCGCATCCAGAGCCGCCCCGCACCCGGCTTCAGCCCACCGTGGGCGCTACCGATCTCTCCCTGCTGGATCAAGCGCTGGAGCGCTCTGCCCGTTATCTGCTCACCCATCACCAACAAGCCCTCAATGCCGGCCGCTTCGACGTGCATCACGCCCTGGCCCTCCTCGGCACGGACTTCAACGTCCCCCTGGCCTCCCTCGGCATTGCCCAGCAGGAGCCATCCACGGACGACACCACCTCCACTGCCCGCATTTTGCTCTCTGGGGCAGCGTGGACTACTACCGGTTCGGCGATGCCGCCGACAACTTCTCCATCGACGGCCGCAACTGGACCTTCACCGTGGGGGTGGACGGCAACATGAAGCCTGATCTGCTGGCCGGCGTGGCCCTGTCCCGCAGCAGCGTCCGCAGCGACTACGACTACTTCGGCTCCGCCATGGGCAGCGATTACGACGTGGATCTCATCGTGGTCTCCCCCTATCTCAACTGGTCTGCCAGCGACAGTAGTCTGGGCCTCTGGGCCAGTGTGGGCTATGGCAAGGGCAACTCCCAATTCACCCTCAACACCATTGGCGATCTGGAGTTGGCCTCCCTCGACGACGTGGATCAGGATGCCACCCGCCAGGAGCGGGACAGTGATTTCTTCTCCTTTGCCGGTGGGCTGCGCTGGGACGGCCTCCGTTTCGATCACATCCAACTGGCCCTCAAGCTGGCGGGCTCCACCACCTCCTTCCTGGAGAGGGAGAGCCAGCAAGGGCGCCTCGCTACCGAGGTCGCCCGTGAGTTCCCCTTCCCCAACGGCGTCCTCTCCTCCTCCCTGGATCTGGCCGTGCTGCTGGATCGTGACAACCCCTCCGCCACTTCCATGGCGGAGGGGTTGGACTGGGCCGCCGACAACGACCAGTTCACCGCCTCCACCGTGGCCCGCACCCTCCTGTTCAGCGGTGACCGTTACCAGTGGGGCCTTGGCGCTGCCCTCAACCATCAGGCCGGCGTGCGACCCGGCGAGGGCTCTCCCTCTCCCTGACGCCCTCCTTCGGCGTCACCGACTCTCACCTGACGGAGTTGGATATTCTCTCCACCCCGGAGGATGCAGACCTGGCCTTCCACCCATGGCAGCCCAGTGCCCGGCTGAACGCTCGGCTCGATTACGGCATCCCCACCGGCAACGCGCTTCTGACCCCTTACACCCAATTCAACATGGCCCACAACAGCACCGTCTACGGCGCTGGCCTCCGCTACCAACTGGATGACAGCCTGGAGATGGACCTGAGCGCCAGCCATCGTAGCCGCTCCTCCAGCAACAACGACAACCGCATCCTCCTTCAGCTTCGTACTGGTCTCCGAAATGGGGGGCGGCGATAAAACCGTACGGCGCATCGTCACGTCGCTGATCACCAGATCGGGGAGAAGGACTCCTCCCCCAGATGGGCCTGGGTGGCCTTGGGCAGCCTTTGAGCAACGGGACAAACGATTTTAATCGCCCCGATGATGAGTATTATTTCCAAATGTTTTCAGCGTAGCGAGGTTGTGATGGCGACAGGATTGTTGCTGTCGTGGACCGGGTCGCAATCACGGCAGGAGGGGTGTGACCCCCAGCCCGGTCCCACAACGCCATGGGAGGAGGTGCAACCTCCCTTACTTGGTTTCCGTGAAGTCCGCGTCAATGACATCATCGCCACCTGTGCTGGCGCCACCTGTGGCGGCTCCAGCCCCTGCAGCAGCCGCTGGGTCCTGACCCGGGGCAGCACCACCTGGGGCCTGGCCAGCGGCTTGCTGATAGACTGACGCCCCCGCAGCATAGAGGGCCTGCTGCACCTGATCTTTCAGGGACCGGATGCGGTTCAGGTCTTCACCCTCCAGGGCCTCTTTGAGATCCTTGTTGAGGGCCTCCACTTTTTCCTTCTCTGCCGCGGGCAGCTTGTCTCCCAGATCGGCCAGTTGCTTTTCCGTCTGGTAGACCAGGCTATCGGCCTCGTTGCGCAGGTCAATGCGTTCCCGCTTCTGCTTGTCGGCAGCGGCATTCTCTTCGGCATCCTTCACCATGCGATCCACCTCCTTGTCGTTCAGGGTGGAAGATCCCGTAATGGAAATGGATTGCTCCTTGCCGCTGCCTTCGTCCCGGGCGGTGACGTTCAAAATGCCGTTGGCGTCAATGTCGAAGGTCACCTTGATCTGGGGCACGCCACGGGGCGCCGGGGGGATGCCCTCCAGTTTGAAGGTGCCCAGGCTCTTGTTGTCCTTGGCCATCTCCCGCTCACCCTGGAGCACCTGAATTTCCACGTTGGTCTGGCCGTCCACCGCCGTGGAGTACACCTGCTCCTTCTTGGTGGGAATGGTGGTGTTGCGGTCAATCATCCTGGTCATCACGCCGCCCAGGGTTTCCACCCCGAGGGACAGGGGCGTCACGTCCAGCAGAAGGATGTCTTTCACGTCGCCGGACAGCACGCCACCTTGAATCGCGGCGCCGACGGCCACCACCTCGTCGGGGTTCACCGACTGGTTGGGTTCCTTGCCGGTCACCTTCTTCACCAGATCCTTCACAGCGGGGATACGGGTGGAGCCACCCACCATCACCACCTCGTCCAGTTCGCCTGCAGAAAGCTTGGCATCGGCAAGGGCCCTCTCCACCGGTGTGCGGCAGCGGTCAATCAGATGGCTGGAGAGTTCCTCGAAGCGGGCCCGGGTGATGGTCACGTTCAAGTGCTTGGGGCCGTCCTGGGTGGCGGTGATAAACGGCAGGTTGATCTCGCTCTGGGTGGCGCTGGAGAGTTCGATTTTCGCCTTCTCGGCCGCCTCCGTGAGCCGCTGCAGGGCTTGTTTGTCCTGACGCAGGTCAATCCCTTCTTCCGACTTGAACGTATTGGCAAGGTGATCCACGATCACCTTGTCAAAGTCGTCACCGCCCAAATGGGTGTCTCCGCTTGTTGCCAGCACCTCAAACACCCCATCCCCCACTTCCAGCACAGAGACGTCAAAGGTGCCGCCGCCCAGATCAAACACCAGGATGCGCTCGTTGCTCTTCTTGTCCAGGCCGTAGGCCAGCGCCGCGGCGGTGGGTTCATTGATGATGCGCAACACCTCCAGGCCGGCAATTTTGCCCGCGTCCTTGGTGGCCTGCCGCTGGGAGTCGTTGAAGTAGGCGGGAACCGTCACCACCGCCTGGCTCACCTTGTCTCCCAGGTAGGTGCTGGCATCATCCGCCAGTTTGCGCAACACCTGGGCAGACACCTCTTCCGGCGCAAACTCTTTGGCCAGGACCGGGCAAGCAATTTTCAGCCGGCTGCCGGCGTTCTTCACCCCATAGGCCACTTCCTTGAGTTCCTCGCCCACCTCCTCGGTGCGACGGCCAATGAAGCGCTTGGCGGAATAGAAGGTGTTGTCAGGATTCATCACCGCCTGACGCTTGGCAATCTGCCCGACAAGCTGGTCCTTGTTCTTGGTGTAGGCCACCACGGACGGGGTGGTGCGGAACCCCTCGGCATTGGCGATCACCGTGGGTTTGCCACCCTCCATCACAGCGACGCAGCTATTGGTGGTGCCGAGATCAATGCCAACGACCTTGCCCATGGTTGTGATACCGGAAAACGTGACTGTTAAAAGCGTGATGCATCCTCCCCGGCCATGCCCACCGGGGAAGAGGCGTGGTTCCCGAACCCTGCCTACGCTCAACCCAGCGCTTTCCAAGCCATATGGCCGGTATCAAAGGGTCCACAAAACTTCTGGCGGTGTTGGGTGATCCGGTGGGCCATTCCCTCTCGCCCGTCTTGCAGAACGCCGCCATCCACAAGTTGAAACTGGATTGGTGCTACCTGGCGCTGCCGGTATCTGCCACCGCCTTGCCCGTGGCCCTGGAGGGTCTGCACGCCCTCGGGGCCGTGGGCCTCAACGTGACCATTCCCCACAAACAGGCGGTGATGCCCCTGCTTCGGGCAGTGACGCCCCTGGCCCAGCGCATTGGCGCAGTCAACACCCTGCTGCGGCAGTCCCATGGCTGGTCCGGGGACAACACCGACATGGCGGGGTTCATGGCGCCGCTGCTGCGGCAGGGGGCGGATCTGAGCAACACAACCGCCCTGGTGCTGGGTGGGGGGGGCAGCGCCCGGGCGGTGGTGGCTGGCTGCGGCGCCCTGGGCTGTGGAAGGATTCTGGTGGCCGGACGTCATCCCCAGCGGCTGCAGCGGTTTCTGGCGGATTCCCGGTGCCTGGCAGACCGTCTGGAGGGGGTCCCCTGGTCCAGGCTGGACGCCGTTCTGGGCTCGGTGGAGCTGGTGGTCAACACCACACCCGTGGGCATGAGCCCTGCAATCAACGCCTGCCCCTTGAATCCCGGCCAGTTGGATCGCCTCAGGCCCCACACCTGGGTCTACGACATCATTTACACCCCCCGGCCCACCACCCTGCTGCGTCAGGCCCGCGCCCGCGGATGCGCCACGATTGACGGGCTGGCCATGCTGGTGGGGCAGGGGGCAGCCGCCCTGCGCCTGTGGAGCGGCCGCCATGACGTGGACGAGGACGCCATGCTCACGGCCGCCGGCGCGGGGCGGGCGGCGGCGCCTGAATCCCGTGACGCCTCGGTTTAGCCTGTGGCCATACCCTGAAACCCCCCATGAACTCCATTCCCCTCTGGCAACGTGGGCTGGGTCTGGCCATGTACCTCCTGCCCTGGAGTGATGCCCTGGTATTTGGTCGTCCCTTCTTTGGTCTGGGGCTGGTGCCTCCATCGGTGCGGACAGCCCTCGTTCTTCCGGCGCTGCCCCTGGGCTGGATCGATGGTCTGGTGCCCTTTGGCCTGGGAACCGTTCTGCTGTTTCTGGTGCTGTTTTTTGCGGTGGTGCGCAATCCACAAGTGCCCTATTTCCTCCGCTTCAATGCCCTGCAAGCCATTCTGGTGGATATTGTTCTGGTGGTGGCCGGCTACGGATTGGCCGTCTTTGGCTGCCGCTCCGGCAGCATGGGTGGCTTCGTCTGCGACACCTTCAGCAACACCCTGTTTCTTGGCAGCCTGTTGCTGGTGATCTTCGCTTTTGTGGAGTGTATCCGCGGACGAGAGCCTGAACTGCCCAGCCTCTCGGATGCGGTACGGCTCCAACTCTTCTAAAATCCGCCCAGCAGCGTAGATTGCCCCTTCCTGGCACGCGTCCCATCACCACGTCCATGACCACCACCCCTGAAGCCCCAACCGCAACTCAACAGGATCCGAGCTATTACGAGACCATGTACATCCTCCGGCCCGACATTGCCGAGGATGCCGTGGACAGTCACGTCAACAGGTACCGGGACTGCATCCTGGGCGCCGAAGGTCAGGTGATTGACACCCAGATGCGGGGCAAGCGGCGCCTGGCCTATCCCATTGGCAAGCACACGGAGGGGATTTATGTGCAACTGCACCACTCCGGCAATGGTCAACAGGTGGCGGTGCTGGAACAGGCCATGGGTCTGAGCGATGACGTGATCCGCTACCTCACCATCAAGCTGAACTTTGCTCCCGTATCCCGTGACTCCCGCGGGGAACAGGACAAGGGAACAGCCGATGCCCCCAGGCTTGACGTGAACGGCACTCCCTGATCCGTCAGGGGTGACGACTGGCCCAAAGGCGGGTGGCCAGGCCCCAGATGTAGATGAAGCCCGCCGCGGCCCGATGGTCGAACTGGTCCTCTCTGCCGTAGGTGGCCAGATCCATAGCATAGAGCCCATTGCTGGCCTCGCGGCCGATCACGGTGCAACTCCCTTTGTACAGCCTGAGGCGAACCTGCCCATTCACGTCCTTCTGGGTTGCATCAAGGAAGCCGTCCAGGGCCTGCTTGAGAGGACCAAACCAGAGCCCTTGATAGACAAGTTCCGCCCAGCGCTGCTCCAACTGGCGCTTGGTGGCCGTCACGTCGGCTGCCAGACAGATGGATTCCAACTCCTGGTGGGCCCGGATGAGCAGCAGCAGGCCCGGGGTTTCATAGATTTCCCGTGACTTGATCCCCACCACCCGGTCCTCGATCATGTCAATCCGCCCATAGCCATGGGCCCCGGCAATGACGTTGGCCTGGCGGATCAGGCTCACCGGGTCCAGGGACTGGCCGTTGATGCTGACGGGGTTGCCCTGGTCAAAGCCGATCTCCACCACCTCAGCCTCGTCAGGGGCAGCCTCCGGCCGGCAGGTGAGGTCATAGACATCCCCAGGGGGCTCCCGCCAGGGATCCTCCAACGGACCCGCCTCAATGCTGCGCCCCAGCAGGTTAAGGTCGATGGAGTAGGGGGAACCCTTGCTCACGGGGGCCGGAATGCCATGGCGCTCGCCATAGGCAATGGTGTCCTCACGGCTCATACCCCACTCCCGCGCCGGGGTGAGAATGGCGAGATCCGGCGCCAGGGCGGCAATGGCCAGATCAAAGCGCACTTGATCATTGCCCTTGCCGGTGCAGCCGTGGGCCACCCCGTCCGCGCCCAGTGTGCGGGCCACCTTCACCAGTGTGCGGGCAATCAGGGGGCGGGCCAGGGCGGTGGAGAGGGGATAGCGGCCCTGATAGAGCCCGTTGGCGCGAATGGCCGGCAAGGCGAACTCCTTCACCAGCGGCTCCACCAGATCCTCCACCACCGCCTGGCTGGCTCCGGCGCGGAGGGCCTTCTGACGGATGGGTTCCAGCTCGTCCCCCTGCCCCAGATCCGCCGCAAAGGCAATGACATCCTCCACACCCCACTCCTGCCGCAGGTAGGGGATGCAGACACTGGTGTCCACCCCTCCGGAGTAGGCCAACACCACGCGACGCGCCCGGACCATGGGTTCACTTCATCCTGAATGCTTGATTCTGACGTGCTGCCAGCCACTGGTTCAAGATGGCCACCGCTGCCCCAACGCCAGGCCCCAAAACCACCACCACCAGCACCGGCCCCGGGGGAGGGGTAAGGGCGGCGGAGTGCCCCCAATGATGAATCAGCAAAGACGGCACCCAGGCCAGGCCCCAGACGGACAGGGCGAACCGCAGCTTGAAGAACAAACCGGAGGTCATGGTGAACCGCTATTCTCTTCCAGAATGCCCTTAGAATGATGATTGACTTCCCCTTCCCGGATGAGCGGCGCCCCTGTTGACCCACTAAACCTGGACAACCCCAACCCGTCCCTCAGCTACTACCGGCGTGACGATCCTGCGCCGGTGCTGCCGCTGCGGGAAGAGCCCGACCTGCTCAGTTGGTTACAGACCACAGGGCGGCTGTTGCAGGAAGAAAAGTATCAGGGTCAGGATCTGAGCACCATGGAAGAGGAGGAGCTCTCCGTCCTCATGGGTGAACGGGAGAACTACAGCAAAGATGATGAGCAGGACGACAACTGGGAAGACTGAACCCGGCCTTTGTGATGCCCAAGGCTTAGGCTGGCGCTGGTCTGCCGCCACAGCATGGGTGCAGGACATGGCCCAGCAGCCTCCCCGCCACGCCACAATCTGCCTGGTTCCGGCGCCACGTGGGCGGCTCTCCTCATCGGCCTGGCGCTGCTGGCGGCGCTGCTGGCGGATCGTCACATGCGCCAACTCCAGCTTGGCCCGCCCCTTTTCGTTGCCGGCCTGATGAGTGCCTTGGTGTGTGGCCTGGGGATTCCCGTCCTGCGGCGTCTGCGCATGGGCCAGGCCATTCGTGTTGATGGCCCCCGCAGCCACCAGGGAAAAAGCGGCACCCCCACCATGGCCGGCTTGCTGCTGGTGCCCTGTGGCGTGGTGCTGGGGGGATGGGTGGACGTCAGTGACAGTCGGCTGCTGCTGCTGGCCGCCACTGGCCTGGGCTTCATGGCCATTGGCGGTCTGGATGATTGGCAGAGCTTGCAGCACAGGAAAAATCAAGGGCTGAGGCCCTGTACAAAGCTGTTGCTCCAGGGGCTGGTGGCCATTGTCTTCCTGACCAAGGCCAGCCAGCAGAGTTGGCTGCCCACCCAGGTGTCTTTCCCCTTGGGCGGGGTGCTGGAGTTGGGGCCACTGATCTGGCCGCTGGGCTTGTGGACCTTTCTGGCGGAAAGCAACGCCACCAATCTCACCGATGGCCTGGACGGTCTGGCGGCCGGTTGTGGCGCCATCATCCTCCTGGGCATGGCCGTTCAGTTAATGCTGCGGGGCAACAGCGGTGACCCTGCCTTGGCAGGGTTCGCGGCGGCCATGGCGGGGGCCTGTCTGGGATTTCTGGTGCATAACCGCCGCCCCGCCAAGGCATTCATGGGGGATACGGGGTCGTTGGCGCTGGGGGGCGTTCTGGCGGGCCTGGCCTTGCTCAGCGACAGCCTTTGGGCCTTGCTGATCATGGGTGCGGTGCCCATGGTCGAATCCCTCTCCGTGGTGCTCCAGGTGGGCTGGTTCAAGTTGAGCCGCCGCTGGTGGGGGAAGCCCCAGCGCCTGCTGCGCATGGCGCCCCTGCACCACCACTTCGAGTTGAGTGGTTACAGCGAGGTGACCGTGGTGGTGGGGTTCTGGTTGGCCGCCATGGCTTCTGTTGCCCTGGGCCTGCTGTTGCTGGCAGGCTAGAGGGAGCCGATTCCGGTGCTCGCCATGCCCCACTTCACCTGGCACGACAAAGGGCTCAGTGAAGATTGCCACAGCCTGGCCGCCATGGCCGCCCGTTTTGAGGAAGCTGCCGCCTTGATGGGACGGTTGCATCAGGATGGCTTTCTGCTGGAACGCCAGGGTGGTCAACACCGCATCACCCACATGGATCCTGCTGTGTTTGCAGCCTTCGGCTTTCTGGACGAGGCCGGGCCGGGTCGTCAACTGGAGTTGGTGGACAATCCCTGAGCCAAGGGGGCGGCCCCCTTTAGATCAGGCGGCGATGGGGCTATGCTGGATGGCCCTGGGTGGGACAGCCGTGGTAGGGTTCATGGCATGAAGCCTGAGAAAGCCGCCGATGTCCAGATCCACCAGACCTATGGCGAAGGTTCGACGGATATCCATCAGGAACTACAAGGGAATTGAAAACCTGGAGTTAGAGTTACCAGGGCCGTGCATGAAGGACGATCCAGATGTCATGGTCATCGGGAGCCAGAACGGACTGGGCAAGACATCCATCCTGGAGCGTTGCTCGTTGCTGCTATCGACACTCACGACAAGTCAAAAACAGTGGCAGGTCTGGATTCCCGAACGAAGAGCATGGCCGGTCAATTGGCCGGACTTGCTCGTTAGAGCAGGGGCGAGTTGGATGGGGAAATATCGGTGGGGAGCCTGGAGTTTAGCGTGTCGTGTCATCTGACTAGACGCGGAAGGGTGCAAATCCACGGGGAGGGATTGAAAGAAGCCAGACAAGTATTTGATGCGACCGGGGAGCGTGAAGGCGGCGGCGAAGAGTTGATCAGTGCGATCTCGGGCATGAGCACCGATCCGGTACTGACAGATTCTTTTCGTGTGACTCGTTGATGGCCCGAGGCTAAGGAAACACTCTTAGAAAAAGCCATCCTGGTGCTGGAGTCCAAAGAGGGCCTGTAATGGGACTCCCCTCAGGAGCTTGTTGGAAAGCCTCCTGAGGGGGGATCAGTGTTGTTCTTGTGGGGAGA
>VXWH01000115.1 GCA_009836025.1 Synechococcus sp. SB0668_bin_13 | reverse complement strand
GCGCCCCGGACTTCAACAATCTGCAGATCCTTCCCCACCTGCTCAAGGGGGTGAAAGTGGCGGACATCATGGCCATCCTGGGCTCCATTGACGTGATCATGGGTTCCGTGGACCGCTGAGAAGGCCCAGATCGGCCGCAACCCGGTGGGAACAGGCATAGCCGCTGAAGGCCACCGCATTGAGACCCTGGCCCGGGAAGCAGGAGTCTCCAACGCAGTAGAGACCGGGAATGCCGGTGCGATTCAAGGGCATGGGCAGCAACCCCGGCAGGCGCCGGGCTGGCACCGGACCAGCAAAGGAACTGGCACTCTGATCCCTTGATCCAGAACTGGGTTTCTGCTTTACTCAATAAGTAACTTGAGCTCTATCTGTGAAGACTCTTTCAAAACTGCTCTCGCTACTTCTTGTCACCGCAACATTAGTTGCCCTTCCCGTCGGGGCTCAGAGAAAGAGTGTGACACTCAATTCATACAGGGAATGTAGGTCACGGTTGAATTTGGAGGAGATATCCCAGCAGAAGCAGATGGAGAAGCTATCATATCTCAATAACCAGCTTTTACCTTTTCTGCGTAGGTGGGCCAGGAGAGAAGGAAATTCGATAGAATACCAGAACTTTGAGTTTTTTACTCTCTTCTCGAAAATGATCTTGAAGAGAGTGACGACCCCCATTTACTATTTTTAGGATGGCGCCTTAGGGAATGTGCAATTCAATACCTTGATGATTATAGTTACGTATATGAGTAAATCGTTAATAAGCTGTGACGCTTGCGTTGTTACATTCTAGTGTAACGTCCTGGAGAAAGGTTCTATAAGATGGGGTTTCCACCCACGCATGGAAGGAGCTGTCCCATGGCGATCAGTCGTCCCGCAATTCTCATTCGTCTCAATAGGCAATAAGGAAGAGAAAGAGAGTTGAAGTCTAGGACCCGCTCCCTGACACAGTTATATGGCCTGGTACAGCGTGTCCAAATCATTCGGGCCTCTGCTGAAGGAGAGTCTCATGTGGAGATTGCAAGCGACTGAGCGTGAGCAAATATGACAGTGAAATGGCGCCGTCGCTTTCACGACTGGGGGATAGAAGGACTGCACAGGACAAACAACGGCCTTGGACGACACTGCACCCGCACCCATGACGACGACGAGCGGGTGGACGAGGTGATCAACACGGCATTGCAGAAATCCACCAGCCAATGCCACCCATTGGAGTGTTCGCACCCTGGACCAGCACACGGGTATCTTCAAGTCCGCCGTCCATCAGTGGCTTCAGTTGTTTCATCTACAGCCCCATCGCCACTGCGATTTCAAGATCTATGAGGGCTAAGATGAAACACATATTTTTCTATGTGAAGCAGATGTTTTGGTACAGCAAGGTGCGCTAAAATTGCTTGGCGAAGAACGAGGAATCGGCTGCCGCTGCTGCTTGGATTCGCCAATCTGCTGCGGACAGAGTCCTGTATGGCATAAGTCACAAGATCGGTATATCTGGTTAGCATTAATCAGACGGCGGAAATCGCAATTATCCTACTTCCTGAGTGATTTTGTCTACTTTTGACTGATGCATCTCACTCGTCTTCTCTACATAGAAACTCTTCTATGGATCAACTTATAGGCTAATTCAGAATTTCCAGAAGTCAACAGGTCAAGTATGCGAACACAAGCGATGTCTTGGCAATGAGTTATTTTAACGTTCCTTGGCAGCAGCCAGCCGTTGCAGGCGCATGGTGCCAATGCGGCCAGGGCGTGATGAGCGGAAACCGAGACCTTTCCAGATAATTTCTGGCATGTAGAATTTGTTATCTCTCTTATCTTTAATGAGAATTCCTTGATCAGCCAAGAAAGTTTTCCGTTCAGAAGAGAGATCGCTTAGCTTTGACTCTTCTATAGGCATTATCTTTTGATCTTCAGGAAAGCCTCTAAAAAAATCAAAGATTGTTTCAAGTCCACTAATTTCTTTCTCAAGTTCTTTCACTTTCTCTTGTGCGCAAGGCTCAATCGCTGCTCGCATGGCAGCAGGACTCAATGGGAAGGTTTCTGATCCTTCTGTTGCCTTAGAAAGAAAACGAATAATGTCACGAGCTTGAAAACGTCCTCTTAAATCTGATAGTGCAGCAATAATCCAGCTATCTGTAAATGCCTCCTTCTTTCCGCCCATTTTCTCGCTCCAGAATGGCTGTAGTCTCTCTTTCAAGTCATCATAGGAAGACAAATTATCATAGGAAGATCGAGTGAGCTCATTCGTAGATGAATCATCGGGCCACCCTGCCTGCTTCAGTACCCACAAAACGAGTCGCAAGGCATCCTCTTTGCTCCACTTCAACGCAAAGGAACGATATTTGGCTTCAAATTGACCAAAATTTTGATAGATGGACTCACGGGCTAGATCGTAACGAATGAAAACTACAATGCCTAAATGTTTTGCTTGAATTGCTTGTAATTGATTGGGAAGATCTATAATTAAACTACGTATTATATCTTTTTGCCGTTCATTCATTGGTTTGTCAGGTCCTGTTTTCAAGGCTTCTTCTAGGCCATCTACCACAAGGACAAAATATTGATCACGTTGAGCTAGTTCTTCTTCGATTTTCCTTAAGGAAGCACCTGTCTCTTTTGGCAACCCTAAACGCCCAGCAATTGCTTCTAGCCAAAACGTAAGACTACTATTCTCTGAGTCTGGCTCTTTTAATTTTTTCTTTAAATCAAGATCCGACAATCTTTCTCTCTGCTCTTCCAACGCTTTTTCCTCTATGTCAAGAAATAAATTTAGTAATGTACCGGCTAAGTTATCGGGAAATAGCAAAGGAAAAACTAACACTGGCTTTGATGATTGCCAAGAAGTATGAATAATTTCAGCAAACCTAGCAAAAGATTTTGCCATAACCAATTGACTCCATAAAAATGTTTTACCAGCTCCCTTGGAACCTAAAACCACGGCAATAGGCAATTTTTCATCGGGCAGACTAACAAGTTTGTGAATAGGAGGAATCGCTAGTATTCCTGATTGTTCGTTTTGCTCTGCAAATTCCAAACGTTCTTCTGTCAATTTCAAGATACTATTTCTGATCTTCTCTGTTTGTTCTTTAGGAATTCTATTTAGTGATTTTGAAGGAGCTAACTGGTTGACTAGATTTTGAAGAGACAACCACAAACTAATTCCTGGTAAATAATTAGCAACTGTCTTTAGATCATCAAAAACAATTAATCCTGGATCATAATCAATACGGAGAATATTAACCGAATCATCATCTTCCTCCTGATCGTTGTCAGATTTATCGCGTAGCCTGGTCCAGGCATCCATTAGCTCAGTCTCAACCTTTACAAAAACCTGTTCACCTGCCATTGGCTTTGGCGGAACCTGCGTGACAAGAAAAGTTAGATTTCCAGCGTCCAGGGGCCATGTCGTGTGACGACTGATCTTTGGAAGGGTTCTGCAAACCCCTGATACGGATTGCTTGGCGCAGGAACTGACAATCACCGTATGAACACGAGGATCCAGGAGCAACGGTGAAGAAAACTCTGTAATCCCAGCCCGCAAATCCACAAGGATAACATCCACGCCTAGACGACGGCCAAGGGCAACCAGTAGATTGCCAATCACCCACTCGCGGTCTAGCCGCCGCACAGCATTCTCTGGAGTGATGGGCAGCTTCTCCACTTGGTCCATGGAGCGTACAGCCGGCATGAAGAAGAACTGACGGCGGCCCACCTTGAGTTCTAGGGAGATGGTGGATTGCCGCACCTGTTCCACAATTAGGGGTAAAGCCTCTGCTTCCCAATCGTCGGCATCCTGAACCAGACACAGGGCATCCACCCAGCTCATAGTTTGGGACCAAGCGTCGCCCTCCGGTGCATCCTCCGTCATCCAGGTGAGGCCAGGGGCTTCCAGGTCGGCATCCACATAGAGTACCTTGGCCGCAGGTGTAGCGCTGAGCAGGCGAATGGCTGTTGCAAAGCAGGATGTGGTTCGTCCTACACCGCCTTTGAAGGAAAAAAAAGCAGCAATTTTGGGATCACCGTTTTGAGGTTTTGGTGCGTCCTCTACCGAAATTTTCCTGCTGGACCAGAGCGGACGTTCCCGTGGCAGAGACAAGTCTGGTGCATCCTCGGCCGACAACATTTCCACCGGCAGTTGGCGCGGTTTTGCGCTTGTACCTACCAACGTGATGCTGTTCCTCTCTTCATCGTAGGCAAAACCAAGCCTTTGGGAGAGTTCTTTTCGTATTGAACTTTTGTCATTTCCATAAATAAACAGACCATAGGGGTCTGCCTCAATGAATTCCCAGGAGGGTTTAAATTCTTCAGAACTCATACATCTCTGCAGGACGTCAGACCAAGTGAAAAATTGAGTTGGCTTAGAATCATTCATCATTGATATTGCCTCTCTGCTAGTTGATCTACTTTGTCTTTGATCTTGATCAAGAGATTAGACAAGTCTTTGATCAGATTTTCCTCAGAACGTGTGTCAAGCTGCCCCCCATAGCGGTAAAGCTCATGGAGTCGCTTTGATGGTATATTTTCTCTATTATTACGTTGCATTCGTTGAAATAACTTAGATGATCTATCTAGTATTTCTGATTTCTCTAATAGAGAATTCAGGTTATGATCCAAGGGAATCTCTTGCCCAAAATCTTTTGTGCTATTTAGGCGACGTTTTACTAATAAAATATATTTCAAACCACATTCCGCAGCATAAATAGCATAGAGAAGGAAAGCTTTCTGGACTTTATCAGATTGACTTCTTCGATTACTTCGGACCGAGCGTGAAATTTCTGAAAAACCCAAGAATGCTTTTCTCAACTCCTTTTGACTAAAATGAAGCATGGCCATCAAGTTGGTGTGCGGAGGGAAGAAACGGATTGTTGCAGATGCCACAGACCCGGAGCCTGGCAGCAGCCCTTGCCCATGCATTCCTGCCCAGCCTTGCCAAAACGGCATTTGCAGCGGCAAGGCTACACCAGCGCCAGCCTGGGTACATGGCTGCCACTCTGGGAACTGCTGGCTTGGCTTTGGCAGCATCGGGCGAAGGTCTTCAGACATGGTTCCATCATCTTACCCTCATACCCAAGAGTCAGTCAACCCGCCTGCTGGTCAAGATTCAGTCCGCTGTAATGCCCTGGCAGCGTCAGTCCTCTTCTGCGCTGAGCCGGGCGACATTCTAGAGCCAGGACTCATAAAGCGGGTAAGAGATCCCCCCTCTAGCGACCTTCAGGAGCAGGAAGGATGGCCGGTTTGTTCTGGCTGAGCCAGGAGCAGCTTCAGGGAATCAAGCCCTTCTTTCCCAAATCCCGTGGGGTGAGCCGTGTGGATGACCGCAAGGTGTTGAGCGGCATCATCTACGTCCAGCGTCACGGCCTGCGCTGGGTGGATGCCCCAGCCGCCTATGGACCCTACAAAGCCCTCTATAACCCCAGTTGTGGATAAGGGGAGGAGAGAGCGGCAGTCTTTACCGGGCCGGTGGTGTTGTGGGAAGACTGCTGGCGCCTGTTGCTGCGGCTTTCCGGACTGCGGGGTGGGGTATCGGCCTGTGGCACACAAATGGAAGCCCCCCTCATGCCTGAGGCCACCATTGCCCTGCTCTGCTGTCTGGATGACTTCGCCAAGCTGTTTGAGCAGTGGGAACGTCGCCACTTGATTCCCTCAGGGTGCCAGCGCATCAGAGGCGGCAAGCTCTCCCTCGCTGAGATGCTGTTCATCATGGTGCTGTTGCCCGTCTCGGCTTACAAGGACTTCAGCACTCCTGGCGCTACGGCCTCAGGCACGAGCACGGCACTGCTCTGACGTTCTCCCCAGCTACAGTCGATTTGTGAGTCTGCTGCTGCATTCTTTCCGAGGCGAGAAGACCGGCATCTACTTTGCCGCCAGCATCAAGCTGGCGGTCTGCCACAACGGGCGCATCAGCCGCAACAGGGTCTTCCGAGGACTGGCCAAGTGTGGCCGCACCGCCTTGGGCTGGTTCTTCAGCTTCAAGCTCCACCTGTTCATTAACCATAAGGGCCAGATCGTGACCTTCAGGATTACCGATGGCAGCACCGATGACCGCAAGCCACTTGAGGACCTGACTGCTGTCCTGCAAGGGAAGGTCTTCGCTGATAAGGGCTTATCTGTCCAAGGTGCTGCTGGAGCGCCTCTGGCAACGGGGCCTTCACTTGGTCACCGGCATCTCCACAACATGAAGAACTATGAAGAACTACCTGCTGCCCCTGCTGGATCAAGGTGCTGTTGCCCAAGCGCCTCATCATCGAGACCCTCTTTGACAAGATGAAGTCCACCATGGGCTTGGAGCATACCCGCCACTGCTCCCCCGTCAATGCCCTCGTCCATACCCTCTCTTGTCTGGCCGCAACCACCCTGGCACAACCCAAGGTCAAAATCGGTAACATCTCCATCCCTACCACACCCTGACCTTATCCAGAACTGGGGTCTCTATAACCGCTCCCTCCACTGGTTGGAGATGGGAGTGTTCCAGTTGACCTTCTCGGAATTGGCGTGATCTGCCGACACAGAGGCAGAAGCCGGTGCAGCAGCAGCTCTGCTGCTGCTGATCGAGCCACCCCGTCACAGTCCATCGCACCGCTTCCAGCCTCAAAAAGGGGGCACCGAACCTCGTTTGATTGGTCGCACTAAAGGAGGACTGACCAGCAAGCTCCATACAGAATCCGCACCATGGTGATGGAGCAAGGCATCACTCCCTGCATCCCCTCCAGACGGAACCGCAACAAGAGGATCCCTTACAGCAAGAGGCTTTACAAGATGCGCCATAAGGTTGAAAACCTCTTCACCAAGCTCAAGGACTGGCGACCCATTGCCCCCGCTACCACTGCTGTGCCCGTATCTTCCTCTCTGCTGTCCTCCTGGGCGCCACTCTTCTCTTCTGCTTATTAGTTCTGAGCCTAGGGGGATCCCTCGTACCGAATCAGTGCCCATGACGCAACTGGAGACCCACACGGAACCCATGGTGGTCAACTTTGGGCCCCATCATCCTTCCATGCACGGGGTGCTCAGGTTGGTGGTGACCCTGGACGGGGAGGACGTGGTGGACTGCGAACCCGTCATCGGCTACCTCCACCGGGGCATGGAAAAAATTGCCGAGAGCCGCACCAACGTGATGTTTGTCCCCTACGTGAGCCGTTGGGACTATGCGGCGGGCATGTTCAACGAGGCGGTGACCGTCAACGCCCCCGAGCGGCTGGCGGACATCACTGTTCCCAAGCGGGCTAGCTACATCCGGGTGCTGATGCTGGAGTTGAACCGCATTGCCAACCACCTGCTCTGGCTGGGGCCGTTCCTGGCCGACGTGGGGGCCCAGACCCCCTTCTTCTACATCTTCCGGGAGCGGGAGATGATCTACGACCTGTGGGAGGCTGCCACCGGGCAGCGGCTGATCAACAACAACTACTTCCGCATTGGCGGGGTGGCGGTGGATCTGCCCTATGGCTGGCTGGAGAAATGCACCGACTTCTGCGACTGGTTCGGTCCCAAAATCGACGAGTACGAGCGGCTGATCACCGATAACCCCATCTTCCGGCGCCGCATCACCGGCCTGGGGACCATCAGCCGGGAGGAGGCCATCAACTGGAGCCTCTCCGGCCCCATGTTGCGGGCCTCGGGGGTCTGCTGGGATCTGCGCAAGGTAGACCGTTACGAGTGCTACGACGACTTTGACTGGGAGGTGGCCACCGCCGAGGAGGGGGACTGCTTTGCCCGCTACCGGGTGCGGATCCAGGAGATGCGGGAATCGTTGAAAATCCTGCGCCAGGCCTGCCGCGCCATCCCCGGTGGCCCCACGGAAAACCTGGAGGCGCGCCGCCTGCAGGAGGGGCGCAAGAGCCGGTGGTACGACTTCGACTACCAGTACCTGGCCAAGAAGGTGGCGCCCACCTTCAGGATCCCCAACGGCGAGCTCTATGCCCGGGTGGAAACCGGCAAGGGGGAGCTGGGCATCTTTCTCATCGGCAACAACGACGTCACCCCATGGCGGTGGAAGATCCGCGCCCCGGACTTCAACAATCTGCAGATCCTTCCCCACCTGCTCAAGGGGGTGAAGGTGGCGGACATCATGGCCATCCTGGGCTCCATTGACGTGATCATGGGATCCGTCGACAGGTGAGGCGGGTTACGGTCACATGGTTGGCATTGCCCGCTGCCGTACGGCAGGGCGCAGCGGCAGCGTGGGCAAATCGTTCCGGCCTGCCCTTGCTGCCGCCGGGCAAGGCCACGGATCATGGCGTTACCTGGCAGATAACCGTCTGCTTCTCGAAGCCGTGTTCTGTAGAGTCCGTACGGGTGCCCCCTGGCGGGATCTACAGGGTGCCCAACAAGAGGGCCTGTCTCTCCAGCGGGAACACCGCCAGATAACACCAGGGCTGCTGCTGGAAATCACTACACCTTATATCAATTTCATTTCTGGAAGGATGTGGGCTTGATGACTGACTAGCCTTAAATTGGCGTATATTGCTCCAACTCTGCTTATTGTATTGAACATGCGCCGTGCGATCCATTACAGGATAGGACAAAGGTGGTAATAATAGAATTTGACGATCAACTTGTTGACGGATGGTGGACCTTAGATAATGGTGAATGCAAAAAAGTGGATCCCGGTCAATATGCAGGCACACACCACCTCACTATGAGGTAGGCCCCCAGTGCATGCACCAGGACCAGTTCCCCGAGAGGACACCGGCGATGGGTGGCCGTGTCCCTACTTGACGCTTCCAGGGCAGGTAGGAACTCTCCGTGTCTGACATCAGGAATCGCCCGGACGTCTTGAATTATTGTTCAATCGCTGAAACCGGCTGACCTGGTTTCAGGCGGCTGGCGGCGAGGCACAGGGTGGTGAGCAGCAGCCACAGACCCACGCCATGGCCCTGCATCTCCAGCAGCCACCCCGCCACAGGTGGGGCCACCACGGCGCTGATGCCCCAGCACTCGGAATAGGCCGCCATGGCCCGGCCTTGCAGAGCGGCGGGGGTCCGCTCCAGACAGGCGGTGCTGGCGGTGGGCAGGAAGGCGGCGGTGCCTGCGGCAGTGAGCGCCTGGGCGCCCATCACCAGCCACAGACCCGGGGCCATGGGCAAGCAGGACAGGATCATCAGGGCCTGACCACCGGCAAAGGCCCACAAGGACCAGCGCAGACCAGTGCTAGTGGGCCAACGGCTCACCAGACGGCCCACGGGGAGCTGCATCACCATCAACAACACCAACTGCACAGCCACCACCAGGTTGCCGATCACAGGATCGAGGGCGGGCCGTCCCAAGCTGCCGCGCACCAGATCCAGGGGCAGGGCGCTTTGCTGCAGAATGATGATTGTGGTGGCCATGATGCTGATCAGCAGCACGGCAGGCAGGCCCGACACCCTGGCCAGGGTCTTATAGCTGCCCTGGCGTCTTTGTGGGAACGCCTGACCGCCGGAGACCGTCTGACAGCCAAGCATGCCGGTGCTCCGCAGAGCCGCCACAGCCAGAGCGAGCAGCAGGGCAGCGGCAGTAAGAAAGGCCCAGGAGGGCCGACCCACCATGGTGAATGCCGCGGTGCCCAGTACACCGAGGGCCGACCCGACAGCCTCGCAGAAACGGGCCAGGGTAAACGCCTTGCCCAGGGTAACAGGGCCATGGGTCTGGGCCACGGCGATCTCCGCTGCAGGCCAGAACAGGCCCAGGCCGAAGCCCTGCAGGGCCATGCCCGTGAGCAGTGCAGGCCAGTCACTGACGTTCCGCAACTGCACCATGCCGGCTGCCATGAGCAGACCACTCCCGGCCAACAGGTGGCGCCAGTGGAGGCCGCTATCCAGGGAACGCCCCGCCACCCAGCGGCTAACAACGCCCATGACGGCAGCCACCGTAAAGCCATACCCCAGGGCAAGGCCGCTGAGACGATCCCCATAGACAATGCCCAGGTAGAAGCCGATACCGCTGAGGGGCATCAGGGCCAGCCCCCGCAACAGACAAGCCCGGACCAGAGCCGGCGGGTGGCGCGGGAGCCATGGGGGGCCACAGCGGAAGGAGGTTGAAGACGGCACACACGCCACAGGGGAAGCCACCATGAAAACCGATGTCGTCCTTAGCCGGCGGCGCCAGCGTCCCCCGGATCCTGTGGCAGCACCGGGGGCCAGGCTTGACGCACCAGCACCAGGGAGAAGTAGGAACATACCCCAGGGGGAAGCTCCGCCGCAGGGACGAGGCGCTGATCCGGCCAACCCACCCGCTCGGCCACCAGGGCCTGGTGGAGGAGGCCGCGCTGCTTGAGGGCCTCCCGCAGCCAGGTCCAGCGCTGACCCACCTTGTGGACTGCCAGCACCTCTGCCTTGGCCAACAGGGCATCCAGGGCTGCGGAGGTGTCCGGCGCCGGCGCGACGAGCAGTTGCTGCCTCTGGAGAACCAGGGGCCAATGGGACGCGGCGGCGGCGGCGGCCATGGCCGTCACGCCTGGAATCATGCGCACCCTCAATTGGGGGTTGGCCATCTTTTGCAGTTGGAGGGCCACATAACTGGCGGAGGCATAGAGGGAGACATCCCCTTCACACAACAGCGCCACCGGCGGGTGCTCCGCCACCGCCTGCAGCAACTGCCGGGCAGCACACCGCCAGGCCCGCCGACAAGGCGCTGCGGCAGTGGTCATGGGGAGGTGGAGGGGGAGATGCCGCTGTTCAGGCTGAAGCCATGGGGCGGCAATTCGCGCCGCCATACCCTCGCCCCCTGGCTCGGCAACGGGATAGGCCACGGTGCGGGCCTGGCGCAGTGCCTTGAGGGCCGCCACGGTGATCAGGTCCGGGTCCCCTGGTCCCACCCCAAGGATGGTGAGAGGCGCCATGCCTGACGTGGAATCGGGCGTAGGGTTGGGTGGCCGGGGCGCCTGACCTGCTAAACTGGGAAGCTGTGGCACGGGTCGGTGCCCGAGTGGTTAATGGGGGCGGACTGTAAATCCGCTGGCTCTGCCTACGTTGGTTCAAATCCAACCCGGCCCATGCGCCCTTGTAGCTCAGCGGTAGAGCACTCCCTTGGTAAGGGAGAGGTCACGAGTTCAAGTCTCGTCAAGGGCTTTTTATCCAACCCCAATCCTGGATAAGGGTTCAGGAGGGGTAGAGGTGGTGTGGATGGGGGTAGGGACGGGGAAGGTGGCGTGTTGCCCTTGGCTTTGCCCGTGTGGTTGCCGCCAGGCAGAGAGACGATGGACCAGGGCAGTGCCGGGCCAGCGTGGCGGCTATGCCCCAGGCC
>VXWH01000184.1 GCA_009836025.1 Synechococcus sp. SB0668_bin_13 | reverse complement strand
TACAATCGCAAACTCACTCTACCCTGGCACATAACTGCCTTTCTCAGAGGTTCCGCAAGAGAACGCTACTGAAGGCAATTGATTCCCATCCCATCCTTTGTGATCGTCGTACCATTCCCGACTATATCTCCTGGACTGTTAAATCCAAAATATTCAATAACGCTGAGCTATAGCGTCCCGTCGCCACTTGATCAGTTGTTGGTTGCGCATCCACCACCCCAATCCCCGCTTCATGGTGATCACGTGAGGAGTGAAGGCCGCCTCCGTCAGCGTGAGCACGGGCCAGCACCAACAAGGCCCGGCGCTGGAGCCGGGAGGGTTTGGCGCGGAGTTGGGTAAGGTGCGCCGCAACACGGAAGCCTTTGTCCAAACCAAAGGTATGATCTAATCTGCATGGCGCTAGACTTGATGGTCCAAGGTGGTTCCCCACCAAACACGTGAGAGCGCCGTGCCTCTCCCCCTGGTGCGCACACTGCCATGGCGGGAACCCTATGCCGCCGCCCAGCTCTTGTCCAGGCGCCGGGGGCGTGACGGCCTTGTGTTGCTGGACACCCATCTCTCCGCGGAACCGGGCGCCTGTCGCCATCAGGCTGACGTCAGCCGTTGGTCGTTTCTGGGTACGGCCCCCATCCGCCAGTTCTGTTGCCAAAGTTGGCCCTCGCCGGAGCATGGCTGCTCTCCCTCCCATGCAGACGATCCTTTCACCCTCCTGCGGCAGGCCATGCCGGAGCGCGGGAACTGGGATCCCCCTTCCACCGAACCTCCCTTCATGGGTGGGTGGATGGGCTGGCTCAGCTTTGAAGCGGGCGCATGGCTGGAGCGCCACCCGCCATGGCAGCGGCCGGATCAGCCCCTCCTCTGGGCCGGACTTCACGACCCCCTGCTCTGCTTTGATCTACTGGAGCGGCGGGTGCTTGCCGTCAGCCATGGATTTACGGGTGCGGGATGGGAGCGCCGCGCCGCTCTCGCCGCCCGGCGGCAGGACACGCTTGTGGAACTCTGGACCGGGCCGCCGCCCCCCGACCCGGAGAAGCCGGAGCCGCTTCAGGGCGCTTGGGCGTGGCACACCAGTGCCTCGGAATTTGCCCGGCAAGTGGTGCGGCTCAAAGAGCGGATCGGGGCAGGGGACATTTTCCAGGCCAATCTGAGTTGCTGCTGTGAAGCGCTTCTGCCCCAGCCGCCTGACCCCCTGCGGCTCTACGGCCGTCTGCGCCGGAGGAGCCCGGCACCCTTTGCAGGTCTCGTAATTCGTGGTGAACATGCCCTGCTCTCGGCGTCCCCCGAACGTTTTCTCCGGGTGTGTGGCGATGGCCGGGTGGAAACCCGGCCCATCAAGGGGACCCGCGCCCGTCATCAGGACCCGGCGCAAGATGCAGCCCTGGCGGTGGAGTTGATCACCAGCAGCAAGGATCGCGCTGAAAACATCATGATTGCGGACCTGCTGCGCAACGACCTGGGCCGTGTCTGCCGTCCTGGCACCATTACCGTGCCCACTCTGGCGGGGCTGGAGAGCTATCGGCAGGTTCACCATCTCACCTCCGTCGTCACCGGCCGGTTGCGGGCCGACCGCGACGCCCTGGACCTGCTGCGCAATGCCTGGCCCGGCGGCTCCATCACAGGGGCGCCCAAGGTGAGGGCATGCCAGCGGCTGGCGGAACTGGAACCTGTGCCCCGGGGACCCTATTGCGGCTCCCTGTTCTGGCTGGGCCTGGATGGCAGCCTGGATAGCAATATCATGATCCGCAGCGTGATCCAGAAGGGCTGTCGCTTGCGGGCCCACGCCGGCTGTGGCATTGTCTACGATTCGGACCCAGCCGAAGAGGTCCGGGAAATGCGCCTCAAAATGGCCCCCCTGCTCCAGTTGCTGCAGCCCGTGCCGTGAGTGGATCCCCTGCCGAAAGCCTGGCCTGGCTTGCGGGAAGATGGGACCAGCCGCAGCGCTTGGCCGTGCCCCTGGATGACCGGGGTTTGAACCTGGCGGATGGAGTATTTGAAACCCTGCTGTGGCGTTCCGATGGCCCTGTGTTATGGCCACAACATTGGCAGCGGCTGCAGCGGGGCTGCGCCTTGCTGGGCTTGGCGCCCGAACCGGACGTCGCCCGGATTCAGGCCCTGGCGGCGGAAGGCTTCCGGTGTTTGGGCTCCTCCAGTGGCCAGGCAGCGCTACGGATCACCGTCAGCCGTGGCTCAGGTGAGCGGGGCCTGGCGCTTCCCCAACCCCAACAACCGCGCCTCTGGCTTCAGCTCCATGCCGTCACGCCGTGCTTTGCGCCGGTGGACGTGATCACCAGCCGTCTGGTGCGCCGGCACGGGGACTGCGCCAGCAGCCGTTGCAAAACCCTGAACTACACCGACGCTGTCATTGCCCGGCGCGAAGCCGGGATGGCTGCTGCCGATGACGCCTTGCTCCTCAGCTCCACAGGCCAATACTCCTGTGCTACAGCCGCCAACCTCTGGGTTCAGCGGGAAATGAACTGGCTGACGCCGGGCCTGGATCAGGGCTGCCTGCCCGGCATCATGCGGGGTCAACTCCTGCAACACCCCACCAGTCATGAGGCACCCGTTAGCCGCCAAACCCTGCTGGATGGCGGCGGCCTTCTCCTCAACAGCATCAGTTGCCGCCCCATCCGCTCCCTGGATGGTCACGCTCCCCGCCGTCAACTGAGCCCCCAGGAGGCTGGGCGACTTTTTGCGCAGTTATGCAGCAGTGATTATTAGGTCTCTGATCGATGGGCACAGCCACCACGATTGCCCCCTCGAAAGAGATGGATTGGGTATGGCTATGGGAGCTGTGAAGTGTTGGCACTGGATACGAATTCCCGCTTTCGCGAGAATGACGCGAGGAAACGTGGGAATGATGTAAAAGGACATGTTTTGATGTTTTCCAGTGTTTCCCTAACAAGTATCAGATTCATGGTCATCCCTTTCTCTCGCTTCTCTTTTGGTTCTTTGAACATGCGGTCAAACTGGAAACTGCCACCTTCTTTACAGCAAAGATATTCATATTTTTCATTTGGATTTCCAAAAGCATGGGCATCTGCATCTCGCTTAGATGAGATCAACTCATGTCCTAATATGTCAGCTATAATTATTTCTTTAACCAAACCAGGCTGTACCAGATTTTCAATGCCAATCGACTCTGCAAGTGTAGCTGCCTTGAGTACAAGCTCAATGATTTGCCGCCTGATGTTCTGTGACATAGTTGGGATTTAGAAAGGTGATTCGGTAAAGGACATCTCGAAAAATCGGACAATCTTCCCCACAAGATGCTGCCTTACCATGAGAAAGTCAATTGTGGAGAGGGATTGCATGGGTCAGCAGGTTTTTCAGTTGGGGAAAAGTCGATTTTTCCAGGCGTTCTGACGTGACTTATTGTGCGCTCTAGTCGGGCATTGGCAGCAGCAATAAGGTCATGATCGCTTTCTATGGCAATAAAATTACGTCCCAAACGCTTGCACACAACGGGACATGTTCCCGTGCCACAGAAAGGATCTAATACCAAATCATTGGGCAGAGAGCTTGACTTGATTAATCTTTCTATCAGCTTTTCTGGCTTTTGAATAGTGTTTAGAGTCATTTGGTTGATTAACTCGTGAGACTTATAAGTTAATTGTTTGATGTCACCCCAAACATTGCCAGGATTTTTACCTTTTTGATTGAACTTGGTTTTAGAAAATTTACCATTACTTACAGAAGGAACTTTCTCGCATCGTCTACGATGCTCTAGCTCTACCAACTGAGGAACACGTATGTCATCCAAATTGAAGGCGCGAGAATGGCGACCTTTGGTGAGATAACAAACGATGTCATAATTATTGGTGTAGTTAATTCTACCTTGACTAAGGCGGCTTGGCTGGAACCATACAATTCGCGAACGTAATGTAAGATAGGGGCGATAATCAATAAAGTCCAGACTGTCTGGCTTGCCAAACAGATATAAGGGGCCACCCTCTTTCAGCTTCGCTGAAAACATACGAATTAGCCTCAGGTTGAATTCCTGGATATTGGGGATTTGATCCCAGGCATGGCTCTGGCCCCATACGGCCCATCGCAGACAATCAAGTCAACACTGCCGTCGGGTACATCCGGCACAAGCTGAAGGGCATCACCACCGTGGATCCGGTTGATCTGAAGGGGTAGCGGTGGGCTCAATGGCTCTCTGCAAGACTCCTTCAAGGCTACATCCGTCAAGATTCCACCGAGCAACTGTTTGAGCGTATTTCTCATCGGGAAGCGTTCTGGCCATGTCCCCCTCGAAAGAGATGGGTGTGGCCGGGTGCATAGAGCCGTGAGCGATAGCCTGGGCTTGCCGCCAGGGCAGGGCTCACCAGATACAGGGTGGTGCGGATCAGCTTGTGCTCCGTGGTTGTGGCGGCCATGGCAGCGAGGGTGGTGAGCAGGAGCCGCTCATCCGGCCAACTGACGCGGAAGGCAATGGCCACAGGGGTGTCAGCGGGGTAGTGGAGCAGCAACTCCTCCTGAACAGCCTCCACATGGCGGGCCGAGAGATACAGGCAAAGGCTGGCCTGCAGGGCCGCAACCTGCTTGAGCGCCTCCCGTTCAGGGGTGCCGGTGCGGCCCGCAGCACGGGTCAGCACAACGGTTTGCACCACGCCGGGGATGGTGAGCGCCTGGCCCAGGGCCGCTGCCGTGGCCTGGTAGGCACTGACCCCAGGCACCACCTCCACCTCCACACCGGCCTCCCCCAGGCGGCAGATCTGCTCATGGAGAGCGCCGTAGAGGCAAGGATCTCCGTCATGGAGGCGCACCACCCGCTTGCCGGCCCGGACCTGCTCCAGCGTCACCTTCATCACCGCCTCCAGGGTGAGGCTGCGGGTGGAAATCCGTGGGCAGTCCGCAGGGGCCAGGGCGGCAACAGCAGGGGAGACGAGGGAATCCGCCCAGATGAGCGCCTGGGCCTCCCTGATGCGTTGATGGGCCCGCAGGGTGAGCAGGTCGGGGGCGCCGGGACCAGCCCCCACAATGGCCACAGACCCTGGTGGTTGTGCCGTGGTGTTCAAGAGGTTGGCCCCGAGCCCGGCAAGGGGCGCCGCAGGCCATAGAGCCAGGCCAGCCCCAGACTGCCCAGCACAACCATGACCAAGCTCACCATCTGGGCAATGCGCAGGCCCCCTTCACAGAAGGGGGGACTGGAGAACAGACAGAGGGGATCGGTGCGCAGCCCTTCAATCCAGAAGCGTCCCAGGCTGTAGGCAATGGCATAGATACAGGTCAGCGCCCCGGCCGGCAGTTTGAGCCCACCGCGACGGCAGCGCAGCAGCAGGCCCATCAGCACGCCAAAGACGGCCAGGTTCCAGAGGGACTCATAGAAAAACGTGGCATGGAAATGACTGGCCCCGGGGCTGCTGAGCAGCACCTGGGGATCCACCAGGCTGGGTGGAATCCTGACGCTGACGGGAAAATCCGCCGGCACAGGCAGGCCAAACGCTTCCGAATTGAAGAAGTTGCCCCAGCGGCCAATGGCTTGCCCCAGGGCCAGGGACGGCGCCAGAACATCCAGAAGATCCCAGAAGGGTTGACGGCGGAGACGGGAAAACACCCACACCGCCAGAAGCCCCCCCACCATGGCCCCATGGATGGCGATGCCCCCTTCCCAAACGGCGAAGGCACGCGGGATGGGGATTATCCCGAACAGCGGTGTCCAGGCGCCGTGGTAGCGCTCCCATTCAAAAGCCACGTAATAGATGCGGGCAGCCACCACGGCGGCAATGGCCAGCACCGGCAGCAGATCCGAGATCAGCAAGGGATCAAGACCACGCCAGCGGGCCAGTCTGGTGGAGATGGTGAGGCCAATGACCACAGCCAGGGCAATCAGCACCCCGTACCAGCGCAGAGGCGTATGGGGAATCATTGGACCTGGTGATTGAAAAACCAGACCCAACACGTCAGGTGGTCCCATGGATGAACGGTCTTCCCTCCCGGAGTCTTGGTCTTAAAGCTGTCCGGCGGCTTGTACCCGCTCCACTTGCCGTTTCTTGAGCACAAAGAAGATTTGTGTGGCCAGCACCAGGGTGAAGAAGGCCAACATCCACAGAATACGCCACGGGCTCTGCAGCACGATCTCCGTATCCCTTTGCCCGAAGCCCCCCTGGTTGGGGTCGTTGGTCAAGGCGGCGCCTGCGGCAACCGTCTCTCCGGGAGCAACGATCACCTCCAGGCCCGCGGGAATGGGGGCATCTACGACAGTCTCGGCATCCGTTGCGATATGGACCACATGGCTACCGTCCTCGTTGTCGTCAATGCCGGTGATCTCCCCCGCCACCTCTGCTGTCCAGACCCCGTTGTTGCTTCTCTCACCGGTGGGGTAGAGTTGGCCCCGTCCGCGATTGCCGCCCACATGAACGGCATACTTGCCGAAGGTGATCGCGCTGTCTTCAGCCGGGTTGGGGGAAAGCACGGGGAAGACAAGTTCCCGATGCTGATCGCCGGGCAGCGGACCCACAAGAATAACGTTGTCTGAACTGTCGTTGTAGGTGCTGTAGTAGATCCCCTCCATCTCCTCCTTCAGCTCTTCGGAGATGCGGTCCTCCGGCGCCAGGTGAAACCCCTCCGGCAGCATCAACACTGCCCCCACTTGCAGGGGAACCTGGCTCCCGTCGGCAGCCAGTTCCAGACTGCCGGTCTCGTAGGGAACCTCCACGGTGGCCTTGAAGACCGTATCGGGAAACACCGCCTGGGGCACCTCCACCTGAACGGGTTTCTGGGCCAGGTGGCAGTTGGCGCACACCAGCTTGCCGGTGGCTTCCCGCGGGGTCTCCGGCGCAACTTGCTGGGCCCAGAAGGGGTATGCCTGGGCGGCGCCAGGTTGAACAAAGAGGGTCAGGCAAGCCAGAAGGAGGCCGACGACCAGAGCGCGTAGGGGATGCATGAAGGTTGGGTACACGGTGGGTGGCGGATGATTCTTGAAACGTCAGGCCCACCAGGGGGAATCACCGGTGCGGAAGTCTGTTTCTGTCCACGGCTTGAGGAAGACCACGTCGTTGTCCTCCTCCACGTGGGCCAACGCCAGGGAGAGGGGCGCCGGGCCACGCACCACCTTGCCGTTTTCATCGTACTGAGACCCGTGGCAGGGGCAGATGAAGCGGTTCTTGCCCGCATTCCAGGGAACCACGCAACCCAGGTGGGTACACACGGCATTGACGCCAAAGCCGGCCAGGGTCGCTTCCCCCTTCACCAGAAGATAGGTGGGGTCCCCCTTGAGGCCCTGCACCAGGCTGCGGTCCCCCTCCGGGTGACTGGCCAGCCAGCCACTGGCGGTCACGTCGTTGCCCAGCGCGTCCTTGGCGGTTGTGCCACCGCCGCTTCCCCCTGGCTTGGGGGGAATAAAGTAGCCGACTACAGGGTAAAGAGCGCCGAGGGCCACGCCTGTGGCGGCGCCAAACATGAGCAGGTTCATGAATTGGCGGCGCCCCATGTCGGGAACGTCACTGGCCTGGAGTTGTGTCATCTGCTGCGGGAGAGAATGGTCTTTGGTGCCCCAGGACGTTGGGGATCCACGCTGGCTGTAGCATTTTAGACCTTGGCCTCTGCATTATGAAGATGGGGCCGGCGTCATTGGCGACAGTCACCACAGGACTGTGGCGTTTTGCAAAAAAGACTGGTCATGGCTGCCGGCCCACTCACCGTCACTGAAGTTCGCACTCTGCTCCAGCAACGCTGGGGCGCGTCCTACGACGTCCACCTGATTCAGAGGCAACGGCGCATCTACCTGCACATCATGTGGGGCTACCTGGAGCAGATGTCCTTCCCCCTGGACGAACCCACCTACCTCGCCCGACTGGCGGACGTGGTGCAGACCATTAACCAGATGGACAAGGGGGAGGCAGTGCGCACATGGCTGCGCACCACAACCGACCGGCCGCGCCTGGGCAAAGCCCTCAGCCTGCCGTTGCAATAGCCGTCATGGTCACAACGGCCAGGGGCAATCAACCGGCCTGCGGGCGACGCCAGCGCACCAGGGCCACCAGACCCACACCCAGCAGGAAGAGAAGGGTGATGGCGCCGCTGAGGAGCACCATGGTGATGGGATCCGTGGAGGGTGTCAGCACGGCGCCGGCCAGGGCCGAGCCCATCACGACCCAGCGCCAGGAGCGCAACATGGTGACCGCGTCCACCAGACCGAACACACCCAGCAGCACCTGCAACACAGGCAACTGAAAGGCCAGGCCCGTGGCCAGCAGCAGCAGCAGGACAAAGTCCAGGTAGCGCTCAATGGACCAGAGGGGCTCCACCACATCCGCGCCGTAGGCCACCAGAAAACGCAGTGCGGCCGGTACCAGGGTCCACCAGGCAAAGGTGATGCCCACCAGGAACAGCACCGTGGAGGCAGCCACAGCAGGCACCACCAGGCGGCGTTCAGACCGGTTCAGGCCTGGCAGGATAAATTGGAGCGCTTCATAGACCAGATAGGGCAAACTCAGGGCCAAGCCCCCATATCCCGCCACCTTCAAGGACACAAACAGGAATTCCCCTGGGGCCAACTGCAGAAAACGAATTCCCTGGGCAGGCTGCTCCAGAAGGCGCACCAGCGGGCGCACCCCCATCAGACACAGCCCCGCGCAGGTGACAATGGCCAGCAGGCTGCGCAGCAAGCGGTTACGCAACTCGTCAAGGTGGCCCAACAGGGGCATTTCCACCTCATCGGGGAACTCGGATGGGGGCACAGACTGCGTCTTGAGGGGAAGCTGTGTGGACAGGTGCAACGGTTGTCGCCTCCACCAAGGTTAGGGATCCTTGCTTTGGAGCAGGGGCGCCGCTGCATCCGGATGCCCCCAGAGCACACGGCTTTCGCGGAAGCGCACCACCCCCGGGCCGGCGCCAGGAATCCGTTGCAGATGGCGGGTCTCGGTGCTCACCACCGCAACGGCGCTGTTGCCCCGTGCCCGACTGAAATAAGCCGCCAGGTCCGCAGCGGTTTGCACGTCCTCCTCGGCCGCCCCTGTGGCTTCACTGGCTTTGAGCACCACGTGGCTGCCAGGGATTTCCTGGGCGTGAAACCAGAGGTCACCACGGCGCGCCTCCTGGATGCTGATGCGGTCGTTCTGTCGGTTGTTGCGCCCCACCAGCAGTCGCAGGCCGCCGGGGCTGCGCAACTGGAGGGGCTGGGAAACGGTTGTTCTGCCTGGAGAAGTCACAACGCGGGAGGGGGCCAGGCCCAGTTCACGCAGTTCATCCTCCAGCCCCTCCAGGAGAGCCTGTTGCTGATCGGGAGGGGCGATGCTCCAGTGCAGCAGGAACTGGTCGTGGGTTGACTCCAGCCGCGCCAGGCGCTGGCGATGCAGGCCCAGCCGTGGTTCCAGCGCCTGGCGGGACCGGCGCAGCTTGCGCGCCTTCCGGTAGAGCCGCTGCGCATTGGCCAGAATGGTTTTTCCCGGATCCAGGGGAACGGACTCCCCAGGTCCTCCCATGGGATCTGCCGCCAACAGGGTGGCAAGCCCACCGTGCTGGAGATCCGGGCAGCACATCAGCCGATCTGCCTGGCGCTGCAGGATAGCGTGGTCCGCCACAGCGGCCAAGCGTTGTTGAACATCCTCCCGCAGCCGCTGTTCCCCCGCCATGGCCTTGCGCAAAGCCTGCACCAGGCGCTGGTGGCGCCGCTGCATCCGGGCATGGTGGAGATGGCGACCATGGAATGCCGCCAGGGCAAGACCCACGCTCTGGTCCGGTCCATCCGTGGGACTGGAACTGCCCTGGGCAGCCGGCGGCGCTGGCCACATCCGATAGCCCTGATCCCCCTCCAACTGAAACTGGAACTGCCGGGTCTCCAGGGCAGCCAGCCAGAGTTGCCACTGCTGATAAAGGTCCTGCCACTGGGCCGTGGTCAGGGTTGTGACGCAGACCGTGGCGTCAACCCGGGCTGCACGACAAAGTTGGCGGGCCAGGCTGGGGCTAATCCCGCCATAGCGCTGCCAGAGGGCCTGGGCCAGGGGGAGGGGCGCCAGTTGCAGGTGTGTCTGCCAACTGGCGCGGGATTCCTCTCCATTCGGCAAACGACCGGGCGCAGGCGGCGGGGCACTGTAGTGGTCGCCACAACCCAGGGGGCGCACACGGGACTGCCGGGGCTGCACCTGCCGCCCCATGGCCATGATCCGGTCCGTGGCGTCCAGGAGGAACAGGTTGCTGTGACGACCCATCAACTCCAGCACCACCCGGCGCTCCACCACGGCCTCCGGTCGCTTGCCGAACTCCAGTTGCACGATGCGCTCCCAAGGGGGCTGCCGCAGGGCCGTCAGCGCCAGTCCCCGCAGACCGTGCTGGAGTTGTTGGGCCAGGGTGCTGCCGGCGCCCTGGCGGGGTGGGGGCAGACAGGGATGGAAGCGGGGCGCCGCCGCGTCCCAGCTCAGTTCCAGCCATCGGTGGGTGCTGACGGTGCGCAGACCCATGTGGATGGTGGCGCCGTCGGTCTGCTGGGCCTTGACAAAACGACTGGGCACCACTTGGTGGTCCAGTTCATGGCAGACTGCGCAGAGTGTGGTGAAGTCCTGCTGTTGCACGGGAATGCCAACGCCAGATCCGGGCATCAATCGGCGACTGATGCTGCCGTGAAGTCAGCCGAACCCTTCAGTCGCCTGCTGATCTTAACCGGCCCCGGTGGGGTGGGCAGGGGAATCACTTCATGAGGCGCCAATCCCGGCGCGCTCTGACGTTGCTGCGCGAGGAGACAGAACGACCGGCTGCCCTGTTCCTGGTGGTGCAGAAGACAGGGTGGGGCAAAAGCTTCGTCTACTTCATTGCCACCAAACTGCTGCGGGAATCAGGCGCCGGACCTGCGCTGCTGATTTCCCCGCTGCTGGCGCTGATGCGGAACCAGATTGCCGCCGCAGGGCGCATGGGGGTCAAGGCTGTCCGATAACCAACAAGATCGAAGGGGCGTGGAAGAGCAGGTGCGACGTGGTGAGGTGGACATCCTGCTCATCACGCCCGAGCGATTGAAAGACCAGCGCTTTGGCGAGCAGGTGCTGGCCCGGATCGCTGATCGCATCGCCCTCTTTGTCATTGACGAAGCCCACTGCATCTCGGACTGGGGACACGACTCCCGGCCCGATTACCGGCGGATCGGACGCACGATCAGGAACCTGCCGCCCAACCTCAGACTGCTGGCAACTACTGCAACCGTCAACAACCGGGTGATGGAGGAACTGCGTGACGTGCCTGGTCCCAACCTGGTGGTGCAACGGGGGGATCTTGCCCGTCCATCACTCCTGCTTCAGACAATACGTCTGCCTCGGCAGTTGGAGCGGTTGGCGTGGCTTGCGGAGCAGGTTCCCAAGTTGACTGGCCACGGCATTATCTATACGCTCACCGTCCACGATGGGCAGCAGGTGGCGGAATGGCTTCAATCCAGGGGAATCGAGGCGAAGGCCTACACGGGACAGGCAGGAAACAACCGCTGTGGGGAGTTGGAGAAGCGTTGCTGGACAACCGGGTCAAGGCGCTGGTGGCAACTACCGCCCTCGGCATGGGTTTCGACAAGCCGGACTTGGATTTGTGATTGAGGATTATGACCTTTAGTCACATGAGTGCTGTTCAGTGTGGTTCATGTGTCA
>VXWH01000045.1 GCA_009836025.1 Synechococcus sp. SB0668_bin_13 | reverse complement strand
ACCATGGCCGAATGGCGGGCTGCGCGCGCGGTCAACATAGGTATGTAAGTCCCATCGTCAGCGCCCTGGGCAGCACCACGATGGACAGATGAAACTGAAACAGACGTTTCATTGTCAACTCTGTGGTTGGCAGCATAAGCTCAAGCAATTGTTCTCCACTTGGAGACATCAAAGAGGCACCAACCGATGGGCGTTTCCAAGCACATGGGTACTTACGCCAGCGGGCGATTCGGTGGTGACTCCATTGGTTGGTACCTGAGCAGAATTGGCAAGGAGCCTCTGCTGACCCCTCGCGAGGAAATCGAGTTGGCTCATCAGGTGCAAGCCCTGAAAACCCTTGTGGAGACAGTACCTCCTGCGCAACAGACGGTTGAGCAGAGAAAAATTTTTCAGGCGGGGAGGCGGGCCCGCAACCGCATGATTGCCGCCAATTTACGGCTTGTCTTCAGTGTGGCCAAGAAATATCAGCATCAGGGACTGGAGTTGCTGGATCTGGTTCAGGAAGGCACCATCGGTCTGGAACGGGCTGTGGACAAGTTTAACCCCAGCATGGGCTACAAGTTCTCCACCTATTCCTATTGGTGGATCCGCCAAAGCATGGTGCGCGCCATTGACAACACGTCCCGCGCCATTCGCCTGCCCATCCACATCGGCGAGAGGCTCACCAGGCTGCGCCGCGTAACCCGGGACCTGTCCCATCGGCTGGGGCGCCAACCCAACCGCCTGGAACTCTCCCATCGCATGGAGATGAGCCTGGAGGAGCTGGACGAACTGCTGGCCCAAAGCCGGCCCTGCACATCCCTTGATGCCCATGCCCGTGGCGACGAGGACCGCAGCACCATCGGTGAACTGATTGCGCAAGCCATGGACCATGAGCCCCTCGACGAGATGGACCGTCATTTGCAGAAGGAGAACCTGGAGAACTGGATGACACAGTTGGATCAGCGGGAGCAAAGGGTTCTGCGGCAGCGCTACGGGCTGGAGGGGAACACGCCCCAGACCCTCTCCGCCATCGGCCATGACCTGAAGGTGTCCCGGGAACGGGTGCGGCAGTTGCAGGAGCGCGCCATCAAGAAGCTCAAGGCGTACGCGGTGCAGCAAAAGGCGGCCTGAACCATTCTCCCGTGGAGCCTCTGCAAGCTTTCGGTATCGTTGCCGTTGCCGGCTGGCTGGCCCTGCTGGCCACTATGGCCTGGTTGCTGCGTCAATGGCGCCCCGATCAGCCCGAGTGGAGTCGCAAAATTGTTCACCTGGGGGCCGGACTGGTGCTGCCCATGGCCTGGGCCACCAACATCAACCGCACCGTTGCCCTGGCGGCCGCGGTGCTGGCCACAATCCTGGTGGCCGTGAACCAGCGCACCCGACTGCTGCCGGGCCTGGAGTCGGTCAACCGCCGCAGCTACGGCACCGTGGCCTATGGGTTATCCATTCTGCTGCTGCTCTGGTGGGGCTGGCCTCACCACGCCGCCATTGTGGTGGCCGCTGGACTCATGATGGCCTTTGGCGATGGGCTGGCAGGGATTCTGGGCCCGGCATACCCCTCCCCCGGTTGGTGCGTTCTGGGGCAACGAAAATCCCTTCTGGGCACCACCTGCGTGGCGTTGGTGGCCACGGGTGTGGGCTGGATGCTGTTTGGCGAGCACCTGAGCCTCACCCAACTACTGGTGCTGGGGGGCGTGGCGGCCGCTCTGGAGCAGATCAGTGTATTGGGGGCGGATAACCTGCTGCTGCCCCTGGGGGCCGCTGCCCTCCTCAACCAATGGCTCAGCCCTTAGAGAGGAGCCGCAGCCGTGGTGGGCATGGTGGCGTCACGCACCGCCGCCGCCAGGGCGTCCAGCAACCTGGAGGTGGTGTCCAGATTGATGCAGGCATCGGTAATGCTCTGGCCGTAGGTGAGTTGGGAGAGGTCCTGGGGGATTTTCTGGCTCCCCTCCACCAGGTGACTTTCCAGCATCGCCCCGAGGATGTGGGTTGAACCGTCCCGCACCTGTTGGGCCACGGACAGCAGAACCTCTTCCTGACGGTGGAAATCCTTGCAGGAGTTGCCGTGACTGCAATCCACCATGAGGCGACGGCGGCAACCGGCCCGATCCAGGGTGGCCACAGCGGCGTCAACGTCCTCCTTGTGGTAGTTGGGACCTGCCGCGCCGCCCCGCAACACCAGGTGGGTGTCCGGGTTGCCGGTGGTGGAGACGATGGAGGCCTGACCCTGGGTGTTGATGCCCAGAAAATGGTGGGGCCGCGCCGCCGAGACCATGGCGTTGATGGCTGTGGTCACCGCGCCGTCGGTTCCGTTTTTGAAGCCGATGGGCATGGACAGGCCTGAAGCCATCTCCCGATGGGTCTGGCTTTCCGTGGTGCGGGCGCCAATGGCTGTCCAACTGATCAGATCCGCGATGTACTGGGGCACCACCGGATCCAGCAGTTCCGTCGCCGCAGGGAGACCCAGATCGGCCAGGTGGAGCAGCAGGCTACGGGCCAGGCGCAGACCCGTATTGATGTCAAAGCTGTGGTCCAGGTGGGGATCGTTGATGAGTCCCTTCCAACCCACCGTGGTGCGCGGCTTCTCGAAATACACCCGCATCACCACCTCCAGGCTCTGGCGGTGTCGCTCGTGGAGCTGCTTCAGCACAGCCGCCACTTCCCGGGCTGCATCCACGTCATGGACGGAGCAGGGGCCTACAATCACCAGCAAACGGGGATCCTCACCGCTCAACAGGGCCTTGACGCGCTGGCGAGCTTCCAGGACCGTCCGGGCAGCGTGGGGCGACAGGGGAAGATCACCCAGCAGGACGGCAGGGGCAACAAGTGGCCGTGTCTCGACCACGTGGAGATTGGATGTGCGCGCCATGATGCCTGGATGCCGTGCTCAAACGTAGGCAAAGATAAGTCCCTATGCTCCATCCTCAGCTTCCGGCTGACCTGGAGACCGTGTGGCCATGGTGGGCGTGCCTTCTTCCATGAAGTCACCGCTACGGCGGAAGCTGGTGCTGGACCCCCCTGGCGGGGCTATGGGGGATGTGCAGCGGATGCGCCCTGTGCCCTGGCCACGCCCTTGGGCGCCCCACCAGGGGGAGGGAGACCCCCGCCCCGAGATTGAGCCTGTCCTGACCCTGGACACCGGCACAAAGGAGGGGCCTGGCCAAATACCTGTCGGTGAACCACGCCGCCGGGAAGGTTCCCCTGCTGGCCTGCCCGGATGAACTGGTGGCCGTGCTGGGCAACATCGGGCGGTATGCCGGTGGTGCGGCGGCCCAAGACCTGGGGCAACTCCTGTCGATGTACGACGGGGACGGGATACGGATCGGCAACACTGTGCCTACCGCCGGGAACGGATCCCCTACGTCAACGAGGACTGCATGAAGCGGGGGATTGCCCTGGCTGGCGGATGCCGTGGCGGAATGGACCCTGGACCAGCACAACCGCCTGGCGCCGCCCCCCGTGACGTTCATGGACTGGCGGCGGGAAGAACTGCCAGGCGGCGGATGGGTATTCACCGACGAACTACGAAAGCGCTATGGCCGGTGGGCCAAGACGGTGGAAGGTGCGCCATCGATGCCCGGCAAGCTCACTGCCAGCTTCCTGGGGAAGGGGGCAAAGAGGGACCGGGAACAGGTGAAGGGCAAGCGCACCCGGGGATAGCGGTTCTCCCCGGCTTAGGGGAATCCGGTCCACTAAGCGGGCAAAATCCAGTGGGGAAGAAGGTTTTACCCCGGACCGTTAGGGGTAGGCTGTTCCCATCCGCCAGACGGCCCCACGTAGGGAGGAAGCCCTGCCACCCGCCAGCAACCTACCGGCAACGCCAGCAGCAGGGCAACAGCAGCAGGGCATGGCAAGCCCACCGCCGGCCGCCATTGCTCAGAAACAGCAACCAGCCAGCGGGCCGCAATGGGCCAAGGCTGACCTGACCATCAAGGACGATGCCCAGCACGGGGCGGTCTGGCTGAACAGCAGAGCAATTGCCGCCACGTTGTCCAATAGCAGTGCCACAGTACATACAGCCAATAGCAGTGCCACAGTACATACAGCAGTGTGGCGACATCACGAAAGCCTTCTATCACTACCGTTTAGCCTGCTTCTCAATGAGACTGGCCACAGCGTTGGACACACACCTAAAATCCCAGTATTTAACACTGTCCTTATGATCCTCTCATGTGAGATTGTCGGACAGACAAGGCGTGTGATCTGTGACATCATTTACTTGTGGTCCGTGAAGTCGTTTATCGTCATCATGTAGCGTCTTTTCATTCATGCCTCGTCGTCAGGCCAATAGCTTGCAAACCGCCATGCCACCTCTGTACCTGCCCCGGCTCCAGCCGCTGCCCCCACCCCTGGCCCGGTCCCGGTGGCAGTCCCGTGGTGGCAGCAATGGATAACACCAGCCGTGCTCCTGGTGGCGGCAGGACTGTTCCTGACCCAGCAAAACCGGGGGTTTGACGCACTAAACACGCAGATCGACGTTCTACGGGAAGACCTGCGGGCCAGTGAGACCCGCCAGCAGGAAGCCCTCAAGGCCATGGAGGCCCGCTGGCAGCAAGCACTGGGCAGGTTGGAAGGGAAGGTGGATCGCTTGTTTGAAAGCCGCTAAAGCGGCGCACGCTCTCAATCTCGTAGAGCATGTCCTCTCCCACGGTATCAGCACCTCCATACGCTACAGAAGCTTCTCACGCCCCGTCCTACGCTTCTTGCTCTCGTACTCAAGGTCCGCAAAGCTCCTCTCAATCCTCTCCATACCTGCGGGCCTCCTTGGTTTTACGACTTTTATGCTTGCTAAAATGCACCCGCTATTGATACCATACAAGGAGTAATGCCCCAGGTAAACCAAGCAACAGGAGGAGAAACAAAGATTTCATACCAAAAACTTCCAGACGCAACAGAGGCTATCGCCAAAAGAAGAAGAGAGCAAGAATAGTATGCTAAAAATCCTGAAACAGCACAGAAGAAATGACCTAACTAGTAATAAGGATAAAGAATTACTTCTCTGTTAATAGTGTTTTTTCTTCTTTTTTGATCGATTGTTTTAGACAATCCAGTATTTTGCTGGACTGAGATTTGTGTTTCCAGGATACTTATAGCGTAAAGATCTTGTAGTCCCTGATATTCATTAAGATTATATCCAGTATCCATGCAACAAAAGATACAGGTAAGATTTTCTGCATAACAACAGAGCCAAACGCGGAGGAGATTGCTGAGAAAGAAGAGAATAAAGAATTTATTTCTTCAAGAAAAGAAAATATCCCAATGAAGGGGAACAGGGCATCCTATAGTAGCTAGCAGACTTCCCAGGCCATAGTTTGGCCCAGGATTTTCTCAGCAGGCCGTTGGCGGATTCCCGTACCTGGAATTGGACCGTCCCCTGGCCCCATGGGGGTGAAGGCCTCCCCGCCCATATGCGTTAGACCCCGAGAAAACAGATCACCAGGGGCTGCTGGCGGTGCTCAGACTCTCTGAGGCACTGGACTACGGCACCATCGCCACAAAAAGGGAGGTTCCCCACTCTTTGGCTCCACCAGTTGGAAGGGGGGAAGTGGCCAGGGCCGTGGCCCCGCCGGGGAGCAAGAACGCTGGGAAGACCTTCCCCTTCCAAAATCTGAGGAAATTCACGCAGGGACTGCCTCAGCACGTAGTTCTCTCAATTGGGATTGGCCCAGCCCCGAGAAAGGGGGCGGCCTCCCCAGAAAGCCGGAAGTGCTGGTGGCAGAGATCAAGAAGCGCCTGCTGAAGGCGTGGGATCTCCCCTGGGTGTGGTTTTTCACGGGCTCCGGGTACAGCCTCCATGGGTATCGGGTGGCCCCCAAGGGGCAGACAATCACCGCCAACCACCGGAAACGGATTTTGCAGCACCTGGTGGCAGCACCTGGGGCTGACCCTAGGCTTTAAGGAAGGCCTCAAAAACCCCCATGCTTGCTGCCTACCGTCAGGCTGCCGCTGAACGGCACGCCCTGGGCATTCCTCCCCTCCCTCTCAATGCCGCCCAAACCCAGGCCCTGACGGCATTGCTGCAGGATCCGCCAGCAGGGGAAGAGGATGCACTGCTGGACTTGTTGCGGGAGCGGATTCCCCCAGGTGTGGATGAAGCGGCCTACGTGAAGGCCACGTGGCTGAGCGCCGTGGCCACAGGCGCGGCCACCAGCCCCCTGGTGTCCCCGTTGGCGGCCACCCGGCTTCTGGGCACCATGGTGGGAGGCTACAACGTGGCGGCCCTGCTGGAACTCCTTGAGAGCCAGGATCAGGCCATCGCCGCCTGTGCAGCCACGGGGCTGAGCGGCACCTTGCTGGTGTACGACGCCTATAACGATCTGCTGGAGCGGGCCGCCACCAATCCCTTGGCCCGCCGGGTGGTGGACTCCTGGGCAGCGGGGGAATGGTTCACCGGTAAACCACCGCTGCCGGAAGAACTCACCGTCACCGTGTTCAAGGTGCCTGGTGAAACCAATACCGACGACCTGTCCCCCGCCACCCACGCCACCACCCGGCCGGACATTCCTCTCCATGCCCTGGTCATGCTGGAGCGGCGCGACCCCCAGGCCCTGGCCACCATCGCCCAACTGAAGGAGCGTGGTCATCCCGTGGCCTACGTGGGGGACGTGGTGGGCACGGGCAGCTCCCGCAAGTCCGCCATCAACTCCCTGCTGTGGCACATCGGCCAAGCCACTCCCCACGTGCCCAACAAGCACCGCGGCGGCGTCATTCTTGGCGGCAAGATCGCCCCCATCTTTTTCAACACCGCCGAGGACTCCGGAGCACTGCCCCTGGAGTGTGACGTGAGCCAACTGAACACGGGCGACGTGATCGCGATTCGCCCGTGGCAGGGGACCATCACCAACATCGCCAGCGGGACGGTGGTGAGTCGTTTCACGCTGCAGCCCGCCACCATGGCCGACGAGATCCGCGCCGGGGGGCGGATCCCCCTGCTCATTGGCCGGGCCCTCACCGATAAGGTGCGCCGGCACCTGGGCCTCCCCCCATCGGAACTCTTCATCCGGCCCGGCCAGCCGGCGGATGAGGGAACGGGCTTCACCCTGGCCCAGAAGGTGGTGGGGCGGGCCTGTGGCCTGCCAGGGGTGCGGCCGGGCGCCAGTTGCGAGCCCATGGTCACCACCGTGGGCAGCCAGGACACCACCGGTCCCATGACCCGGGACGAGATGAAGGAACTGGCCTGTCTGGGCTTCTCCGCCGATCTGGTGATGCAGAGCTTCTGCCACACCGCCGCCTACCCCAAGCCCGTGGACCTGCAGACCCAGAAGGAGTTGCCGGATTTCTTCGCCCAGCGGGGCGGGGTGGCCCTGCGGCCGGGAGACGGCATCATCCACAGTTGGCTCAACCGCATGTTGCTGCCGGATACGGTGGGCACCGGCGGCGATAGCCACACCCGTTTCCCCCTGGGCATTTCCTTCCCCGGCGGCTCCGGCATTGTGGCCTTTGCCGCCGCCCTGGGGGTGATGCCCCTGGATCTGCCGGAATCGGTCCTGGTGCGGTTTTCCGGGGCGTTGCAACCGGGCATCACCCTGCGGGACGTGGTGAACGCCATTCCCTACGCGGCCATCCAGCAGGGACTGCTCACCGTGGCCAAGACCAACAAGAAAAACGTCTTCAACGGCCGGATCATGGAAATCGAGGGCTTGCCGGACCTGAAGCTGGAGCAGGCCTTTGAACTCACCGATGCCACCGCGGAGCGCTCCTGTGCCGGTTGCACCATCGCCCTGTCCATCGCCACGGTGACGGAGTACCTGCGCAGCAACGTGGCCCTGCTGAACAACATGATGGCCCGGGGCTACCAGGATGGCCGCACCATTGCGCGACGCATCGCCGCCATGGAGGACTGGCTCAGCAATCCCCAGCTTCTCAGGGCCGACGCCGGTGCGGTCTACCGGGAAACCATTGACATTGACCTCAACACCATCACGGAACCCCTCCTGGCCTGCCCCAACGATCCGGACAACATCAAACCCCTCTCCGCGGTGGCTGGTGATCCCGTGCAGGAGGTGTTCATCGGCTCCTGCATGACCAACATCGGCCATTACCGCGCCGCTGCCAAGGTGCTGGAGGACGTGGACAAGGTGAAGGCTCGCCTCTGGGTCTGCCCACCCACCCGCATGGACGAGGAGACGCTCAAGCAGGAAGGACACTACGCCACCATGGCCGCGGCGGGCTGTCGCATGGAAATGCCGGGTTGTTCCCTCTGCATGGGCAACCAGGCCCGGGTTGAGGACAACACCACGGTGGTGTCCACCAGCACCCGGAATTTCAATAACCGCCTGGGCAACGGGGCGCAGGTCTATCTGGGGAGCGCCGAACTGGCGGCCGCCTGCGCCGTGCTGGGCCGGATTCCCACCGTGGCGGAATACCATCGGATCGTGAGCACCAGAATCCAGCCCCTGGCGGCGGAGCTTTACCGCTATCTGAACTTTGATCGGATTCCCGGCTTTGCGGAGGGGGCGGAAGGCGGCGACAGCCGTGCGGAAGATGCCCCCATGGCAAAAGTGGAGGCCTGAATTGGCAGCAGCACCATGTTTGGCACACCACTCAAAGCCTCCACAGTCCGCAATCTGCTCCAGCAGCGCTCCCTGGCGGTGGCGGCCACGGTGCTCCTCACCGGACTGGGGGCCGCCTGGACCGCGGTGTTGCTGAAAAACGGCATCACCAGCGTGGTGGGTTGGCGGCTGGGGCTGGTGGAGCAGTTGGAGCCTGTGCTGGGTCGCGCCACTCCCTGGCTGGTGTTGCCCATCATCGCTGGCCTTGGCGGGTTGCTGGCAGGGCTGGTGGTGAAACATCTGGCGCCCGCTGCCCATGGCTCGGGCATTACCCAGGTGATGAAATTTCTCCAGGGGCACCGGGTGCCCATGAGCATCCGGGTGGCGGTGGTGAAGCTTCTGGGGGGCATCCTGGCCATTGGCAGTGGCTTTCCCCTGGGGCCGGAGGGTCCGGCGGTGCAGATGGGCGCCTCCGTGGCCTGTCAGATGGCCACCAACCTGAGGGCGCCCCGCTCCTTCCTGCGCCTGATTGTGGCAGCGGGCGGCGGTGCAGGCATTGCGGCCGTGTTTAACGCCCCCCTCGGCGGGTTCATCTACGCCATTGAGGAACTGCTCCACAACGCCCGGCCCGTGGTGCTGATGCTGGTGTTGTTCACCACCTTCACGGCCGACACCTGGGGTGACGTGCTCAATTGGATTGGCTTCGGCAAAAACCAGGGCTTCACCCGGGCACTGAGCCTGGAGGTGACCAGAACCTTTGATCTGGCGGATTTCACGTTTCAGCCCATTGATGTTCTCTACCTGATTTTGCTGGGCCTGGTGATTGCAGGGCTGAGTGAACTGTACAACCGTTATGTGATTGCCATGCAGGGCTGGAGCAGTCGGGTGTTTGGTCCGCGGCCGGTGCTGCGCATGGCCCTGTGCGGCCTGCTGTTGGGCCTGATCTTTGCGCCTCTGCCTGCGGAATTCGCTGACGGAGCCGCCCTGAAAAAGCTGGTGGCCCTGGACCTGCGGGACGGCACCACGGACCTGGGATTCAACCTGGTCATTTTTGTGGCCATGTTTTTCACCACAGGACTGGCGGCGGCGTCAGGTGCGCCGGGGGGTCTCTTTGCCCCCATGTTGATCCTGGGGGGCGCCGTGGGCCTGGTGGGTTCCGAACTGCTGCAAACCACCACCGGCTACGCCCCCAGCAGCTTTGTCTTTGCAGGGATGGCCAGCTTTGTGGCGGGCACGTCCCAAACCCCCATTGCCGCCACGTTTATCACCTTTGCCCTCACCAAGCAGATTGTGCTGCTGAAGCCCATGCTGGTGGCCTCCCTCAGTTGTTACCTGCTGGCCCGGGCCATCAATCGCCGCTCCATCTATGAACGTCAGTTGGCGTTGGAAAAACAGCACTCCATCTGGGCGCCGCCGCTCATTGCACCGGTGAGTCTGCGGTGAGGGTGGCCCTCCTTTGAGAGGCCGCCAGACCATAGGCCCGGAGCCCCGCCAGCAGAAACCAGCCCGCCATATTGATGCGTGCGTCATAGTAGGGCAAATCCGTGGCATGGATGCTGGCCAGCAACAGGAATGCCGCCAGCCAACCGCGATCCGTGGGGCTGGCTGTGGCCATGCCATGGCGCACCGCTGCCAGCACCACCCAGAGGGGCACCGCCAGCAGCAGCAGCGTCACAGGCGCCCCAAAGCTGAGCCCCAGATCCAGCGGCAGGTTGTGGGGATGTCCATGGGAAAATCCGCTGCGCAAGGAATAGAGCATCCCGAAGGCTGCCGCACCCCAGCCCAGCCAGGGCCGCTCCAGCACCAGTTGGCTGGCGGCTGACCACTGGCTCAGGCGCGTGGTGGCCACAGGCCGATCAAACGCCTGGTCCGTAAGACGCTGCCAGAGGGAATCAGGGACCGCAGAACGTGCCAACTCCTGCAGGCCTGCAGGAACACCGGGCAGCACCGCCAGCACCACGGGCAGCAAGGCCAGCAGCAACAGGGGGAGCAGCCAGGCCCATGTCCCCGGCCCCAAAACCAGCGGCACCGCCAGCACTGCAGTGGCCCAGGCGTTGCGGGATGCGGTGAGCCAAAGGCAGAGGCCATGGGCCACCACCAGCAGCAGCACCGGCGCCCGCTGCTGCCAGATCCAGGGGGGCCGCAGTAAACAGGCCAGCAGCAATGGCCAGGTCAAGGCCAGCCAGGCGGCGGTGATGGTGGCGTAGTCAAACAGTCCAGAGAGGCGGCCATTGGGATTGCCGCCGGCATCCATGTGCCAGATGACCAGATCCCCTGCCATGGACCAGGGTCCCTGCCAACCCAGGACCATTTGCCCCAGACCGGTGAGCAGAACGGGAACCGTCCCCGCCACCAGCCAGCCACTGCAACGCCGCCGCGCTTCCGGGGTGTCCAGATAGGCTTGCCAACCCCAGAATCCCCAGAAGAACGGCAACCAGTTGAATAAGCCCCACCAGGCCAGGTCTCCGCTCACCGCCTGGGTGGCAGCCGCCACCAGCAGCCCCGCCACCAGCAGCAGCACCCAGTTCAGCCCATCGCTCCCATAGGTCGCAAACCCCTTGCGCCATGTAACCACCACCAGGCCAGCCACCAGTAGCGCCCCACCAAGCAGAGCGCTGCTGGCCAGGAAGAAAAGCCCCAGTTGCACCGCCACCCAGCCCCAGCGCGGCACACCGGCAGGGCAGTGGCCGTGAAGGCGAGACAGAAAACCCATCGACATGGAGCGTTGAATCAATGCCTTTCCTGTTGCAACTCTGTGACGCAAGGCTGCAGGGGCAGCCGTATCTCCGTCTAAAGACTGGAATGCTGTGGTGTTTTTACGGAAGCGGCCCCCTGGCCTGCTGACCTTGCACCATCTCTTGCGATGGGCATGCCATTCATCTCAAGGCTTTCCCGGGTGGTCCGTGCCACTGAGCAGCACTGAAGATCCCGCCAAGATCCTGGACCAGGCATTGATGGACATGCAAGGTGACTTGGTGAAGTTCCGTCAGGCGGTGGCTATTGTATCCTCCTGGAAGGAGGTAGGCTAGGAAAGGAGCAGGCCATCCATCTGGAGATCCCCAAGGGTGGGGCTGAGCCAGACGGTGGGCAACTGGCGCCGTCGCCTCCTCCACC
>VXWH01000147.1 GCA_009836025.1 Synechococcus sp. SB0668_bin_13 | reverse complement strand
CCGGCGGCGCCGGGGCCGCCGACAGCATGAACAGCACCTCCGCACCTTCCGTGCCGCCGACGCCGGAGGAAAGGCTCAACTCCGGCGGCACGGGCTCGGCATTCTGCTGGGCAGGGTCGTCGTTGTTCTGTACAGGACCGTCGTTGTCGGTCACCTTCATCGTTGCAGAGGACGGGGTGCCCAATCGATACGTCCCATACCTGTTGAAACTTTTCTGTCTTCTGAGGGTGATCTTCCATTCGTGCTCGCCATCGGGATCGTGGACATCCTCTTCCGAATTCATAATGCCTTCATAGTCGCTCCGCGGAATAGGGGGGTACTGGAACTTCTTTTCCCTGGGACCGACTATGCCTATCTTCAGGCCCGGAGTCTTTGCCGAGATTATCGTCGAAGTCGTCCCCGCCCCGGCCCAAATATATCCTTGAATCATGTAGTTATTCTTCGGAGTCTCAATATGAAATGTTATGTAGGTACGTTCCCGCGGAGGAGGATCGAAATTCAGTGTGAACTCAACTGGTGTGCCCTCCGGCACCGCTGCACCCGCCGTATTGCTTGTGACCGTTACAAGCGGGAAGGGCTCCAGGATGTGGATCCGGCTGCTGCCACGACGGGACCCCGTGACCTCGCCCGCCAGACCCGTGCCCGTAATCCGCGCCGGGATCGAGACCGTCACCGTTTTATGCTCGTTATCTGCATCCTTCACCGGTGCGAGACTCAGCGTCGCAACCGTCGCGGTCTTCCCGACGGACGGGCCGGTGAAAGTCACCGTGCTCCCGGTCGAATCGAAACTCACCCCGGCCGGACTTCCCTCCAGAGACAGGGTGAACTCGGACCCCGGCGCGCCGCCCGTGAACTCCAGCGGCACCGCCAGTGCCTCGCCCGATACCAGACCCCGGCTCAGCGCCAGGCGGATCTGCCCCGTCTTGTCCGGTTCATTCTCTTTAACCGTGGCCTTCGGGATGCTCAACTCGACCGCGACAGCCGCGCTCTTGTCATCGTCGATAACGGAGATCGTGGCGCTCTTCCAGCCGGCCACCTTGTAAGGCGTGTCCTCCGTCAGCGTCAGGACGATGGTCTTGTCGCCTTCCTGCGCGTCGTTGTCTATGACCGACACCGGAATGTTCACCTTTGTGGCGCCCGCGGGCACCGAAACGGTTCCCGCAGCATCCGTCCCGCCAATATTGTAGTCAGTGCCATGCGTTGCCGTGCCCGTAAGCCCGTATTTCAACGTGAAAGGCGTCTTGGGCGCCGGGCTCAGGTTTACCACCACATTGAACGCGCCCACATCCTCACCCACGCTCTGGGAGGACCGTGCAAACGACACGACAGGCACCGGACCGTCGTTGTCCAATACGGTTATCGTCGCCGACCGCGGCTCGCCCACCTGGTAACGATCCGACTGTGAGAGAAGGCACTTGTTTCCGCTGCTAAAAGCAAGAACACAGGGGGGAGGAGCCAGCGTGGCCGTGTATTGATGCACGCCATCGGAATCGTGGATGCTTTCTTCATGTAATCTGGGCCAGATTCTTGCCGAAGCCGTGCCTGGTTTAAAGGGAAAGAATTCCTTGCCGAGTCCGCCGCCGCCAGTGTGATCTCCGTTGATTTTCACGTAGGCTCCCTTCAGCAAAGGAGGCTCAAATTTCAAAGTGAAATATACTTTTGTGCCTTCCGGCACCGGCTCGCCCGCCGTGCTGCTCGTGATCGTCACCGTTGGCACGATCTCAGCGGCAGGGGCCCTCGTGACACAAGCCCCGAACAGGAGGGCAAACACCCAGACCGGAACTAAGGTACAACGCATTTGGATGGGCATTGGATTTGGATTTCACATATAACTATTTGGGAGTGATTCGAGAACAAATGTCCCTTAATTTTAATAAGTCTACATGACCGGCAGGGTGGGAATGCCAATCGATTACCAAGTACAGGGCTCAACGAGAAAGCCTGTTGTGGAACGGGTTTGCCTGGGCCGGAAGGTTTTTTCTCGGTCCACGGCGGGCGCTGGCGCCGCCCCAGCTGTGGCCCACGGATCCGGCCGCCGTGGAGGCGAGCTGGATTGCCCCGCCCAGGGTACACTGCCCTCCATGAGATCCGAAGAAGGACCGGAAGGTCGCCTGGTCTCACCGTAGGATGGGGATTCAGGTGGACAGCGAATGAGCCTTGGCGTCGGACTTCTTGGACTCGGAACCGTGGGAACAGGTGTGGCCGAGATCCTGCTCAACCCGGAGGGACGCCAACCCCTTGTGCAACAACTCCGGCTGCGGAAAATCGGGGTGCGCAACCTGAAGAAGCCCCGCGCCATTCCCCTCCCGCCTAGCAGCCTCACCGATCAACTGGAGGCGGTGGTGGATAATCCCGGCGTTGACGTGGTGGTGGAGATGCTGGGGGGCCTGGAGCCGGCCCGCCGCCTCATCCTGCGGGCCATCGGCATGGGCAAGCCGGTGGTCACCGCCAACAAGGCGGTCATCGCCCACCATGGGGTGGAGATCAACGCTGCAGCAGCCCAGGCTGGCGTCTACGTCCTCATGGAGGCTGCCGTGGGGGGTGGCATTCCCATCATCGAGCCTCTGAAGCAATCCCTGGGGGCCAACCGGATTCAGCGGATTATCGGGATTATCAACGGCACCACCAACTACATTCTCACCCGCATGGGCAGCGAGGGGGCCGCGTTTGCCCATGTGCTGGCGGATGCGCAAGCCCTGGGCTATGCCGAGGCGGACCCCACGGCCGACGTGGAAGGCCATGACGCTGCGGACAAGATCACCATCATGGCGGGGCTGGCCTATGGGGGGCTGGTGCAGCGGCAGCAGGTGCCCACGGAAGGCATTCGCCACCTGCAGGCCACGGATCTGGCCTATGCCGATCAACTGGGCTACACCCTCAAGCTACTGGCCACCGCAGCCCGCCTGGGACAGGACAGGGACGGAACCCAACTGCTGGACGTCCATGTTCATCCCACGTTGGTGCCCAAGGATCACCCCATCGCCGGGGTGAAGGGCGTCAACAATGCCGTGCTGGTGGAAGGGGAGCCGGTGGGACAGGTGATGTTCTACGGGCCTGGGGCAGGATCCGGGCCCACGGCCAGCGCCGTGGTGGCGGATATGCTCAACATCGCCGCCATCCGGGAGGTGGCCCATGGCAGCCATGCCGGCCTTGACCCGCTTCTGGCTGCCGTAAGCTGGCGGCAGTGTCGCCTCGCGGACGGCCAGTTGACCAGCCACAGCAACTACGTGCGCCTCAAAGTTCAGGACCACCCTGGCGTCATTGGTCAAATCGGCGCCTGCTTCGGGGCGGAGGGTGTGAGCATCCGGAGCATTATCCAGGTCGACAACAACCCGGAAGAAGCCGAGGTGGTGGTGGTCACCCAGCAGGTGCAGGAGGCCCGTTTCCGGCGCTCTCTGGCGGCCCTGGAGCAACTGGACAGCGTGATCTCCGTTGCCTGTTGCCTGCGCACCCTCTAAGGGGGGCCGGGAAACAGCCCGTTCTTCGTCCAGTCTTCGTCAAGAAATCAGGACCTGAACGCAAAAACCCAAAAAAGTGTTCTATCCGGCACGTTCAGGGCCACCCTGGTGGCAATCTGAATACAGCAATCACTGTTCCTTGTAGTCATGGTCATCAACCAGGGCGACTGTGTGCGACTGCGACTTGATGAGCAGACCTATCAAGTCATCGCCATTGACAACCTGCATAACCGCTGCTGGCTGCGGCCATGGCCTCTACAGGAAAAAAACACACCCGTCTTTGAGGAAGACCTGGGCAACGTGATGGTGGGCCTCGCCTGCCCAACCCCTGAGCGCCGTCAACAGCAGACGAGGATCGTGGACGCCCATGGCTAGGCATGAGCAACCCTGGCCACTGCTGCTGGCGTGCCTCCTGGGGATGGGCGCGACTGCCTGTGCCCCGCCCCGCCCCCCGGATCACCTGGTGGTGGGCACCAAGGGGGCCATCGGTTCCCTGGATCCCGCCAAGGCTTATCAGACCCGCGCCTTGCAACTGGTTCGGGCGCTGGGGGATCCCCTCTATGCCCTGAGCGAAAGCGGGGCCTTGATCCCCCGCCTTGCGGCCGAACCGCCCCAGGTGAGCGCCGATGGTCTGCGGGTGACTGTCACCCTGCGGGACGGGGTGCGCTTCCACGATGGAAGCCCCCTGGACGCGGAGGCCATGGCCTTCAGCCTCCAACGGTTCCGGGATGGGGGCGGACCACTCAGCTACCTGCTGGATGATGTGGAGTCCATCACGGTTACGGGTCCTCTGGAGCTGGAGTTGGCGCTGCAGAAGCCCTATGCCCCCTTCCGCAACCTGCTCAGCTTTGCCGGTCTCACGCCGGTGCCCGCCGGTGCCTACGGGCCATGTCCCGATGGCGCCGCTGCGGATGAAACCGCAGACGGACTCTGCTTGCCGGCGGACGGTTTTGTGGGCACGGGGCCTTACCGTCTGGTGTCCCGCAGCGCCGACGGAACCCAGCACCGTCTGGAGCGTTTTGACGACTACTGGGACGAGCCGGCCCGCAGTGCCCGCCTTGATCTGGTGAGTCTGGAGAACTCCACCGCCCTGTTCGGGGCGCTGAAGAGCGGCGAGGTGGACGTGCTGCTCTCCTCAAGCCTTGAGGCGGAGCACCAGTTGGAGTTGGAAAAAGGCGCCGCGGCGGGCCGCTTTGCCACCGCCTCCAGCCCGCCGCAAACCATTGAGGTGCTGGCCCTGGCCACGGACCGCCCCCCTCTGGATCAAGTGGCGGTGCGCCGGGCGTTGGCCCATGCCCTGCCCCGGTTCCTGCTGAGCGAGCGGGCCAGCCAGGGATTGAACACCCCCCTGCGCAGTCTGATCCCGGACCTGTTCCCCGCAGCCCGGCCCACATGGCCGTCGTTGGACGTTGACCAGGCCCGGCAACTGCTGACCACCGCCGGCTACTGCCAGGGCAACCCCCTGCCGGTGGATTTCACCTACCGCTCCAACGTGCCCACCGATGGACTCCTGGCCCTCACATGGCAGGAGTTTCTGGCGGAGCAGTTGGGGGATTGCCTCACCATGGAGATTGACGGGCTGGAGTCCACCACCGTCTACGACCAGTTGGACAAGGGGGCTTTCACCATGGTGATGTACGACTGGGCCCCTGATTTTCTGGACCCGGAGAACTACCTGCGGCCCATGATTGGCTGTGACGAGCACGAGGGAAGTGTCTGCACCGAAGGGGACGCGGTCTACGGGGGCGTGTTCTGGTTTGACGACGAGGCGGCCCGGCTTCTGGCGGACCAGCAGAACCAGCCGCCGGATCAGCGCCGGGACACCCTGGTGGCCCTGCAGGAGCGCATCGCCGCGGGCGCGCCCTACATTCCCGTCTGGCAGGGCCGCAACCGGGTCTGGTCCCAGGCGTCCGTGACGGGCCTGGGCTATGACGGCTCCGGCTGGCTGCGCCTCGACGCCCTGGGTCGCTCAACACGTCCCTGAACACGTTCATGGTGCTGCGCCGGGATCTTCTCCGCTACGTGGCGGCACGGCTGGCCCTGGCGCCCGTCATGCTCTGGATCATTGCCAGCCTGGTGTTTCTGCTGCTGCGGGTCGCCCCCGGGGATCCCGTCGATGCATTGCTGGGTCTTCGCGCCACTCCGGCCGCCCGGGAGGCCCTGCGGGTCCAACTGGGCCTGAACCAGCCGTTGGCGGTGCAGTACTTCACCTATCTGCAAGACCTCATCGGTGGCCACCTGGGCACGTCCCTGGCCAGTCAGCAGGCGGTGGGGCAGATCATCAGAGCCAGTCTGCCGGCCACCATCGAGTTGGGATGCATGGGCCTGCTGCTGGGGGCCCTGCTGGGGCTGGCGGTGGGATTTAGCGGCGCCGCCAAGCCGGAGGGGTCCGTGGACCTGGCGGGGCGCCTCTTTGGCATCGGCACCTACGCCCTCCCCCCCTTCTGGGCCGCCATGGTTCTGCAACTGTGTTTTGCGGTGTGGCTCCACTGGCTCCCGGTGGGGGGGCGCTTCCCCGCCACCCTGTCCCCCCCGGAGCAACCCACCGGCTTCTACCTGATCAACGCGCTGCTGGCGGGGGACGGCACGGCCCTGCTGGCCAGTCTGCGGCACCTGGCCCTGCCCGCGTTCACGTTGGGGCTGCTGCTGAGTGGAATCTTTGAAAAGGTGCTGCGGCTGAACCTGCGCCGCGCCCTGCGCTCGGACTACGTGGAAGCCGCCCGCAGTCGCGGGTTGAGGGAGTGGCGCATCATCACCCGCCATGCCCTCCCCAACGCCCTGCTGCCCGTGTTGACACTGGGGGGCATCACCGTGGCCTCCCTCATCGGCGGCGCCCTGCTCATCGAGGTGACGTTTTCCTGGCCAGGGGTGGCCCTGCGGCTGCAACAGGCCATCAGCCAGCGGGACTACCCCGTTGTTCAGGGTGTGGTGGTGGTGGTGGCTGCGCTGGTGGTGGCCGTCACCGTAGTGGTGGACGTGGTGGTGGCCTGGATTGATCCCCGGGTGCGGTTCTGAGCACCGGAACGGGAGACCCGTGGGCAGCGCTCACTGCCCTATCTATCCATGCAAGGCCTCTAGAAAGTCCTGGCGGGAACAGCTCTCCCCATCGCCTCCCGCCAGCTCCATGGCTCGCTGCTGTGGAAACAAAGGACTGCCTGGAACCCACAACTCACAACTTTCGCTGTGGTCGTAGTAGTAGGCGCCGTCACAGGTGACCCGCAGTTCTTGTGGCAAGCCGGGCTGGGTCCAGGCGAAGTCCCGCTGGCCGATTTTGCGGGCGCCGCAGCCTGGCGGCAGGAGTTCGGGGCGCTCAAGGATGGCCTCCAGGTCTTGCAAGTTCAGGGGGGACGGTTGCAACTGGTTGACCGCCTGCTTGATGGCGTTCAAATCTTGTAGTGCGTCATCCATGTCAAACCCGCTGATCTCTGGCACCTGCTGCACCTTTGCCACCGCAGTTTCACGAGCTTTCTGGCGCTGCTGGCGGTCAACGATGACGGCTTGGCTAATGGCGGCAGAAGCAGCCTCGGCCAGAATCGGCTGCAGCGTCCCCACCACCTGCTCAAACATCCGGATGCGCTGCTTGAGGGCTTTGTAGACGTCGGTCTCCACCGTGCCCCCCAGGTGGAGGTTGATCACCTGCATTTTGGGATATTCCTGGCCAATGCGGTCAATGCGGCCGATGCGCTGCTCCACCCGCATGGGGTTCCAGGGCATGTCGTAGTTGATCAAGGCGCCGCAGAACTGGAAGTTGAGCCCTTCGGCGGCGGCATCGGTGCAGAGGAGAACGGCGGCAGCCCCTGCACGGAAGCGCTCTTTTGTGGCTTCGCGGCTGAGGCGCTGCCACGCTCCCCCCTTGCTGAAGATCTGGCCCCCCTGGCCGGTGAACGCCATCAGGCTGGTGCGGCCTGCTGCCACCAGCAGTTCTTTGAGCGTCTCCACCGTGTCTGTGTATTGGGAGAAGACAATCACTTGGCGATAACCCTGGTTTTGTAGCTCATCCAGGGCGTGTTGCAGGGCAGCCCACTTGCTGTCTCCCCCCACCAGGGGCCGGGCCTGCTCCAGTAGTGCGTTGATGGCATTGCACTCCTCCCGCAGCAACTCCTCCTGCAGGGCGTACTCCACGGCCTCGCCATCGGCGGTGAACTCGCCGCCGATCTCCTCCCCCTCACTGGCCGCCACATCATCCTCGTCCAGTTGTTGACGCTGGCCACTCAGGCGTTTGTCCAGGGTGGCCACCAGGGCCGCCACACTGCTGGCCAGCCGCCGCCGGTAGATGGTCATCACAAAGCCCATGGCAGACCTCTTCTGAGCGCTGGCCACGGCGTACTTGGCGTACTGGTTGGAGATGAAGTCTTCCACCGAGTCGTAGAGGGCCTGCTCTTGGGCACTGCTCTCCAGGAAGCGATCCTCCACCTGCCTTTGGCCGATGGCCAGATCCATGGCCCCCTGCTGCTGGTAGGCCCGCAGCAGGTTGCGGCTGTGGCGTGAGATGAGCCCCTGCACCGGCGTCCAGCACTTGGCCAGCGCCAGCACGGCACAGCGCAGCTCCACGTCCAAGGCGCGGCGGGAGAGAGGGTCGGAGTCCTTCAGGGCGCGTAATGCCTTGCGGCGTTTGAGGGACGACTCCCTCAGGACTTCAGGAAAGGCCGCAGTTGGCAGCTCCCCAAACTGGTGGACTGTGTCTTGCCAGAGCCCAGCCAGGGCAGCCAACGTGCCGTCATCAGGGTTCTCCTGTTGCACCCATTGGAAAAAGCGGGTGAAGGTCTCCTCCGTCCATTGCTGAGGCAGGCCCAGCAAATCCAGCAGATCCCACACCTCCAGAGGTCTCACCTGCATGGGGGTGGCGGTGAGCAGCAGCAACCCCTGGGTGTGGGAGCCCAGTTGTTGCATTAGCTGCATCATGGTGTTGGGCCGGCGGCGCTCGGAATCGCGGCCGCTGGCTTCTCGGCGGGTGCGGACGTGGTGGGCCTCGTCCAGCACCACCAGATCCCAGGGCGGCGCCTCCAGCGCTTCCTGCTGGCGATCCCGGCGGCGCAGCAAATGGCTGGAGGCCAGCACACAGGGGGCCGCCACCGTCCACTGGGAGCGCTCCACCGGCTTGGATTCCCCGTGGGGCCGCAAGGGTGTGGCTTGCCACTCCAGGGAGTTGCCCGTGTAGATGGGCCAGTCGAGGGCGAACTTCTCCCGCAGCTCCCGCTGCCACTGCCTGAGGATGGAGGCCGGCGCCATCACCAGGATGCGTTTTGCCCTGCCGCTCAGCCAGGCCTGGCGCAGCAGCAGACCGGCTTGAACCGTTTTACCCAGACCCACCTCGTCGGCAATCAGCAGCCGGGGCGGCCAGCCCTGCCAGAGCCGCTGAAAGGCCCTGTGCTGGTGAGGCCATGGAACCACGGCGCTGGTGGCTTCCCCCACGCGCTCGCACCCGGGCAGGTTGCTGGTAGCGCTATGGAGCACGTAATTCCACACAACGCGGCGGCGCTCGTCAATGTCTGGTGGGGCAATAAAAATCCCTTCGGGCTGGTTCTCAGCAGGCGGTGGCATCTTGACGTGAAGCCTGAGGCGCCGGGGCAACCCTTCCGCGGGCTGGAAAATGGCCAGTTCCCGGCGGACGGCATCGGGCAGGGTGAAGGTGCGGGCGCCATGATCCCGGTTCTGCCAAAGTCGTAGAAAGCCGTCCTCCAAATCGTCAACGTCCTCCTCCCCACCGGGGCTCCAGGAACAGAACGTGGTGAAGGACTCGTAGTTGCTGCTCCAGCCGTTGGGGGTTTCATTGACGCTGCCGCTGAAGGCCAGGCGCTGGCCATGGCGGTCTTCAATGATGCCTTCCTTGGCGTGGAAGATGGCGCCGTCGTTGGCCACCAGCCCGTTGTGGAGGGGCAGCGCTACACGGATCTCCAAATGGCCGTGGTCCACCAGCCAGGCCAGCAGTTCAGCCCCCAGCGCCCCATCATCCTCGCCCCCCGGTTGCACGTGCCGGAACGGAAACGCCTGCATCAGGTGATCGCTCAGCACCTGCTCCACCGCCGCGCCTCCGGCAACGGCGGCAACGTCCTGCCGGCTGAGGAAAACGCCGGTAATCAGCCGCATCTGACCGTGACCGCGCCCATCCGGGGTTGCGGCCACAAGCTGCTCCACCCCGTCCAGCACCTGGAGCAGGGCGCGGCTGGTGAAGTAGCCCGTGCTGCGCCAATAGCGCACCGCATCCATCAGGGCCGGCTTGTAGAAACCCTCCAGCAAGCTCTCCATGGAACTGCTGAAGCGTCGCTTCCAGGGATGATCAGCAAGCCCCGCCATGGTCAGGTGTCACCCCTCAGCCAACCGGATCTATGGTCAATGTTCCCACGGCTTGATAACTTGACGGGTCCTACTGCTAGACTCATGGCCAGAGAGGATTCTTGACCCACCATCGCCATGTCTCCATCCCCACCGGCCCCTGCTGAGTCCGACTTTTCCCGTATCACAAAGCGGATGGAAGCCGAGTGCAAGAGGTTGGGGCTGGACCTGGATGGAGAGTGGGCAGTGAAGGCCTTTCGAGAGTTGAGACGGGAGGAGCGCGAGCGTAGCCGCAAGAAGACCGCAGAGCGCTCAGGACAACCCCATGGTCCTGATTCTTCGCAGAGCGGGCGAACCGTTGCACATTGGTGACGTTTGCCATTTCCTCTTCCTCTTATGGTCAAGATGGATCCCCAAGGGAAGCTGATCCTTGATGCCAATATAATCATTGGCGCTGTCTTCGGGCCTCGCAGATGGAGGGTTTTGGAACATCCAAATTTCAAGTTAAAAATTGATATCTGTTGTCCTGTGATTATTATGGAAGAAGTTGATAAAAACGTACCAGAGATTGCCCATAGAGAAGGTACTGATATGGCTGTTTGGCGGGATTCTTTGCCTCTCTCAAAGAACGTATTACTGTATTTCCATATCAACACATGCACAGAAAAGAAGCATCTCAGGCTCGACTTGCCAGTGATGCCAGGGAGACTAACGATTGGCAGGTGGTTGCTCTGGCATTGCATCTGGGCTGTGGCATCTTCTCCCATGACAAAGACTTCTGGGGAAGCGGTATTCCTGTATGGTCAATAGATACTGTGGAGCGTTGTTTGGAGCGGGGAGGACTGGAACTTTGACTAACCGCCCTACGGCAATCGTTCAGCCACCTCCCCCATCACCAACTCCAGTTGTCTGGGTGTGGCCACCTGCTCGGCAAACATCAGCCGGCGCAAGTTCTCCAGGGCTTCAAAGTCGGATGCAGCGGGCACAGCAGCCTTCACCGGCTCAAAACCGGCGTAACGGGCGGAGATGGGCAGCACTTCCAGCACCGCTTCCAGGGCGGTGAGGAAATCCACGCTGTCGGCCAGGTTGTTGTCGCTCACCAGTTGCTGGGCGGCATTGAGATCGGTGGTGCGGGCACGGTGGGCCAAATGATGCAGGGCGTCAATCCAGGCGCGGCTGCCGTCGGGGGCACCCAGCTTGCCCTTGCCGGCCCGGGTAGAGCTGTCCCAGAGGATCAAGTCGCTGGCCTTCTTCTCCGCCAGCACCCCCACCACGTCCCGCTCCAGATCCAGCCCCACCACCCGGGCCAGACGCAAGGCCTCGTCGTAGGGGAACTTGGGGGCAGCGAAGGCGTCCCAGGCCAGCACGAACCACTCGCTAAGGGGATCCAGCGCGCCGCGCCGCTGGCTGGAAGTGAGCGTTTCCATGCGCCAGGCCTTCACCTCCCGCCGGGCGGCATCCAAAGCGTCGTCCGGGGTGACGGCGTAGGGATCACGGTCTGCCGACTCATCCGGGGTGATCCGTCCCCGCCGCCTGCCCCCACGGGGTTTGTCGTCCATGGGTTTGGGTTGGCCCCGCCTGACGGGCCAATGGCGGGAAAACTCCTCCAGCGCCGGCCCAAAGCAGGAGAGATAAAGATCCACGCCGCGGATGCCGGCGGCCTGGAACTGCTGGATGCGCCGCCGCACGGCCGCCTTCAAGCGGGGCTCCAGATCTTCCCAGTAGTACACCCCATCGGCAACGGTCTGCGGTGGTCGCGGGCGACACACCAGCAGCACCGTGCTGTTGGCGGCGGACTTGTCCTTAATGTGCAGGGAGCCCTCCGCTTCGGTGTTGATGGGCCATGAGGCGGTGATGGCAAAACCGGCCTCCATCAACCCTTTGGTGAGGGCATCCCAGGCGCCGGTGGCCTTATGGGTGAACATCAACGTCATCACCCCGTCCCCCTTGAGCACCCGGCGACACTCGGCAAAAATCTTTCCCATTTTGTCTTGATAATCCGGATGTGTCTCGAAGGTGGTAGAAATCAGGAGAGGGTGATTCTCCGAGTA
>VXWH01000110.1 GCA_009836025.1 Synechococcus sp. SB0668_bin_13 | reverse complement strand
GGCCTGGTTCGGGGTGATTCATGCCTGGCGCTTCACCCCTGGCGATACGGCCCTGAACGTGGGCTGGGGCGTGGGGGCCGAATGGGCCTATGCCTACGGCATCATGGCCCTGCTCCTTCTGGCCGCCAGCCGGCTTCACCGCTCCCGCCCGTGACGTCGTCTGCTGCTGGCCTGGGAGGCAGAAGCGCCTTCCCCCATGCCTTCATGGTTACTACCGGGTCTGCTTACAGGTGGGGTCATGGTGCTTGACCATCTTTCCACGAGTTGGTCTGTGTTTCAGGCACTGTTTCTGGAGGCCATGCCGTTTCTTCTCATTGGCGTGGCGTTGGCCACCACGGCCCGCCACTGGCTTCCCACTGGCCCGGTGCTCCAGTGCCTACCGGATCATCCCCTGCTGGGTCCCCTCACGGGCGCCGCCATGGGTTTTGCCCTGCCGGCGTGTGAGTGCGGCAACGTGCCCGTGGCGCGCCAACTGGTGGCATCCGGGAGCCCGCTCCCCACGGCCATGGGATTTCTCTTTGCCGCCCCTGTGCTGAATCCCATTGTCCTGGCCTCCACCTGGGCCGCATTTCCGGATCAACCCTGGTTGCTCTGGGCGCGCCCCGCAGCGGGTCTGGCCATGGCGCTTGTGGTGGCTACCCTCCTGCGTCTCCAGCAGGATGCCACCATCCTGACGCCCAATCTGCTGCGGGAGCGCAGCTTTCACCAACCTGCCGGGGCGGGATCATTGCTGGAGCGCTCCGCTGGCTTGATTGGGTCACGTGATCCTGCGGCGCTGCCGCTGCTGTCAGCCGGTCGGGGCAAATCATGGCGCCTCAGTGTGCTGCACGGCATGGATGAGCTGGTCAAGCTATCCGGTCTGTTGATTCTGGGTTGTGCAATTGCAGCCTTATTGCAAACGACCCTGCCTCGGGACTGGCTGCTGGCCGTTGGTCAGGCTCCAACCCTCTCGGTGCTGGCTCTCATGGTGCTGGCCGTGGTGATCTCCGTATGCAGCAGCGTGGACGCCTTTCTGGCGCTGGGCTTTGCATCCCAGGTTACCCCGGGGGCATTGCTGGCCTTTCTGGTTCTGGGTCCGGTGATCGACGTGAAGTCCCTGGGTCTCTACGGCACGGTGTTTTGCCGCTCGGCCATGGTTTTTGTGGCATTGGCCTGTGGCGTGTTGGCCCTGCTGGCGGGACAGTGGACCAATTTTCTCGTGCTCTGAACCATGAACCAACCTGGCCCCCCATCCCCCTGGTCCGTGGTTCGACGGGCCGTGGCCCGTTGGCCTTGGCCGTCACTGGCGCTTCTGTGCTGTGGGGTCACGCTGGTGCATAGCTGGTCCAGTGGTCGCCTTCAACTGCTCATGGCCCCGGTGTTTCACGGGCTGGTGATTGGGGCTGGGTTGATGCTTCTTGTCTGGAGTGTGACGGCGCTGGTGGTGGACCCGCCGCGCCGCTCTACCCCGTGGCGGGCAGCGGTGTTGGTGGTCTGCACAAGCCTGCTGATGGTGCTGGCGCCACCCCGTAGCTCATTCAGCACGTTGGCGCGTTATCGTCCTCCCGCCCGGTTGGATGGCTTGGCTGCGGGCTTTGCCTTGCCGCCGGAGCAGCGGGACCTGGTGGACTGGGTGCGTCTGCTGCGGGGCACGCCCCAGCCCCAACTGTTCCGTGGCGAACCAGTGCAGGTGGAGGGTTTTGTGCTGGTGACCGCTACGGGGGAGCACCACCTGGCCCAACTCCTGGTGCGCTGCTGCCTGGCGGATGCCACGCCGGTCTGGCTGGCGGTGCAGTGGCCGGCAAATGCCACGCCGCCACAGGACCAGTGGGTTCGTGTGGAGGGGCAGATGGAACTGCTGGATACACCCAGCGGGCTGCAGCCCGTGGTGGTCGCCCACGAGGTGACCGCCATTGCCAAGCCCCGTCAACCGTTCCGCACGTGACCGTGTCTTGCAGGGAAGCGCGATTACAAGGGGAAAAGCTGTTAGAAAGGGAATATGACCGGTTGCTTCCGTCCTCCATTGGGGGAAGGCGGGAATGCTGGAGGTTTATGGATTTAGTTGGGGGGGCAGATTCATGGAACGGCGCAGGGCAGCCAGTTCATCATCCACCTGGACTTGCTCCACCTGGACTTCTTGCCGGGGGTTGGCCGTAGTATTGCTGTCCGGTAATACGGGTAGCGCCGGGGCAGGAGCCATGGAGGAGGCTTTCAGGGCAGCCAGTTCATCGTCCACATCACTCCCTTCCATGGCCTCAAAGCGAGCCTCCAGGTTGTCCCCTGCCAATTCCCCGATTGCTGCGGTTTCCGCTTCCAGAGACTCCACCTTTTCCTCCATGCGCTCAAAGGCCGCCATGGCGGAATCCGTGCTGATGCCGCTCACGGCTCCCTCAAGCTGCTTCTGGGCCTGGGCCGCCTGAGCACGGGCCTTGAGGGTGTCTTTCCTGGTTTTGGCCTGGGCAATCTGGCCCTCCAACTTCAGCAAACTACGCTTCAGAACATCCACTTGGCCCGCCTGGGATTCCAACTGCCTGCTCAAGGCCTGGGCAGTTTCCTCATGGGTCTTGCGCTGGGACAGGGCTTGGCGGGCTAAATCCTCATCGCCCCCTTTGAGGGCCAACTGGGCGCGGCCATACCAATGATCCGCCTGGACACGGGCCTGGCTGGCCTGGCGTTCAATGCGCTTCTGGCTGGCCACCGCCGTGGCCACCGCCTGGCGTAGTTTCACCAACTCCGCCTGCATGTCCATCAGGGACTGGTCCAGGATCTTGGCGGGATCCTCCGCACGGCTCATCAAGTCGTTGGTATTGGCGCGCATCAGTCGCCAAAGTCGTGAGAAGAAAGACATGATGGCAGCGGCAGCAATGTGGGCTTGTATCAGAGGCAGCCTAGCAGGATTGGCCCGGTGGTGGGCAGGCGTCAGGTGGGGGTTGGGGGCGGCTTGGGTAGCAGGAGTTGGTACACCCTGTCAATACGGCTGCTCAGGGTTTCCATGCGCGTGCTGAGCCGGGCGCTGAGATCGTCCATACGGGCGCTGAGATCGTCGATGCGCGTGCTGAGGTCGTCCATGCGGGAACTGAGACTGGCCCTGAGGTCGTCCATGCGGGTGTTGAGGTCTCGAATATCGGCCTTGAACTCCGCAGCCAACACATCCATGCGGGTGTTGAGATTGGCGCCGAGGTCATCGATGCGGGTTTCAAGGGTGTCCATGCGGGTCCCGAGATCGTCGATACGGACGCTCATGCCGTCGATGCGGACGTTCATACCGTAGATCCCCAAAGCGATGGACACCAACAAACCAATAATGGTCACCGCCACACCTATCGCCGCGATCACAACAGCGGGCTCCACCCATGGGTGGCGACCGTCACCGCTATGCATGGCGGGGTTTGTTGCCTGGGCTGGTTTCTCGGGGTGGATGGGCGGCGTGTTGGTGGTCATGGGCTGGCGGCCTCAGCACTGAAGTCTGGAGGCTTCCCGCAAGTTGCGGCTCCGACACAGCATACTGCCCTCCGCCACAAGTTGGATACGTGGATGGAGGCATGTGGATTTCGGGGGTGGTTGTGCTGATAATTGCGTGAGTGGCTGGTGACTGTGGGCGTGGGCATGAAGGCATCCGGACTGCGAGCATCCGGGCCTGGGGATGGGGTGGGGGTGCGGCCGGCAGAGGTGTTGAGGCCAATTCGGCGGGCGGCGCCCCAGACACTGGGCCATTGCCTGCAAACGGTGCAGCAGCACTGGACACGCCCCATGGCCCGGCTGAGCCGGCAGTGGTCCCGCTGGGCTGGCCCCGCTCTGGCGGCGCGCTGCCGTCCCCTCAGCCTCCACGGGCGCACCTTGACGGTGGCCGTGGATCAATCCCATTGGCTCCAGGCGGTTCAGTACAGCCGTCACCAACTGTTGGGGCGCTTGCAGGCGGCTGGCTTTGCCATCACGGAATTGCGGCTGCAGCAGCGGTCACCCCAATCCCCGACAGACCTGGACCAGCAACAGCAACAGCAGAGTTGGGACCAACACCCCAGCCGCGGCCAAATGGGGAAAGACGTCTGCCCTCGGTGTAACATACCCACACCCCAAGGGGAGTTGCAGCGCTGGGGGCACTGTTGCTTCTGTCAGCGGTCATCCCTGCCGCCACCCCGTCTCCAACAGGGTCCCGGGTGATAGGTTGTCTCCAGTGCCGCGGCAACACATGCGCTATGCCGTCATCGGAACGGGGGCCATCGGTGGCTTTTATGGAGCCAAACTCCAACGCTCCGGGCTGGAGGTTCACTTCCTGCTGCACAAAGACTACGCCCACGTGCAGCGCCATGGCTTGAAGATCTATTCCAAAGATGGTGATTTCCATCTGTATCCCGTTCATGCTCACGCAGATCCAGCCACAATTCCCGTATGTGATGTTGTACTGATCGCTCTTAAAACAACACAGAACTACCGACTCAAGGATCTCCTGCCCCCATGGGTGGCGGACCAGGGCATTCTCCTGACCCTGCAAAACGGTTTGGGTGTAGAACCCCAACTTGCCCGGTTGGTACACCCGGGCCGCGTTGTTCTCGGGGGACTTTGTTTTATCTGTTCCCACCGGGGTGCAGCGGGTGAAATCCACCACCAGGATTATGGTTCCCTCACCATCGGCGCCTATGGAGACGGTTATCAGCCCCAGGGGGTGACCCCTCTGCTGGAAACCATGGCCAGTCACTGGCGCCAGGCTGACGTGCAGACCTTCCTCGCCCCGGATCTGGGCTACGCCCGCTGGAAGAAGCTGCTCTGGAACGTGCCGTTCAACGGTCTCTCCGTGGTGCTCTCCGCCACCACAACGGAGATGGTGGCCGACCCGCATATCCATGCCCTGGCCAGGGAGTTGATGGAAGAGGTCCGGCAGGCCGCAGCCAGCCAGGGGGTGGCCATCCCCACCGCAGACCTGGAACAGATGCTCCGCAGCACAGCCACCATGGCCCCCTACGTCACCAGCATGAAGCGGGATTACGACCGCAAGATGCCCTTGGAACTTGACGCCATTCTCGGGTACCCCCTTGCCGTAGCCCATGGCAAGGGGGTGGCGCTGCCCAGGATGACCATGTTGCACCAACTGCTTCAACACCTGGACCGGCACAACCGGCTTCCCGGTGAAGAGGCGCCAGAAAAGGTGTCGGCCTGAGGCGCTCAGCAGGTGGCAATGGGCATTCGCCAGCCCGTCCCGAATGCCCGGCCACTCACCTTCAACACCGGCGGCGCCTGGCGCCGCTTGAACTCGGCCCTGCGCAACAGGGACCAGATGCGCTGCACCAGCGTCGGATCATCCCCCGCCGCGATCAATTGGTCCGGAGTGTGGTGCTGCTCCACCAGCTTCTTGAGGATGGGGTCGAGAACGGCGTAATCCGGCAGGGAGTCGCTGTCCTTCTGGTTGGGGTGCAACTCGGCGCTGGGGGGCTTGTTGAGAATGACCTCCGGAACCAGCGGCCCCCGGGTCGGCAACCCCGCCCCACGGCGCTGCTGCCGGGCCGTAGGGCCGTTGAGCCAGTAGCAGAGACGGTAGACATCGGTTTTGTAGAGATCGCCAAGCACCGCCAGCCCACCGTTCATGTCTCCGTAGAGGGTGCAATAGCCCACCGCCAACTCCGATTTGTTGCCCGTGGACAACAGCAGATGACCTTCCTGATTGGCCATGGCCATGAGCAGGGTGCCGCGAATGCGGGACTGAAGGTTTTCCGCCGTCAACCCGTCAGGGTCTTGCCCCAGGGCAGGGCGCAATGCCTGGGCAAAGGTGTCCATCAGGGGAGTGATGGGCACCGTGGTGGTGGCCATGCCCAGCAACCGGGCCAGTGCCCGGGCATCGGCAACGGAACCAGGGGAACTGAAAGCCGATGGCATCAGCAGGCCGCGCAACTGCCGGGGGCCAAGGGCGGCAGCGGCCACACAGGCCACAAGGGCGGAATCAACACCGCCACTGAGCCCCAACACGGCTGAACGGAAACCGCACTTGCGGGCATAGTCCCCCAGCCCCAGCACCAGCGCCCTCCAGAGGTCCTCCTGGGGAGACGTGACGGCCATGGGGGACCCGGTCGAGGGCGCCGTCCCGCCATGGGACAACCGGCCGGGGGGCAATTCCAGACGGACCCAATGGCTGGCGGGACGGGCTGAGGGCAACTGCAGGGCAACGGAGCCCTGGGGATCCACCACGAAGCTGTTGCCGTCAAACACCAGTTCATCATTCCCCCCCACCTGGTTCACATAAACCACCGGACAGCCCAGACGGGCAGCGGCAGCGGTGGCCAACTCCCGGCGCAGCGTCTGCTTGCCCACCGCAAAGGGGGAGGCGGAAAGATTCACCATCACGTCCGGCGCCAGAGGCGCCAACTCGGCGACGGGATCACAATCGTAGGTGGGCTGACGGGGGCGCTGAGGATCCGCCCAGAGGTCTTCGCAGATGGTGATGGCCAGCCGCAGGGGCTGCCCCGCCAGGGGGATCTCCACCAGGCAGGGCTGGCGGCCCGGACGAAAGTAGCGCCGCTCGTCGAACACGTCGTAGCTGGGAAGGAGCCGCTTGGCGGCCACCATCCGCCAGCCGCCGTCCCCCACCAGAGCGACGCTGTTGTGGAGGGGGCAATCCCCTCCATCGGCCAAGGGGGTCACCACACCCACCAGCACCCGGAGATTCTCCGGCAAGGCCAGGGCCAGGGCATCCAGCACCTGCTGCTGCCGCCGCAACATGCTGGGCAACAGCAGCAGGTCCCGGGGGGGATACCCCCAGAGCGCCAACTCCGGCGTTACCAGCACCTGGACGCCGGCCGCTGCGGCCTGCCGGGCAGCCGCCAGCACCTGACGGCTGTTGCCCTCCAGATCCCCCACCAGAGGATTGAGTTGCGCCAGGCCGATGCAGAGGTTCAGCGTCATGTTCACGCTCGCCTTGGCGCCGATGGGCCGAGACCGTGGTTGGTGTTGGGCATGGTGGTCATTGCTGGGCAGCATGGGGCTGGACGTCATGGGCAGTGAACCCGTAGAGCCCATGGGACGCCAACAGGGGCAACAGTTCCTTCGGAACCAGGGCGGGATCGGGCCGTTGGCGGATCTGGGAGCTGGCGACAGGTGGGATGTGCAGCGGCAGCGCTTCCAGACGGGCGCCGACGGCCTGAAGCTGTGCCATGGCCTGCTCCTGTCCCGGCCCGTTGTTCCGTGGAACGACAGCCAGACAGCAGCAGCGCAGCAACTCGGAGGCCTTGTACCAGTTGGGGATCTGGGGCAGCAGATCCACCCCCACCACAAACAGCAGCCGGGCCGTGGGGAAACAGGCCCGGGCCGCCCGGATACTGTCCAGGGCGCGACGGCTGCTGAAATCCTGCCGCAACTCCAGGCGGTGCGCCAGGGGCATCCGGGCCTTGAGCCCATCCACAACCACCTGGAGCAACTGGCGGCGGACCGCCAGGGGTGCGCCATGGCGTTTCAAGGGATTGTCGCTGGCCCAGGTGGCCACCATGGGGTAGCGCTGGCCCAGACCGGCCAGAATGGCCTGATGACCAATGGTTGGCGGATCGGCACTGGTGCCGAAGAGGGCCATGGCGGGCGGCGAAAACCGGGTGCTCATGGCAGCAGGGCCGCGTCTTTCCGGGCAAAGGGCTGGCCACGCAACTCCTCGGCTTGGGTCCAGCACAGCCATGGGGCGTGGGGACGCCGTTGCCGGACCAGGCGCTGCGCCATGGTGGCTGACGGGGACAACCGCAAGGCTTCTGCCGCCACCAGCCTGTGGGCCGTCAGTCGCCCCAGGAGGCGGGTGGTATGCACAGCAAGGGTAGCCTGGGCCAAGGCCACAGGACCGGCGGGGGCCAGGCTGAGGCCTCCTGTGAACGGCGCTGCCGCCAGCAGCAGGTGTTTCACGAGACCCAAAGCCCCCTGCAGGCCCAACTGGGCGCCCCCCACCCACAGCAGATTGGTCCCCAGTTGTCGCAGCAGGGCCTGGCGCTGGGGACCAGCCCCGGGGAGGGGGATGCCGTACAAATCGGCCAGTTGCACAATCAATCCCGTATCGGCTGTGGCGGCGCCCGCCAGATCCACCAGCATGACCGGATTCACGGCCAGACCCGCTGCCTTGGCGACGGCGTAGCGGCCAATCAACTGCTGGGCCCGGGCGCGGCGCTGCTGGAGGCGGCAGCGCATGAGCAGCCGCTGGAAGCGGCTCGCAGCTTGCAGGCTGTTGAGGGCCAGGAGGCGGGCGCCGTCGGAGCGCCACAGGTGCAGCAAGGCCTCCTGGAGGGGCTGCACCTGGGGGGGCGTCGCCTCGCTGCGGATCCTGCCGTCAGGGAGTTGTTGCGGTTGGCGGGGGGCCGCGGCAATCATCAGGGGAGCGGTACGGATTGCCCCGTCACCCAGCAGTTGCCGCACCCGGCCACCGATGGCGGCCACCAATTGGCGGCGTTCCGCCGGTGTCCAGGTGTCGGCGCGGTTCAGCACCAGCAGCACGGGTTTTCCAGAGCGGCGCAACTCCATCAAGGCCGTGGCCTCGGGGGCGGAGACGTCTCCGCCCAGCACCAGCAGCACCAGATCGGCCCCCAGGGCCAGGCGGCGGGCCAGACGCCCCTGGGCTGACCCCTGGACCTCGTCCAGCCCCGGAGTGTCCACAAGGTCCACAGCCTGCAGGCCGGGAATGGGAGCGGGGGGGAGCCATTCGGCCTGTTGCTGCCGGCGTGTGCAGCCATGGGCCACGTCCACGGCAAAGCATGGGGAGGGCAGCAGGGCGTTGAGCACACTGGATTTGCCCACCCCGACCCGACCGAACACCACCAGACGGGGGCGCCGCCGGGCCAGCCGTTGCAGTTGGCGATCCACCAGCCGCAGGTGTGGCCCCAGCCGACTGTGCTCCCGTGGGGAAAGCACCAGCCGCCGCCGCCAGCGCTCCAGCAGGGCCAGCGTCTGGTCTGCCACGGCGCCACCAGCATCCGCCGCGGTGATGGTCATGGGGACTGGGGGAGGGGACGCCAGCCGGCCAGCCAGGCCAGAACGGCATCGGCGCCGATCACACCGGCAAATCCGCCAAACTCGTCCACCACCACCCGCACCCGGTTGCTGTGCTGACGGAAGTCCATCAACAGTTGGTCAGCACGGATCATTTCCGGGACAAACACCACCGGCTCGCTGAGCTCCGCCAGGGAGCGCTCCCCAAGGCCCCGGGCCAGGGCCTCCAGCAGCGCCTCCCGGCTGGCCACCCCCAGAACGTGGTCCACCGCTTCCCCCAGAATCACCCACCAGGGGTCGTTGCGCTCCAGGAGAAGGGCTTGCACGTCGGCCAACCGTTCCGAGCCCGCCAGGGTGGGGGCCGCCACCCGGGGCACCATCAACTCACTGGCCCGCAGGTCGTTGAGTTGGAACACCTTGCCGATCATGGCCGCCTCGTCGGCTTCAATGCGCCCCTGCTGGTGACCCAGGCGGGTCAGCAGACGGATTTCCGCCTCATCGGTGACGTGGGTGCTCTGGGCCGTCAGGGCCGGCACCAGACGCTCAAGAACGAGCACCAGCGGCAGCAGCAGCCGGGTCAACTGCAGCAGGACGGGGGCAACCACCAGGGACACCTGCACGTTGAAGCGGGCCCCCAGGGCCTTGGGCAGGATTTCCCCCACCACAATCACCAGCAAGGTGAACAGGGTGGAAAAAACCGCCACCCACTGGTTCGGCAACGTCAGTTGCTCCACAATCACCCAGCCGGCAAGACTTCCCAGCATGATGCTGCCAAAGGTGTTGAACATGTTGTTAATCACCACCACGGCCGCCAGGGTCCGCCCCAACTGAAGCCGCAGGCGTTTCAGGCTGTTGGCCCCCGGCACGGCACGGCGGCAGAGGTCCTGCACCTGGAGGGGGGTGGTGGTCATAATGGCTGCTTCACTGCCGGAGCAGAAGGCGGACCCCAGCAAGAGAACCACCGCCAGCAGGAGAAGTCCGCTCAGGGCGTTCACCGTCCCCACCTCGGACTGGTCATCCCTCTCCTGCGCTCGCCGCGGATGAATCGGGTCTGGTCACACACTGCACTGGTCACACACTTTTATTTAAGCGTTCCCCTCCACACCTGCACGCTTTGAATTCTCCCTTGGATCTTTCCGCCCCTGCCCACCGGCGCCGGCGTCTCCTGGCCACTCTGGCGGATGCAGCGGTGGTGCTGCCGGCCGCCCACCTGGTGACCCACCACGCCGACGTTCACCATCGCTTCCGCCAGGACAGCGACTTCTTCTACCTCTGCGGCCTGGACGAGGCCAACGCCGTGGCGGTGCTCCGTGGCCACGGCGCCGGCGGCCCTCGGGATCCCCGTTTCGTGTTGTTTGTGGAGCCACGGGATCCCACGGCTGAAGTGTGGAACGGCCAGCGCTGGGGGGTGGAAGGGGCCATGGAGCATTTCGGGGCCGAGGCTGCCCATCCCCTGGGGGAGTTGGCGGAGCGGCTGGACGGTTATCTCCATGGCGCTGGCCGCATCGGCTTCCGGGTGGGTCGCCATCCCCACGTGGAGCCGCTGGTGTTGAGGGTCTGGGCGCAACAACTGGAGCGGGGCCAGCGCCATGGGGGACACACAGCCAGCCTCTTTGACGTGAGCGCCGCCATCCATGCCATGCGCCTCCGCAAGGAGCCCGGGGAGATGGAGCGCATGAGGGAAGCCGCCCGCATCAGTTGCGCCGCCCATGAACAGGCCCGCCAGGCCGTCCGGGCCGGCATGGGGGAATACCAGATCGAGGCTCTGCTGGAGGGCTGCTTCCGCAACGCCGGGGCGCGGCAGCCCGCCTACCCTTCCATCGTGGCTGGGGGCGACAACGCCTGCATCCTCCACTACACCAACAACCAGGACCAGCTGCGGGACGGGGACCTGCTGCTCATCGATGCCGGTTGCAGCCTCATGGACTACTACAATGCCGACATCACCCGCACCTTCCCCATCAACGGCCGGTTCAGCGGCGAGCAGCGGGCTCTGTATGAACTGGTGCTCACCGCCCAGCGCCAGGCCATCGCCGCCGTGCAGCCGGGGAGCAGTTCCGCCAAGGTGCATAACGCCGCCGTGGCGGTGCTGGTGGACGGGCTATTGGAACTGGGTCTTCTACAAGGGGACCGGGAGGCCATCCTCACCGGCCATGGCTACCGCCATCTCTATCCCCACCGCACCGGCCACTGGCTGGGGCTGGACGTCCACGACGTGGGGGCCTCCCGGCTGGGTGAGCACCACACCGCCCTGGAGCCCGGCATGGTGCTCACCGTGGAACCGGGGCTGTACCTGAGCAACCGGCTGCCCGTCCCGGAAGGCCAACCCCCCATCCCCGAGAACTGGCAAGGGATCGGCATCCGCATCGAAGACGACGTGGCCGTGACCGCCACCGGCCATGAGGTGCTGACGGCGGCGGCGTTGAAGGAGGTGGGGGATATGGAGGGGTGAGGGAACCGTTGGAATCGTGGGCAGCCTCTAGCCATGCCTTTCCCCTCCCTGATCCATGCGCATCAAGCCGGGTTTGGGAAGGCTAAGCCAGCGGCGGCGGCGTGCTCCGCAGGTACCTGCGGAACCCCACTGTCAGCGCCTGGTAGCCCAGACGCCGGTAGAAACCGTGGGACGCCTTCCGGTGGTTGCGGCTCTGGAACTGCAGCTTGTAGCAGCCGGCCGCACGCGCCTGCTCCGCACACCACCCCATCAGCGCCCGACCCAACCCCCGCCCCCGGTGGGCCTTATCCACAATAAGGTTCTCCAGTTGGGCAAAGGGCATGGAGTGATGACTCAGGTTGGGGAGGACGGCCAGCATGACGGAGCCGACCACCTCCCCCGCCACCTCGGCAACCACCAGCCGCACGCCGGGGTGGCAGCCAATGGCGTCCAGGGCAGCCCCCGCCGCCGGCGCCCCCGGCGCCTCCCCGGGCGGATCCAACTGCCCCAGCAGGCGCAACAGCGCCGG